>JADLBW010000161.1 GCA_020847515.1 Pirellulales bacterium | reverse complement strand
GGCGGCAGCGGAAGCGGCGCATCGGGCGGCTCCGGCGGAAGTGGCGGATCGGGAGGCAGCGGAGGCTCTGGCGGAAGCGGCGGCTCAGGTTCCGGCGGCGGCGGCTCGAGCGGAGGAGGCTCCGGAGGCGGAGGATCGAGTGGCGGCGGAGGCGGCTCCAGTGGCGGCGGTTCGTCCGGGGGCGGATCATCGGGCGATAGCTCTTCCGGCGATGGATCGGGCGACGGTTCCTCGGGCGACGATGGCGGCTCCTCTGGTGACAGCGGCCCGTCGAACTCCTGCCCCGACGAAGGCTGGCAGATGTCCGCCAGCGGCGGCGCCACCTGGAGCGGCGGCGGGTGGGTGCTGCGGATCAGCTTCGAAACCTCCGAGAACTGCGGCGGGTCCAACGCCAACGTCCAGTCGGGCTACGCCTCGCGCCGCGTCTGCCTCACGGCGCCCTCGCGGCTGACGGTCCGCATGTCGGGCAACGTCGAAACTCACAACGCCGGCTACGAACTAGCCGACGCCCGCGTTGACGGCGGCATCATCTGCGCCGGCGGCTCCTACGGCGAGCAGGGCCAGTGCGCCATGCGCGAGGCCAACGCCGATGGCTCGGTCGATCTCGAACCCGGCGATCACCTTATCGAACTGTCGGCCAGCACGGTCGACGAGCTCTATCACACCGGCGCCTACTGGCGCTACGACCTCAGTTGGGAGCCCCTATGACCACTTCCGCCATCGACGCCACGCTCGAACTGGCACGGCCGACGCACTGCGCCGCGGCTACCGACCGGATGCCGGTCGACGAGATGATCCGCCTCATCGACGCCGCACCGCCCGGGCCCTGGCCGTGCGGCTGGGCGACTTGGGAAAATACGATCGAAGCCCATCGGCAGTTGGCCGACCGGTACATCGAGTCGCTCACCCCCAGTCGCCATGCCTACCCACAAGAGCGCGGCATCGTCATCGCCGGCGGCGGCCTCAAATACTTCCCCAGCGTCTGGGTAAACGTGAATCTCATTCGCCGCTTCGAATGCGAACTGCCCATCCAGCTCTGGTACATGGGGGACAACGAGTGCGACCCCTACATGAAGCGGCTCTTGGCCCCCTTGGGCGTCGAGTGCGTCGACGCCCGGAAACTCGAGCGTGAGCACCCCTGCCGAATCCTGTGCGGCTGGGAATTGAAGCCCTATGCCGCGCTCCATTCGCCGTTTGCCGAGGTGTTGTTCCTCGACGCCGACAACGGCGTCGTTCGTGATCCGACCTATCTGTTCGACGAACCCGAGTACCTGCGGACCGGCGCCGTCTTCTGGCCCGACTACGCCTGCTGGACGCTCAAGCCCGACGTCTGGCAAATCTTCGGCATGGATCACATGGCCGAGCGGGCTGAGCAGGAACGGGCCTTCGAGTCGGGGCAGTATCTGATCGACAAGCGCCGCTGCGCCAACGAACTGCGGATGTCGCTCTGGTACGCCGAGCATTCTGACTTCGTGTTTAAGCATGTCTACGGTGACAAGGAATGCTTCCACCTGGCATGGCGGAAGCTCTCGACCGAGTATGCCATGCCGTCCGCCGGCCCTGGCTGGGACGTCCACACCATCGTTCAGTACGACCACCGCGGCGACATCGTCTTTCAGCACCGCTGCCAGGATAAGTGGAAGTTCGCCGGCAACCGGTTCAACGATTCGCTGAGGAACGAGCAGGTCTGTTTCGATCTGGTGGCAGACCTCAAAACGAAGTGGGACGGCGTCCTGTGGAACAACCCGGCGCCGACGGCGGCCGAGCAGCGCAAGATTGATTCCCTGGTCGGACGGCGATTCACCTATCGCCGCATCGGGTATGACCAGCGGGAGGTTGTACTGGACGCCAATGGTCTGGTGGGCGACGGCGCCGACGAATGCGAACGCCGATGGTCGATCAACCACGAGGCAGGCCAGGAGATTCTCACGATCAGCCGCTTTGATCGGCCCACCTGCCATCTCACACCGGGCGATGGCGGTGTGTGGCATGGCCGCTGGCTCGAGCATGAGCAGATGCCGATCGAGCTGTTGCCCGTGGAAGGAGGAAGATAACGATGAGCCATGCGGGATGTTTTCAGGCGTTCGGGCGGGACTTCTACATTGAGCCCGCCAGCGCGCAGTACGCCAACGCGGTCTTCCAGGACGAGTACCAGATCCGGGAGCTGCGGAAGCACGACGTTCGCACGATCGTCGACGTCGGCGCCCATGTCGGCAGCTTCACCGTCCTCTGCCACGAGTGGTGGCCTGATGCGAAGATCGTGGCCGTTGAGCCGCACCCGGAAAGTTTCGAGCTGCTTGAGCGTAACACCGCCCACATCCCCGATACGCACCTGCTGCGCATCAACGCCGCCATCGCGGCAGAGAACGGCCAGTGCCTTCTGGCCTCCGCCGTCTCCAACAGCCGCGTCGGCGAATACATCGTCGAGCTCTGGAACGACCTCGACCCGCGCTACGGCGACTTCGGGGTCCGGGTCCCTGCGATTACCACTGAAGACCTCTGGCAACAGCTCGTTGAGCTCGGCACCGACGACGTCCATCTCCTGAAGCTCGACTGCGAAGGCGCTGAATACGTTATCCTCGAATCGCTTGCCAAGCACGACCGCCTGCTCCAGGTCGGCTGGATTCGCGGCGAATGGCATGGGCGACGGCATCGAAAACGACTGATCGACGCCCTGGCAGCAACGCACGTCGCCCACGTCGATCCGAACCCGCCGCATGAATGCGGCCTATTCATTGCCCATCGTCGATAAGGGGTGGTCCTTATCCTAACTCAGGGATTCCAGTACCGCATAAAATATGTTGATGACACGGTAGTAGGAGAGCGCACTCGCCGTCGCAAGCAGTAACCAGACGGAGAATCCCACGCTATACGAAAATGACCAGCTTGTTGCAGGCCCAAATTCGACAAGCAGCGCCGCGGCGCTATAGCCTGTGAGCAAGAAGGACCAACGGATCGCCGTGCGGAGATAAGCGATGATTCGCTTGTAATACCCACTGCTCTTCAGCTTTTGGATGATCTCTCGATCGTCAATACTTACCAGAATCGATTTTGCCGTCGCCAGGAATCCAATCGCAATCCCACCGATGCTCACGATCGCGGCCATGAGCGCCGATGCGGTGGGAGGCAGCGCGTATTGACGGAGCGCGGGAACGCTGAGATAAATTGCCGTAACAGCGCTGGCAATGAGAATCGGATACCACTTCTCCCAGGTCAACGCCACGCTATTGCTCCAGGCCGAACATCTCCTCAAGATCGTCTTTGTTTCGAGCGAATGCCGCCCGCAGAGAACTGGCTCTGTCTTCGTACAGGAGCCTTCGGCTATGAGGATCAGGCACGACATCCGCTTGCTCAGTTAGCCTGTATTCTAGCAGATTTAGGTCTGCTGGCGAATCATCATCGAAGGTTCCCTCAATCTTCAATGCCATTATGTCGCCAGGCGGGGCCGCCGCTCGACTCCAAGTAAGGAATCGACGTGCCGCAGCCCTAATAGCTTGGACGGAAAGTGATCCCCGCTGCCGCCCCATCGCGACGGTAATGTCGATCACGGGGGCGGTGTCGTTCAAAATTGCGATGGCGTCCGCAGTGTTCGGATTATGAGCAGTCAAAAGCTTGGGATTTGTGATGCCGGCAAAACGCACATGCATTTTCCGAACGATCTGCAAGCGGTTGAGTGCGACAGCCACATCCGGCTTAAGAACTGGGTGCGCAAAGATTCCGTCGACGCCAGCGAATCTCGCGAAGTATTGCATGAGGCGGCTCGGCGACACACCCATTCGATTGCGCTGAATAGCCAGCACTCTCGTTGCGGGATGTATGAGGAAGGCGGTTTCCTCTCCAATTCCCTCGTCATCCTCGAGGTCCACCTCGTCCACTCTTCCGTCCAAACCGCAAATGATCGGAACGTCGTTCATTCGGATGCGAATGATCTCGCCAACCCATATGCCGCGAGAGTGCTGCAGCGTCTGAACTCGAAATGGAACGTCGGCAAGCTCCTGCACTCGTGCATTGTCATTCGGCGTCTGATTCACGGCGTTTAGCACGCCGTTGAGGTCAAAGCCATCTGGTCCCTCAATAGAAAAGAAATCTATCTTCACAGGCGCACTCGCATCGAACGATTGAAAGTCGGCGGTCCTTACTGCCGAACGAAGAGTTGACTAGCTGCCGATTGACCTCAGCCAATCAATCGCTTATCCATAGGGCACCTACTATAACATCCTATATGACCCCCGGAAGCCTGAGAGCATGACCGTGGCTAAAGACCTGGATGTCAGCCGGCTGGTCCGAACGCTGCGAGAACGGCTTTCGCTGACGCAGGAACGATTTGCTGGAAAGCTGGGCGTGACCTTCGCCACCGTGAATCGCTGGGAAAACGGACGATCGAAGCCATCCCCGCTCGCTATGAAGCAGCTCGGCGAGCTGGCGACAGAATTAGGAGCTCGCGGCAAAGACCTCCGCAAGAAATATTTCGGTGAATAATCGGCGGGACGCCGACGAGCGACCAGTCATTCGCTCGATCGCAGGGAGAAACACATGCTAGGACTGACTCTTCGCGATGAGTTCAAGGGACGCCGCCTTAAGGGAACGGCGATCGAGCTCACGAACAACAACAACACCGGCGCCACGCAGATCCCGGCCGCAGACTTCCTGCGGATCACGTACCCTTCGACCGATTTACTGAAGACGCTCGAAGCTGCCGGGCCGAACCAGGGGCGGCCGGTCACGCTCAAGGGCGAGCGTGGCCAGGGCAAGTCGCACCTCATGGCGGCCTTGTACCACGCCCTCACGGACATCGGCTCCACGCAGCAATGGCTCGATCACTGGGCCGGTTTGCTTCCAGGCGCCAAGATCGACGGCATTAAGCTGCGTGGCGGCATGCATGTCATCAGCGAGAGCCTCCATCGCCAGCGTTACAAGCACCTCTGGGACCTGCTATTCGAGAACCACCCGCACGGCGGCTATTGCAAGGGGAAGTGGGAGGGCTTGGGCGCGAAGAAGCCAGACGTGCCGAGCGACGAAATTCTCCTGGAGATGTTCCAGCATACGCCGACCGCGTTAATCCTCGACGAGTTCCAGACCTGGTACGATGGCCTTACAAACACAAAGCAGTACCCGTATCGCACCTGGGCGTTCAATTTCGTCCAGTTGCTTTCGGAAATCGCCAAAGAGCATCCCGACCTATTGGTGCTGGTCGTCTCAGTCCGTAACGGCAACACCGACGCCTTCCAGCAGATTCAGCGCGTCAATCCGGTCATCGTCGACTTCAAAGGCCCGGGCGCCAAGAGCGATCGCCTCCGCCTGCTACTCCACCGCCTCTTCGAGAATCGCCTGCAGGTTGGCGTCGACCAAATCGCCTCGCTCGCGGCCGCGCACATCGCCGAGTATTTCCGGCTCAAAGACTCGCCGCCAGCCGAGCATGAGCGGTTGCGAGCCGAGTTCCACGAGGCGTGGCCGTTCGCTCCGCATCTCATGCAACTGCTCGAAGATCAGGTGCTCATCGCCACGCAGGCCCAGGGCACGCGCGATCTAATCCGTATCCTCGCCGACCTCTTCAAGCGCCGCGGCGAGGAGGCGCCTATCATTACCGCTGCCGACTTCCGGCTCGACGACAAGGACAGCGGCATCTCGGCCCTGCTGGACGCCGTCGCCAATCAACATCACCAGAAATTACGTGAAAAGGCGATTCGCAATTTGGAGGCTGTCAAAGACGCCGTCGCCGCCACCGGCCAAAACCTCCCGCATCTGGAAGGGGTCATCGGCGCCCTCTGGCTTCGCTCGCTGGCCGCGGTCAACCAGTCTGGCGCCGATCAGGCGACGCTCCATGTCGACGTCACCCGCGACAGGCCGGTCAACGACAACGCCTTCCATGTCGAACTGGCAACCATCGTCGAGAACAGCTTCAACATCCACGAAGACGGCAACCGCTACATCTTCAAAGAGGAGGAGAATCCGCAGGCGAAGCTCATCGCCAGCGCCCGCAACGATAAGTTCTTCGTCGAGGGCGAGGATATCGCCCACCTGTCGCGCGAGGTGCGGTACGTCATCGCGGGCAGCACCGACGTCGCGAGCCGCTTCCGCGTCATCGTGCTTCCGCAGTACTGGAAGAAGGAACCCTGGGAGAAGGTCGACGAACCCGACCAGCCGAGCCAGTGGGACGAGCGCATTCCCATTCTCGTGCTGCCTGAAAGCCCCCCGAAGATCGAAGCCACGCTGGGGCAATGGCTCCGCGACAACCTGCAGAGCAACCGCAACGTCGTTCGCTTCCTCATCCCTCAGGACGGCAGCACCAATATCTTCGGCGATCGCGACCTCGTCGTACTAGCTCGCTGCGTGTACCTCGCCGAGCAGTGGAAGGCCCAGAATCCCGAGTACGGCCGGCTGCAGACCAAGTACCAAAAGGAGCTGCGAGAAATCCTCAAGTCGCGCTTCGACCGGTTCGCCATCATCTCAAACTGGAATTTCCAAGAGCCGGCCAACTGCCGCTTCCACGTCGAGAGCCACAAGGCCGAGGGGACCAAGATCCCCGACGCGATCGACAAGCACATCGTGGAGCACCTATTCATTCCGGAAGACTTCCGCGACTTCATCCTCGCCGCCGCGCCGAACAACGAGTCGGCCGGCAAGCTCGTCAAAGAGCTGAAAGAGCCGCGCCCAGGCGGTCAAGATTGCATCCCCTGGTTGGGCGAAACCCTCGTTAAGGAACGCATCATCCGCCTGTGTGCCAAGGGCCTGATCGCCATCAACCTCCGCGGCATGGAATACCTCCAAGTCGCGGACGGGGAAACGGAAGAAGCCGCCTGGAAGCGCATGCGGGGCAAGCTCGGCACCGGCAAACACCTCGACGAAACGCATGTTCTCTTGCCGCAAAACGTGCCCGCCACGGGCGGCGTCACACCGCCTGCCGGCGGCGGCGGGACCGGCGGTCTATTTCCCGAGCCCGGCGGCACAGGCGCGGGCACGGGCGCCACACCGCCCGGCACGGGCGTGACCTCACGGGACAACGGCGCCGGCACGGGTGGTCCCGGCGGTGCGGCGCCCACCGGCGGCCCCGCGCCGGGCGGCATCTTTGGCGGCGGCGGCAGTTTCGTCGACGTCGCCATCCCTGCCACCTCCGCGCTCAATCTGCTCGGCAAGATCGAGTCGCAGGGGATCAAGCCCGGCACGCAGCTTCGGTCACTCAACGTGAAGGTCGAGAAACTTACCGGCGCACAGCTCCAGGAGTTGCTCAAGAAACTCCCCGACGGCATGACCTACGAGTTAGGTCTCCAGAAGGAGCAGCAGCAATGAGCCTCGACTACGACCTCGTCCAATCTCTTCAGAATCAGGCGCCTGCGGATGCGTGGGCGTCGATCTTCGGCCGGGCCTGGGATGTTTGCTCGCCGCCGATCGATGTGAGCAAGGCGCACGGCGAAGTGACACGCCGCGATCGAACGGTCGGCGACCTTGACCTCTACCTCGCCACGGCAGGCTGGGACCTCTGGTCCGCCTACGAAGCGTCGGTTCCTCTAACCTCGGACGCGCTCGCCACATGGTGGTCAGCTCAATCAGGCGGAAAAGCCGTCCTCATTCTCGATGCCCTCTCTTTGCGTGAAGCGCCTTGGCTGTTGGCGGGCGCCGAGGAGCGCGGCTTCACGGTTCATGACGCCCGGCCGACGGGTGCGGAGTTGCCGGCCGACACCACGCCGTTTGCCAAGTCGCTAGGCTTCTCGCAGCGATCGGCGCTCGGCAACAACGGTGCAGGCGGCGCCCACAAGCTTGCCGGCGCTCGCACGGATTGCACCGATGTCGCCTGGGAAGATTGCGCGGCGCTCGTCGGCTCGGAGCCGGCTTGGGTCTTTTGGCACCACTGGCCCGACTGCACGCTCCACGCCCACGACGATCCGGGTAAGGGCCTCTCGTCGCTCACCGATGAAGTAGTAGAGCACCTAACCGGCGACGCCTTCTGGAAGCTAGTCTTTCGTTTGGCTGAAGGCCGCCGACTGGTGATTACTGGCGACCACGGATACGCCGCCAGCGGCCACTTTCCTGATTCAGATCGCGATCAAACGGAGTACCTCAAAGGCATCTTCAAGAGCGGTCGCTGGGACGGCACGGCGCTGGAACCGGGCGCCTGGGCGCCACCGATCGACCTGCTGCTGCAAACGCGGCACGGCAACCACCTCTTCGTTAACGGCCGTCGCAAGTGGCGTAGCGCCGGCGGCTATCCCACTCTTACACACGGCGGGCTGACGGTGCTCGAAGTGGCCGTCCCGTTCATTGAGCTAAGCAGGAAGTAACGCCATGGCTACCGCCGAAACGAAAACAAAGAAGCTCCAGCCCTGGAAAGACGAAGGGCTAAAGAAAGACGAATGGGTTGCGCGCGAACTCGCCAAGGCGGTGAACGCCGGGAAAGCATGGGACCTGGAGACGGTCGATTTCGCCGATCCCAATCGCCCGCCGACTTGCCTGGAAGTCGATTTCCCGATCATCCCGATCAACGAGATTGCAACGATTGAGGGCAATGCCGGCAAGCCCATCTACCAAATGTCCAAATGGTGGGCGCGACGCCGCAGCAGCGTCTTTCGCGCCATGCTTCTGGCGGCAGCCATTAGGGCGCCAGACGATCCAGCGGAAGCCGCCAAGTTGGTCTGGCAGGTCTACTATGGCAACCACCAGAAGAAGGGCGCATTCAAGAATCTGAAGGTTGCTGACATCTTCATGGGCGGCGGCACCACCGTCGTCGAAGGCTCACGCCTTGGAATGCAGATGCATGGCAATGACCTCAATCCCATTGCCTGGTTCGTAGTCAAGAATGAGCTCGCGCAGGTTGATAAGGCTGAAGTTGAGGCAATGCTTGCTGAGATCGAAGCCGAGGTCAAACCGCAAATCATGCCATTTTATGCATGCGATTGCCCACGTGGCCACAAAGGTAGATGGTCGCAGATAAGCACTGGTAACGTCATGAGTGCTGACTTCGATCCGATGCAGCTTACCCCCGAAGAACGTGGCCAATATCGGTATGAAGGTCCCGAGATCGTCCATGTTTTTTGGACAAAGCACTGTCCATGTCAGTCCGTAGGATGTGGTCACCGTACCCCTCTAATGTCCACACCCTTAATGGCGTCGAAAACGCTCTCACTTAAAGTGTGGAAGCGCACATGCAAGCATTGCGGTAAGCGGTACGACCTCGAAGAACGAGAAGCTCGACTTGCTCCAAGCGTTGAACTCGTCACTGCAAACACGGAACCTTCCTTTGCAGTGGCGACTCTCAACGCAATGGGCAATCCCGATTCCGCGATCTGCCCGCATTGCGACAAGCCAGAATTATTTGGCAGTCTTGCGAAGCCTAGTAGGAAAACCGTCTCACTTTCACTCCTTGTCCACCCAGACTGGATTAAGGGTGAACCGGCAATGGACGAAAGTGGCCGGCGATATGGCGGCAGCCCCAATGATTCTCCAGAGGACACCATCCGTTGGAACACGGCACGCGCATCACGATGCAAGCTCGTCGAGGTCCGCGGGCCCCTACCAGAGAGAATCGTTTTGAGTGACGGCACCACAATCGCAACGGGAAAGGCGGGTGGGACAGTTCCAAAAGACGGAGATTTCACCTGCGGTAGTTGTGGGAATGCTCAAGACGTTAGGCAAGCCACAAAAGCGTACGGAGCAGTTGCCCCCACGGCCTCATATGCGCTCGAATGCTTCTGTCCTGAATGCAAGCGAAATGGCCAAACTGATCGACTATTCATCCCCGCTTCGGACGCTAACGCCCTAAATGGCGCACTCAGAGAATGGTCCCGGCGTTCTGTAAGTGACTTGAAGGACTTTTGGCCACGCGAACCGATCAACATCGGTCATGAGATAGGGCGGCATGACGTTGAAGATCACAAGTACACCTATTGGCGTTTTCTGTTCAATCACCGCCAGCTCTTACTTCATTCGCTCTTTCTGAAAACCTTCGCCAGCTCTAGGCGGCCTGTCGCTGTGCGGGACTATGTTCTCGGTGCGTGGCAGCAGTATTTGCGTAACCAATGTATGTTTTCCGCATGGCATGTCACTAAGGGGCACTTTGCTCCAGCCTTTTCGAACAGCAATTTTAATCCTCGGCCGTGCGTCGTCGAAGTTGGTGCCTTTAGTCCCGTCGGATACGGACCGTGGCCATCAAGCATCAAGAGCCTTTTTGAAACGATCGATTGGCGTTCAAATCCGTGGGAGCGGCTGCCCCTAACGCAACTGTCGGAGCAATACCGTAACCTTGGCGAATTCATCGCAACGAAAAGCGCCGCAATATCAACCGGTGATCCGGTGCAAAGCGCCTGTATCACATGTGATACTTCGACCGATTTGAGACACATTCGTGACTGTGAGATGGACCTCGTAGTTACCGATCCTCCCTTCTCCAACTTAGAACAGTACGCAGAGATTGCCGACTTCTTCTATGTTTGGCTGCGGTGCGTTCTCAAAACTACTTATCCGGACCTATTTAAAGAGCCGGAAACGCCCAAAGCACTCGAGGCGGTAGCTAACAAGCATCGGCATCCAGACGATCCAGAGGGGTTTTACCAGCGATTACTGACTTTGTGCTGGAAGGAAGCCTACCGAATTCTCAAGCCCTCAGGACTCTTGGCGTTCACCTTTCACCACAGCGAAGACGCTCCGTGGGTATCTGTACTTGAATCTCTCTTTAATGCTGGGTTCTTTCTTGTATCCGTTTTCCCGATACGTGGCGATGAGTCTAAAGGCGATGGTGGTTATGGATCTCAGAAAGTTGAATACGACATGATTCACGTTTGTCGAAAGCGACAAGACGAGCCGAAACCAATTTCCTGGGCAAAGCTTCGACGTCAAGTATTGCAAGACGTGCGTGAGTTACAGGAGTTGCTGGAGCATCACCAGGAGGAGGGGCTACCGGAAGCCGATCTTCAAGTGATCCGTCGCGGCAAGGCGCTTGAATACTTCTCTCGTCACTACGGCAAAGTTTACAAGGACCAGGACCTACCGATGAGCGTCCTAGAGGCTTTGCTAGGAATCAACCAACTTCTGGATGAGGAAGCGGGCGGAATCAAGGATCCTCCACCTTCGAACGCCGAGCCATTCACTCGCATGCTCCTTCGACTCTTTGATGGCAAAGCAGATTTGCCTCGCGATCAAATGCAGAAGTTCCTTCGCGGCACCGGTAGTGGGCCGTCCGATTTCGCAGATCGTGGATGGGTGGTTGAACGAAAGAAGGTGTTTCATCTAGTTCCGGCGCTCGAGTTTGCTCAGAAGTGGGTTGGCAAACAGCGCCGCGGGATGACTAGCGACTACGATCAGGCGATGTATCTGATCGGCGCCTGCTTCGAGGGCAGCGGCATCAACGCCAACGACACGCTCAGCAATCCAAACTTCCGGCCGCATCCGGCGCTGGGAGCAATTCTCGCTTGGTTCAAGACGCACGGTGCCGATTCCACCGTGCGTAACGCTGCCACGCTGGCCTCGCAACTCTATCGGACGTGGGCCGGCAAGAATCAGGCGAAGGCTGATCAACTCTCTCTCTTCGATACGCTTGGCGAGGACGACGACTGATGGTTCGCACCCGCTACAACCGAGGATGGTCGCGCCGCGGCTTTGCTCTACTCTGGGAAGTGACGACGCTCGCCGAGCTTGTGAAGCCGAGCGACGTTCTTTCGTTACGAGACTTCTTCGCCTTGGCAAATCAGTGGCCTGAGGACCTGCCGGCCGCCGACGGCGACGCGATGATTGTCGCCGGTCTGGAGGGGTGCCTTGACGTCCTCGACGCCGCCGACGCCGAGCGCTGGATCGAGACGGATTTGAAGGAGGCGGTGTTGTCGTTCCAAGACCACTACGAGGGCCAGGCCGGACTAATCTTCTGGCTGCCGTCGGGCTTGAATCGAATCTCGATGAAGGGGGCCACCGAGCAATACTTTTGGAAGCACCGCAGCACCGGCGGCGACGGCCTACCGATCGGCCGACTGCTGTTCTCCGGCGCCGAGAACGAGGTCGAGCGGCTGCTCGACTCCGACGACGCCAACACCGACTACGACGGCAAACATTGGATTGGCCTGCACCATCCGAGGATTAGCTGATGTCGCAGGCAGTTAACGGATCGACGACCTACCAGCCTGGGCAGCGGGTGGTCCATCCCGACTTCGGCGAAGGAGTGGTCGTCAGTACATCGCCGGACGGGTTTGTTCGCGCCTTCTTTGCGACGGGCGAACGCCAGTTTCACCCCGACTCAGTACGGGCGGCCGAGAGTCGCGCCCAGCAGATTCTCGCCGGCGTGGCGGAGGGAACCGATCGTCTGCGGAATGCGTGGCTGCATGTCGAAGCCCATGCTCTGCCGTTGATGGAGAATGCCACCGCCCTGACGGCGGCGCGCATCGACTTGCTTCCCCATCAGGTCGTGCTGACGCATCGGGTGGCGACGGCCGCGCCGCGGCGATTCCTGGTGGCCGACGAAGTGGGCCTCGGCAAGACGATCGAAGCTGCCCTCATCCTGCGTGAGCTGGCCAGCCGGGGCGAGATGACCCGCGCGCTGATGGTCGTGCCCGCAGGGCTGGTGAATAACTGGCACCGCGAGCTGAACGAGGTGTTTAACCTCGATTTCGAGGTATTCGGCTCCGAAGGCGATGTTACCGATCGTAAATCGAACGCCTTCGCCAAGCACGATCGCCTCATCGCCAGCGTTGACACGCTCAAGCGACCAGCACGCATCCGCCGCCTGCTGCAAGCGCCGAAGTGGGATCTGGTCGTTTTCGACGAGGCCCACCATCTATCGGCCTACCGCAACGGAGCGCGGACGCGAAAGACCGAGAACTACAAGCTGGCCGAGGCACTCCGCGATCATGCCCGCGATTTGCTTCTGCTCTCGGCCACGCCCCATCAGGGCGATCACTTCCGCTTCTGGATGCTGATCCAACTACTCAATCCTACGCTGTTCAGCGGGCCGGATGAAATGGTGGAAGAGCGGCATCGGCTCAACGCCGTGGTGTTCCGCCGCACCAAGGCCGACGCCTGCACGCCGGACGGTTCGCAACTGTTCGCAAGACGCTGGGTGCATACCGAGTCGTTCACGATGTCTGAGGGCGAGAACGCCTTCTACGGGAAGCTCCGCGAGTATCTCCAGGACGGCTTTGATCTGGCGAAGCAGCGCGGCAACGAGGGCCGGGCGCTGGGCTTTGTGATGACGATCTTTCAGAAGATCGCCGCATCGAGCTTCGCCGCGGTGCGCAGCACGCTCCGACGGCGGCAACTCATGCTGACGATCCACGAGGCGATCCTGAAGGACCAGGCGCTTGATATTGACGGGCACTTGGATTTGCTAGGGCAGGCCCGCAAGATCATACATGCTGAAGGCAACATCCCTGACGATCCTATCGGGCGTGGCGAAGTCGATCGGATTCTGGCCGATTTGAAGTACCGGCTCATCAAGAAGCTCGATGACGATGAGCTGGCGGCGGCCGCCTCGTCACAGTCAGGCGAGGCAGTCACGGCGCTCGGCGAGGAATTGGCCGCGACCTCTGTAGCCGTGTCGCTCCCTGAGGAGCGCATGCGGATCGCAGAAGTCTTAGCAGCGTTCCCCGCTGACCGCGAGACGAAGGCCGAAAAGCTCCTCCGCGGCCTGGGAGCGCTGTGGAACCAGAACCCGGACGAGAAGGTGGTCATCTTCGCCACCTACTTGGCGACCGTCGACCTGCTCTCGCGGGAGATCGAAGCTTCTTATCCTGGCCAAGGCGTCGTCGTGCTGCGCGGCGGCGATCACGGCATGAAGCTGGCGGCGGAGAAGAAGTTTCGTAGGCCAGACGGGCCACGTGTGCTTGTCTGCACGGCGGCCGGCCGCGAAGGCATCAACCTGCAGTTCGCCCGGGTGCTCTTCAACTTCGACCTGCCGTGGAATCCGATGGACCTGGAACAACGGATTGGTCGCATCCATCGATACGGGCAGAAGGACACTGCCCAGGTCTACAACCTCGTCTTATCGGACACCATCGAGGGTTCAATCTTCCTGCTGCTGACCGACAAGCTGCTGGAGATCGCCAAGACGCTCGGCAAGGTGGACGAACACGGCAACGTGACCGAGGACCTGCGGGCGCAGATTCTCGGCCAGTTGTCCGACCGATTGAGCTACGACCAGCTCTATCGAGACGCCCTCTCAGATCCACAGCTACGCCGCACGCGTGAAGAGCTGGAAGCGGCGATGTCAAATGCTAGTGAGGCGCGTAAGGTCGTTTACGAATTGTTCCAGGACCTCGATCGCTTCAGCCTCGACGACTACAAGCCGTTTGCGGACATCGACGACAGCAAGCGCCGCATTGTGGAGTTTCTCCGAACGGCCTTGGCCATCGAGGGGAGTAGCCTTGAGTTGCTCGATGATTGGCGGATGCGACTTACGGTCAACGGTCGACCACCGGTCACTTGCACGCTCGACCGTGATAAGGCGCAGGAGGACGACGCCGTCGAGCTGTTGGGCATCGACCACCCGTTGATGAACGATTTGCTTCTGCGGTGGCGTTCGGCGTCGCCCCGGGCGGCCGGAGCCGCAGCGGCAATGGGCTTTCCCCAGCGTGCGGTCCTAACGCTCTGGCTCGTCCACGCCTATGGCCGTGGCGGAGACGAGGGTGCGCATCTAGTCCCCATCGCCGTCGATGGCGAAGGTAAGCGGGTGCCGTCCCTGGAGAAGCAGTATCGAGCATGCTTCGATTCGCCGCCCGGTCGGGTGCAGTTCACCCTGTCTGAACGCGAGTCGCTCTTTGCCAACGCAATCGAGCCGATGCTTCAAAGAGAGCTAGGTCACCGCGGAATCGCGGCCACTGATAAAGGCTACGCGACAGAACTGCTGTGTTGGATTGAAGTATCGTAGCTTTGAGACGTTTCGATGGACGCTGAAGATGAGCCGCGAACCTCGCATTTCGCATTTTGTCGTGATCGCCGATCCGAGCGTTCGATTCAATGATTCAGCCATAGTTGCCGACGCATGTGGGTGTGTCGTGGCCGAGTGCGATGATCCACACTTTGCCGATGGCCTGATCGACCTATTCCAGCGCACGAGCGAAGAGCAGGAAGTTAAGCTGGCCGTTCTTCCAGCGGCCGATCTCAGCCGAGCACAACTTGTGCTGGCACAAAGAGAACTGGAGCGGGCTCGCTCCATCGGCGCAAATTTGGACTCCGAAGAGTACGCCACGAATGATCCAACTTTTGCCTTGATCGGCCATGTCGCGATCACGCTTGTGAATCTCGCTGCTGAACTCGAAGCCGTGGCCGATATCGCTCCGCACGCCTCGGGAGAAGCCTTAACGTCGCCGAACGGCCGTCCCGTCGGCGATGAAGCCGGCGCCACACTGCACGAGGCGGTCCAGAAGTTGGAGCAAGCGCTCGATCGGCACCGCCTCACGTTTCTCTTCTTCGCAACTGCCAAGCGTCGCAATGAGTTGTTGCGCAATTCCCGCCACGGAATGGAAGAGGCCGTTCGCAAAGATGACATGATGGGCTACGACCGGGTGATGGAAGACATTGACGACGCCGGCGAGTTCTTGTTCCGGCAGCGAGTATATTTCGAGCGATTTGCAGAGAAGGCCATCGGCGCTTTCGGCCCAGGTGAAGGAGAGAAGCCTCCGGGAGAAGAGAGCACTCATCCTTATTGGAGCCTTGATGAGGGATCGGCAAGCTATTTGCAAGACACCGCTCAGGGCATCTTAGCGGCGGCGCGCGAGCTCGATCGGGCGGATTCCGCACGCTCCTGCAAGGACATCGTTAGAACAGCAATCGATGTGGCATACGACGAGGGTCGATCTCGTTGGTATTCGGCCATAGTTACGCGATGGGCGTATCTGACCCGATTAGACGATGCTCTCGCCTCCGTTCGCCGGCATCTTCTCCTTGACTCCAACGCTGATTTGGCACGGGATGACGATGAGCCATTTCCCTGGGACACATGCTTTCTCGGCGTTCAATGGGACGAGCGGATTTTCAATCATGATCCTGTCACGTGCGGCACCTGCCCCAGCGATCCTAGTTACCTGCCGATCGCCGATGGCAAAGTGTATTTCTTTAAGTGCTTCCACGATGCCGGACAGCGATTGCTTCGACTTTTCAACAAGAGCATACGGCCAACCCTTTTGAGTGAAGGAGAAACGAAGGTAGAGGCGACGTTCTTTCTGGCTATCGCGGATAAGATGGACCCGGACGACGTGGTCTTGGTTGAGGAGCATTTGGACGCTCTCTCCGCCAGAGTGTACACGCAGCACCACGACTGGCGGATTGAACAAGGGCTCATAATCGCTGACCACTTCATCTTTGACGGTGAGCACCTAATTGATCAAAAGCCGCCGCTGGGTAATCCATCGTTGTCGGCAGATTTTCTTTTCGACCGAGCCGATAGGTGGCACGAGCGCATCTCTCCCCCTCGGAAGACGTCCAGGTCCGCTAGCAAGCCGGCCGCCGAAGACCCAAAGGGCAAGGAGGAGAAGATAGACGGCGCGCATCCCCTCTTGCCCACGGCGATTATCGCCGCATTGTCACTCAGAGATTTGACGCGATTCGCGCGGTACTATCCCGATGCAATTGCACAAGATGAAGCGAGCAGGATATATGACAAACTTACGTCGTCGCTTGTCGCCGCCAGTAGAGCTGTGGGTTTGGATCAACTCTTCGACACGATGCCAGTTCCGTCCCTGCACGACCCTGGCGCGTACACTGGGTTCGCCGCCATAATGGCGACCACAATGATGCATCACAAAGACTTCAGCTTTCACGGCGAAGTCGATTCCCAGCAGTCAAGAGAATCCCATCAGCAACTATTAAGCGCATGCTTGGCAACGTGCGATTCAGGTATCAAGGACATTGGCGAACAACTACATCGAATTAGACTTTTCGATTGCCTACTACCGACGCCCGATGCCGGAGCGGAGTTTGCATCGCCACGTCGCGTGGTGCGAATGGTTGAAATCTACTGGACGCTTCTGAGGCGTCTACTAGTCCACCATGCTAGCGCGTATGGCGCCATTCGCCCGCATCCGCTTCGGCTAATGCTCACGAGCATGCAGCGGCGCTTTCGAGTGGCGTTCGAGCGTCTAACGGATGCGAAGCTCGACAACGACTCAACAGAAAGCATCGACGCACTTATCGATACACTTCTCGACGGAGATCCGGACGAACTGACGGTTGACCAAGATTGGACGTACCGGCGATTCGATGCCATTGACCGATTTGTGGAAGGACTGCGCGACAAGATAGGCATCGGCGTATTTGAGCTTACCCACGAAGAAGCAGATTTCTGCGATTATTGTGATAAGGCGATTGGCGACTACACGGCTCATGTCGACAAAACGTGGAGTCGGATGCTCAATAGCTCTGCTCAAAAAAAGCCTCGGCAATCCGACGATTCGCCTGATGCATCGCCGGTTGCTGTGCCACAATCCGAGACAGGCTCGGTCGCTCCAAAAGATCTGAGTACTACTCGGAAGCTTATCCTCGAGGCTATTCTCGACATCGGCGCGGTAGACGAGACAAACAAGGTATCTGCACCGCAGATCGCCGAGAAGTTAAGGGGGCTAACTGATAAACGCCTCCGCGAAGAGTTGGCCGTCTTGCGAACTCTGAAACTGCTTGGCGGCTCCAAGGGGGCGCGTGGCTATTGGCTTACTCCCGCCGGGACGCAGTGCGCTAGAACATTGTCCAAGACGTAGGGGACAGTGTACCGGACACTGTTGCGGACAGACGCCAAGCACTGTCCTGCGTCAGAATTCCCACAGTAACGCTTCGACTCATCGAAACGCGTAATTGTGGGATAGGACGATGCAACTTACCGCCGGCGAAGAATCACTCGCCATTTCTGCAAACCAGTTAGCCGAGCTTCTCGGCATTTCTAAGCGGCATCTGTGGTCGCTGAACGCCCAGGGAAAGCTGCCTCGACCTGTTCGGCTGGGTCGAGCGGTGCGTTGGCCGCTGGGTGAGATACGCGAGTGGATCGCCTCAGGAGCTCCCGATCGCGATGTTTGGGAGCAGGAAAGAACCTGTTGACCCCTGGGCCGCGGCGCGGGCCAAGGGAGGCTTCCTATCTTCCCCAGCGGGGTTCGACACCCCGGCGGTCCATAGAACGACAACGCCCGCCACGGAGGCGGGCGTTGAACCAAGAGAGACTTCCTATATCGCGATTTTAGCAAGGATCACTGCGACGGGCCACAGCGACGAGCCCGAGAAGGAGGACGAATGGACGCAGCCAGGCAGATGCGGATGCCTGACGAGGAAGCCAGTGCACTTCTCGTCACCGCCAAACAAGCCGCCCAGATGTGTGGCAAGTCGCTTCGTACATGGCGAACCTGGGACTCGGCTGGGATGATTCCCAAACCGGTTCGAATCGGCCGCTCGACTCTTTGGCGGCTGGATGAGCTTCGCCAGTGGGTAGAGGCTGGGTGTCCGCGCCGTGCCGACTGGGAGGCACGGCAATGACGATTCCTATCGGGCCGAATAGTCAGATCGGCATTGCGCTCGCCGGCAGCCTCGGGCTCGGCGAGTACAAACGTGAGGGCCATGATCTCGCTGGCCCGTGTGTCGCCTGCAAGTCTAGCGATGCGTTTCGCCTCCACCAGCAGACGGGCGTAGCGCACTGCTTCTCGTGCGGCGCCAAGTGGTCGCCATTCCAACTCGCAGAAAAAATGCTGGGCGACCGCGAGCAGGCGAAGCAGGTCATGATCGCCATTGGCGCCTTTGAGCCGACGCCATCCGCCAATCACAACGGCGCCGCCAGCGATATGCCCGATCCGATTGGTCTGATCGCGAGGCAAAAGTCGATCCCGCGCGAATCGCTGATCGCGTATGGTGCCAAACCGATGACGTTGGACTCGATCTTCTTGCCCGCCTACGGGCCAGAAGGGACACAATGCACTACCTTCCGCTTGTGGGCCGACGGCAGTAAGGGAATGTTTGCCAAGGGGCGGAAAGCGGGGCTGTTCTTTCCGCACGAGGAAGGCAAGGTGCGGTTGCCGGCCGATGGCGAACCGTGGCTGCTAGTCGAGGGACCGAAGGATGCTGCCGCACTGCACGGACTTGGCTTTCTGGCATGCGGCGTGAACACCTGCCGGCTCGCAGCCAAATTCGTCCGCCTGTTCGCTGGCGCCGACGTTATCCTTGTTCCGGACCGAGACAAGGCGGGCGTGGAGGGAGCCGAGCATTCGGCCAAGGTGCTGCGTGGCGTCGCAGCGTCGGTGCGAGTCGCTTCGTTGCCTGCCGAATTCGCCGAGTCGAATGGCGCCGATGTGCGGGATGTGCTTCGACAAAAGGATGGCGAAGCGCTAGTGCGACAAGCAATTACGGACGCCAAGCCAGCGTTCGAGGAAACACCGCCAGGCGGCGAGCGAACTGCGACAGCCGAGATCGAGGTGCCCGAGTCGGCGCCTATCACGCTTAAGGTCATCCCCGCAGGCAAAAAGCCCCAACGGCTGGTGACCGCCGTCTGCGGCGAGATTACGCACCGCGACAACATCGATACGAACAGTAGCGTCTCCCGTGACCGGTTCGTGAAGAAGCTGGCCGCGAAGCTCTCGATCGGCGTCGATGTGCTCGGGCCATTGGTCGATCCCCAGATGACGGCGCTCGCCGATCAGGCCGACGAAGAAGGGGGCGCCATCTGCGACGATGGGGAGCCGGAAAGCCAATCGACCCTCGCGGCCAACATGGCGGCCGAATGGGACCTATGGCACACGCCCGGCAGCGATGCCTATGCCACAGTGCCCGTGGGCGACCATCTTGAGACTTGGCCGATCAAGTCCCAGACATTCAAACGCTACGTGGCCAAGCAGTTCTTCGAGGCTGAGGGGAAGGCAATCAACTCTGACGCCCTATCGGCAGCACTGAACCTCATGGAGGCGACGGCGCTCTTCGACGGCGAAGAGCACGACATTCATGTTCGAGTCGCCGGCCACGAAGGTAACATCTACATCGACCTCTGCAACTCAACCTGGCAGGTCGTGGAGGTGACTCGCGAAGGTTGGCAGATCATCGAGGAGGCGCCCGTGCGCTTCCGCCGGTCCCGCGGCATGCTGTCCTTTCCGACTCCTGAGGCTGGCGGGTCAATCAGCCAACTTCGCGGATTTCTAAACGTCGATGACACGACCTGGCGGCTTGTCGTCGCGTGGCTACTCGCCTCGCTACGGCCTCGCGGCCCTTACCCCCTCCTAGCCCTGTTCGCAGAACAAGGCAGTGGGAAGAGCACCACCGGTCGACTGCTCCGCAATCTGGTCGATCCCAATTCGGCGCCCCTCCGCTCGGAACACCGAGATCCTCGCGATCTGATGATCGGCGCCAACAATTCGTGGTGCCTGGCTTACGACAACCTCTCGTTCGTCCCGGCGTGGCTCTCCGATGCTCTTTGCCGGCTCAGTACGGGCGGCGGGTTCGCCACCCGAGAACTCTACACCGACCAAGACGAGATCATCTTCGACGCCATGCGGCCCGTGCTGCTCACCAGCATCGAGGAGGTAGCTACGCGATCGGATTTGCTCGACCGCTGCCTCATCGTATGGCTACCGGCGATCGCCGAAGAGGGGCGACGTCGCGAAGAGGAGATCGTCACCGCCTTCGAGCAAGTACAACCGCAGATCTTTGGGGCGCTGCTGGACGGGCTGTCCGGTGCGCTGCGGGAGCTGCCGCATACCAAGCTCGACAAGCTGCCGCGGATGGCCGATTTCGCGTTGTGGGTCACTGCCGCCGAGAAGGCGATTGGCTGGGAACATGGTGACTTCATCGCCGCCTACCAAGGCAACCGCAACTCGGCAAACGACCTCGCTATCGAGTCGTCGCCAGTCGGACAGCCACTCCTCGAGTTTGTTGAAACCAATCAAGGGTGGGATGGCAGCGCCAGCGAGCTGCTAAACGCCATCGAACAACGAGTCTCGGAGCAAATCAAACGACACAATGGCTGGCCCAAGAACGGTCGATCGCTCGCAGGCCACCTCAAGCGACTATCCCCCAACCTTCGTCTTACCGGCTGGGAAGTCGAGTACCACCGCGAAGCGTCACGACGGTCGTGGACGATCCGCCGGCACGACGCAGCGACGATGCAACTCGCTGCCGATCCGTGCAGCGAAGTCTCCCATGACGCACATGACGCTGATGACGCAAACTTGCAGCTTCAGACGGTCGGTGCGGAACGAAACGATGTCGAATTCGAGGAGGGCGAGTTATGAGCGCAAAATCCCTGCTCACAAAGCTAGCGGCCCACGGCATTGACTTGCATCTCGCAGAAGGCGTCCTTCGCTTCCGAGCGCCTAAAGGCGTGCTCACTGCGGATCTCAAGGACCAGATCGTCGAAAGACGAGCGGATATCATCTCGCAACTTCGGCCGCCTACCGAACAGGGCGCAAAATCGCTGAGCGCCGCCTGCCTGTGTGGTATGGAGCTATGGGTCGACGAGCCGCCCCAGGACGCCCGGATTCGTACCCACTGCGGCAATTGCGGCAAGTTTATCGGCTACCGTCCCGAGAATCTGACAAACGACGGCAACAAATCGCTTGAGCCTGGGCACCACGCATAGAAAATGTGACCGCTGGCGGAATCGCCCGCCGCAACTTTGGAGTAGCACTGAATGGCGAGCCTCTATAAGAAGCCGATCACGCGAACCGATCCGAAGACCGGCCAGCGCGTGAAAGCGAAGTCCAAGAAATGGTGGGGCCGGTATCGCGACGCCTCGGGGGTCGATCGCCGCGTCCCGCTGGCGTCGGATAAGACCGCAGCCCAGACGATGCTGAACGAGTTGGTCACGCGCGAGGAGCGCAAGGCCGCCGGCCTGATCGACCAGTTCGACGACCATGCCCGACGCCCGCTGGCCGAGCATGTGGAGGACTACCGCGGTCACCTCGAGTCGAAGGAAAACGCTGCCAGCCACGTTAAGCTGACCACGAGTTACATCAACAAGATCATCGCTGGTTGCGGCTTCAAGCTGATCCGCGACATTTCCTCGTCCCGGGTCGCCACGTGGCTCGCAGACCTACGGGGCAAGGGCCGCGGCGTCCGCACAAGCAATGCCTATCTCACAGCAATCAAGGGATTTACGCGGTGGCTGGTCCGCGACCGGCGCGCGGCCGAAGACGTCCTGGCCCACCTGTCAGCCCTCAATGTGAAGGTCGACGTGCGGCGCGAGCGGCGAACGCTGGAACCGGGCGACATTGCAAAGCTCATCGCCGCCGCCCGCAACGGCAAGCAATTTCGCACGCTCTCAGGCGAAGATCGAGCCGTCCTGTACCACCTCGCTCTGACCACCGGCTTGCGGGCCAGCGAGTTGGCCAGCCTGACGCCCAGAAGCTTCGACCTCGACGACGCCCCGCCCACGATCGCGGTCGAGGCCGCCTACTCGAAGCATCGACGGCGCGATGGTCTCCCTCTGCGGCCCGACGTTGCCGTCATCCTCCGCGAGTACCTCGCGTCGTGCGGTCGTGCCTGCAACGAACTCCTCTGGCCGGGAAGCTGGTCGCGCAAGGGATCTGCTAAAATGATTCAAGTGGACCTGAAGGCCGCCAAGATCCCGTACAAGGACGCCGACAAGCGCTTCTTCGACTTCCACGCCCTACGCCACCAATTCATCTCCACGCTCGCCCGCGGCGGCGCTCACCCGAAGGAAGCGCAGGCGTTGGCCCGGCACTCGACGATCACGCTGACGATGGACCGTTACACTCACCTCGGGATCGTCGACCTGACATCCGCACTGGATCGTCTGCCCGCCATCCCGACCGCCGCGCCTGACGGCGAGGCCGCCCAGCAACTCGCAACCGGCACAGACGGCCCGGTCGACCGCCAGAAAAAGGTGCCCACTATGGTGCCAAGGGGCGCCGAAAACGGCGCCAAACGCCCCGCACCGAGGACGTTGAAGATGGCGCCGAATTGCACCGATGACGATTCGAAGCCGTCGACAAAACTTCGAACGCCAAACGAAAAAAGCCCTGACAAAAGCGGGGCTTCTCGCGCGACTTCTCATCGGTCCGCATCACACGAACCAAAGCGGAGGGCATGGGATTCGAACCCACAACCCCTTTCGGGGCACCTGATTTCGAGTCAGGCCGCTGGCCAATTCGCTTACCCTCCTCACCGGTCCTAAGAAGTTTAACGGGATGAACGCCCGCCGGCAATCATTCATCCGCATGTCTGCGGCGGGCCGGTTCGACGACCGTGTCTAATCAAGGCAGCAGCGTTTGAGGGAGGTTTCCGCAGTCCCGCAACGATCGTTCTGAAAGGCCGTCCGCTGGGGGCTGAAACCCGCGGAATTGCCCGTCAAAATCGGCCCCCCGAACGGCAATCGTGCGGGTTTTGCCGACATTGTCTTGTCGATTCGTTGTGGCGGTTTCGCGTGCTATAGCTAGTGTGCGTGGAAAAGGCAAATGTCGGCGCCTGAAGGGCAATCGGGGCCGATATCTTCTCTTGTCCTGGCACTCCCTTCCACGCACTCTAGATCGGCGCTATGGCAAAAGGAAAAACCTTCCGTATCGTCACGCGCGGCACAAACGGCGAACTGCGAGCCCGCGACTATGAGCACCACGACGCCATTCTGCGGATGCACACGCAGATTGGCATCGATGACTGTAGCACCGATCTCAGCCTGCGCGGCTTGCCGGTATTTCGCGGACTCATCGGGCCGATGCCCGAAGGACGGGGCGTCGTGCGATACGAATCGCCGGAAGTGTTCGAGGCCCTTACCAAAGAGTGGAGCGCCAGCGGCGCCGGGCGGAAGTCGCGGCGGCGAGCGACCAGCGACGCTTGACGCCGGATAACGCTCAGTTCATTCCGGAAAACCGTCGATCGCATTGCTGCTTTTACTTCCTGCGCCGCGAATGAACCCGCGACGAATCTGGCTGTCGGCTCTCCGCCGTCGCCTAGCGGCCAGAATGAGCCCATATTTCCGTCTTGCCGTCGGCGGTTGGCCGTCAGCCGCCGGCCAGGCACGGTTCATCAGCCGCGCAGTTCTCAATAGTCGAACGCCGGACAGGCAACTCGCAGGAAGTCGTGGAAGTGGCGAAGGCCTTGTTCCATAGGATCTTGGTACGGCCCTTGCCGCCGCTCGCCCTGGCGCCATAGCGCGCGTCGCCCGGCGTGGAGCCGTACCGAGGCCTCGTGATCCTCGGCCGTCACTTCGTCGAGCACCGCATGGCAGGCCTCGACCAAGTCGGGACGCGATTCGCGGACGTCGCGGCGAACGTAGTACTGCGAGCTGAGCGCCGTTCGCTCGGCTGAGAGTGGCGTGTAGCAGGTGATGATATTAAAGAACGGGTACCACTCGACGAGCGTGCTCGGGAAGTAGCTGAGCCAGATCGCGCCATACTCTGGTTCCATTCCGCCAGTGACTTCCAGGAGCAGTCGCTGGTACTCGGCGAACTGGGGCGAGCCGGGCGAACCGAGGGGCCAGCGGGCGCCGACCATCTCCGCGTAGAACCGCTCGCCGTGGGCCGAGCGCTTGGGCGAGCGGAGGTCTTCCGGGCTGACAAACGTGCGAAAGCCCGGGTGGACGGCCGAGACGTGATAGTCTTCGAGGTACACCTCCATGAACGACTTCCAGTTCAACTCGTGCTCCTCGTAGTCGATACGGTCGAGCACGTAGCCGTCGGCGTTCAGCTCGGGCCAATCGTCGAGCGCCGCGAGGTCGGCAGCCGGATCGCCTAAACCCGCGAAGAGCAAGCCGCGCCACTCATTGAGCGGCACGGCGGGCAAATTCAGGCACGGGTTTTCCGGAAAGTGGGGCGCCGCGCACTGCCGGCCGTCCAACCCGTAGGCCCAGTTGTGGATCGGACAAACGATACGCTTCGCATTGCCGCGGCCGTGCAGCATGATCGCCTGGCGGTGGCGGCAAACATTCGAGACGAGCCGGACTTCGCCTTGATGGCGGACGATGAGGCTGCCGGAGTTGGCGCCTTCAAGAGCGACATAATCGCCGTCGCGGGGCGCCATTTGCGATCGGCCCACGAACCGTGGACTGGCGTCAATCAGCTCGCGCTCGGCTTCGTACACTGCCGGATCGAGATACCAGCACGGCGGCAGGCCGAGGCCGCCGGCAGCGGCGGAGCGGGGGCGAGATGGCGTATCGAGGGACGACATAGCCGAATTACAAACGCGAGATGCAATTCACCAATACCGGGCGCCCAGTCGCCTAGTCACTGTCACCCCGCCACCACCCGTATGGTACCAAGCGCGGGATCGCTGGCGTAGCAGTGGGCGCCGCCGGCGAGCAGTTCGCGGCAAACGTCGAGGATCTCCGCCGTTACCACCTCCCCAGGCATCAACAGCGGTATGCCGGGCGGGTAGAACATGATGCTCTCGGCGCACACGCGGCCCACCGATCGGGCAAGCGGCACGGCCTGCTTTGGCCCGAGCGCGGCGTCGCGCGGCGTCATCGCCAGCGGCGGGATGGCCGGTTGCAGCAGGTTCGACGCTTCGGCAATTTTCGACTTTACGGGCGGCTTGGGGCGGGCGCTGATCTCGCGCAAGCCCGCGAGCAGCCGCTCGGTGGCCGCGGCGTCGTCGTGGGGGCTGGTAACCAGGACGATATTGAACCAGTCGGAAAGCTCGTCTTCAACTCGGTAGCGGGTGCGCAGCAGCATCTCGACGTCGTAGCCGGTCCAGCCCGCGGCTGCGACGTTGATCACCAGGCGGAGCGGATCTTGGCGATGGTCGGCGAGGCGCCCGTCGCCGGCGGTGCTGAGGACCTTCAGGCCTGGCAGGGCGTCGATGTCGCGGATCAGTCGCTGTGCGGCAGAGACGGCTTCGGCGAAGAGCGCGCGACCCTCGCGGGCCAAGTAGCGGCGGGTGGCGTCGAGCGAAATCAGTTGCAGATAGTTCGGGCTGGTCGTCTGCAGCAGATTGAAGGCGTCGCGGAACCGTGCGGGACTGATGGGCGAGTTGCGGCCAACGTGCACCTGCGCTGTGCCGACGAGCGAGCTGAGGGTCTTATGGGCGCTTTGAGCGACGAGGTCGGCGCCTTCGTCGAGCGCTGGCCGCGGGGCGCCTTCCGGCAGGAACCGAAAGTGAGGGCCGTGGGCCTCGTCGACCAGCAGAGGTATGCCGTAGCGGCGGCATGCGGCCGAGACTTCACATAGGTCGCGGGCCAGTCCGTAGTAGGTGGGACGCGTGAGGAGGACGGCGCTGGCGGGCTCGCGGGCCAGTTCGGCGGCGATGGTCTCGCCGCTGATGCCGAGGGCGCCGCAGTGGGGCAGGACCTGCGGCTCGATGAAGCGGGGCCGCGCGCCGGAGAGGACCAGCGCCGCCGCCACGGAGCGATGGACGTTGCGGGGCAGCAGAATCGTCCCGCCGGGCGGAACGGCGGCGAGGATCATGGCGGCGATGCCCGTAGTGGCGCCGCCGCCGAGATAGAACGTCGCCGCGGCGCCGAACACCTCGGCGGCAAGCGCTTGCGCCTCCTGCACACAGTGCGCCGGGTGGAGGAGGTTATCAGTCGCCGTCATCGCCGGCAGGTCGTAGTCAAATGCCGTCTGGCCGAACAGCTCGACCAGCTCCGGCGGAGCGAACCGACCGGCCTTGTGCCCCGGCGTGTGGAAGGCGTACGTGCCTCCGGCGATGTAGTCGCGCAGCGTTTCAAGGATCGGCGCGCGATCTTGATTCAGTTGTGCGGCGTTGGCTGGTTGATCTTTCACGTCGCTGCGGGAGTATCCCGCCCGAGCTGCGAGCAACGCTCCTGGGCTAGAGGGGAAGCGATGCATGCCACAAAGGAAGCTCAAATAACAATGGCTGGGGCGGCGGATGCCATCCCCAGCCATTGAATCATTCAATTGGTTTGGCGGCGGGCCAAGGAATACACCCGCGGCCCGCTGCGCCGCTGGTTGCTAGGCCTTGGCGCCGTTGACGACGTGACCGTTGGCATGGCCGTTCACATGGCCATTGGTCTTGGCAACCGTCTTGGCCTTTCCGTTGCTGCCCGCCGCGGGCTTGACGACCTTGGCCGTCGAGAACCGCTCGATGCGAATCGGGGTCATCGGCCGCACGAGCGTCGAGGTCGAGACGCCGCTACGCATGGCCGCCAGCACGCCGGCCGCCTCGTAGTAGTTTTCGACGAACTTGAGCTGGCCCGACCTAAACGGCAGTTCCGCCAGATCGTTCCGCATCAGGTTGGTGTTGTTGCGGACGGCGATCACCGGGATGCCCTGCTGGACGGCGGCCAGCGTCGGCAAGCCGACGCAGCCGTCGGGAATCACCAGGGCCGAGACGTCCTCGGCCGTGAGCATCGACGGATCATACGAGCCGTCGACGCCGGTCACCACGCGCGGCGCTCGGTTGAGGCCCTTCAGCACGCAGAACAGGTAGGTGCTGCTGATGACCTCGGCGGCCTTGCGCGGCTCGACGATCCCCCACCGCTCGGTGCGGATGGCTTCGCTCGACATGGTCGGAGCGTGGGCCGTCGGCACGTCGAGCACCGTGCTGGTGGTGTGGGTAAGGACCGCTTCGACGCCGCCCCAGGGGTTCGGGCCGCCTTCGCCGAAGTACGCGCGGTGCAGCTCGACCGTGTCGATGTGCGGCGTGATTCGCGTGGCCAGGGCCACCGCGTCGTACGAGCCGCGCTTCGAGTGGAGCATCTCCAGCAGGGCCTGCAGACCGTTGATGGCGCCGGTCACCCGGCCCGAGTCGGCCACGCCGGTCCGCATCTCGAGGCCTTCTTCGAGCACCACCACGTCCTGGATGTCCATGCCTAGGGTAGCGCGGGCGCCCTCGGCGCAGTTGATGGTGTTGTCGACCACGTGCGGCGCGTCGGGCCGCTCTTCGGTTACCAACAGCACGCGGTTCTGCCGGACCTTCTGCAGGCCGATCGTGCCCATCATCAGCCGGCAGATCAGCGAGCCTTCGGCGTACAGGCAGTTCTCGGCCTGCTCGTTGATGTCCGAGGCGTTGACCACGTTCGGGTGGACGATCAGGTGGTCGACCTGCGAGGCGAGCAGTCGGGCCGCCGGGGTGGCGTCGCCGGCGTGACCGCCGATGGCGCAATCGACCCCTGTGGGGATCAGCATCACGGCGTTGAACGAGCTGGTCCGCTCGCTGCGGCGCTGGCGATAGTCGAACACCGACGACGGGAGCGTCGCCTTCGGGCTGGCGAGGCCGCCGATGGCTTCCATCTCGCACACGTGGCCGAGGCGGTTCTTGCCGACCATCGCGACGCGGATCGGGGCGGCCTTCTTGCCGCAGGCCTCGACGACGGCCTTCTGCAAACCCGCCAGCGGCGAGCCGCTGTTGAGCCAGCCGGGGACAATGACTTCAGATTCAAAAACCTTCATCGTAGAGAGCCTCCTGCGGCAGTCGCCCAAGGGTGCGACAACTTGTTCAAAGGTGCGGCCACCAGCCACCTTTGCCCATGCGGCACGCCTTGCATGGCGAGCGCGGTACGCGGCACACGGCGTCGCGGAAAGAAACGCGGATTTGCCCGGTAAGAGCCGGGCGATTTGGGCCGGGCGGATCGTCCCGGGCGTGGCTCGACGCTGGACTACAACGCCAGACGCCGACAGTTGCTGGAGAACTGGCCGCCGCCGTACAGAGGCGGACAACCTACAGTGAGGACTGTGCGAAGCAGGCGGCCGAGCAAGCGTGCAGCGGCGCCCCGTGGGACATGGCTCAACGACGCAAACGCCCCCGCCAGCTAAGAGAGCTGAGGGCGATCCGCAAACGAAGGGCGGCCTGATCGATCCAACTGCGCACCGGCCGGGCGAGCCGAGGGGTGCGGCGAGTAGCTTCTGGCACTACTTGATGAAGGGAAGCTGCTGTCAACGCCGCGAGGGCCTTTCGGGGCTATAGGTGCTGTCGCTGGAAACCGCCTTGGTAAGAGTGAAGTAGCAGTGCTGTCACTTCTGGTTTCAATGTTTGGCAAAGTATCGACTTTCGACAAGGCCTGCAATCGCAGATTTGGCAAATTTTTTGGCGGTGCCGCGACAAGCTGTAGGGGCGGGGCGGAAAGCGATCGTCAAACCGCCCGCTGTCAATCAGTTGCCGCCCCGTCCCTCAGGCGGATTGGAGTCGCTCATTACAGTTACTGCCCGCGCCGTCGCGGCCTCGCGCCACCGCCGTTCGGGCGCCTGAGCGCCAGAGAACGGCCCTGTTGGGCGGTCGGCCCTGCTGGCCGAACCAGTGCAGAATACCCCACTACGCGCCCGCGCGCTGGGAGGGCGGCCAAAGCCAGCTCCCGTCGCCGCAGAACTTGCGCCTGAGGGATACTCCAATTCGCTTCGAGGACGAAGGGCTGATCAAGCTCCGCCGCACATTGCGTCACTTGAGGATTTGGCTATCGGCTATCGGCTATCGGCTATTGGCTAGCGGCCAGAATTAGGCCTGCTCCCTCTGGCCGTCGGCGGCTAGCCGCTAGCCGACAGCCAGGCACGGTTCATTCGTCGCAGTTCTCAATAGTTATCAGCAGGCCGGCCTCCAGGCGGAATGCACCGTTCCCGTAGCAGTTACATTCAGGCCACGACGCATCTGAAATCATCAGGTGCGAGGCTGTACAGATCGTCGGCCGTCTGCGTCGAATCCAAGCGACGCCTTCCCAAGCGGCGGGCAACGCGCCGCTTGCATTTCTTCCGCCTGGCAGCCAATCTAGGAAAAAACACGTCCCGTCCTCGCCTCATGGACTGATGATGAACTCTCCATTATTCGCGCAGCGCCGCTCGCTCGTCGCTTTGGCGCTGGCATCTATGGTCGCGGTCTCAACTTCGCGCGCCGACGTACTGCTGGTAGAAAACGCCGAAAGCGGGGCGGCCAATGTCCTCGACAACACCGCGGCCAGTTATGACCTGATCCAATCAGACGTCGTCGCCGAAGGCTCGCATGCCTTCCACCTGGCCAATCCGCAATTCCAGGACAACTGGTTTTCGATTAACGAGCCGCTGTCGATCCAGGCGGATTCGAAGCTGTTCTTTCTCAGCCGACTAGGTTTTGCAGCATCCGGCCAGATTGCCAAAGTGCAGATGTCAACTAACGGCGGGGCCACCTGGCCGACTACGCTCTACTCGCAAACCGGAACCAGCACCGGCAGCAGCCCCGTCGAAGGCGCCTTCTCATTGAAGACGGTGGACCTGGCGCCCTATGCCGGCCAGTCCGCCATGTTTCGGTTCTATCTGGATTACGTACCCGGCGGCCTGGCCTTCACCGACGTAAACCATCCGGTCGGTTGGTACCTCGACAACATCCAGGTCGCCGATCAGTTCCAGAAGCAGCAGTATTCCATCGGCAATCCGAGCGCCGACGCGCAGCAATATCTCGAATACGTCAATCGCGCTCGGGCCGACGCCATTGTTGAAGCCAATCGCTTAATGAACGAGACCGATCCCGACGTCACCAGCGCCTATTCCTTCTTCGGGATCGAACCGCAAGACATCGTCGACCAGTTTACGGCCTCGGTGGCCAGCGGCCTGATCGAGCAGACGACGCAACCCTTGTCGTTCAACGAAAAGCTGCTTACGGCGGCGCAATTGCACACCCAGGACATGTTCGATAACCAGTTTCAGGGTCACGACAGCTCCGGCAATCCGCCGGCGCCGCTCACGCCGTTTGGCTCCCTGGACGATCGGCTCGAAGCTGTGGGCTACAGCGGCGGCGCCGGCGAGAACGTGTACTCCCACGCCAGTTCCGCCCGCGAAGGGCATGCCGGCTTCGACGTCGATTGGGGCGACGTCTCCAATCCGAGCGACCCCGCTTACAATCCGGCCTTTGTCGGCCAAGGGATGCAAAACCCCGCTGGGCACCGACGGAACCTCCACCATGGCGCCTTCAAGGAAATTGGCATCGGCGTCCTCAACGGCACGAACGGCTCCGTCGGGCCGCAGCTCGTGACGCAGGATTTTGGCGATCCGGGCGCGGCGACGTTTATCACTGGCGTGGTGTACCAGGACGTCAATAACAACAGCTTCTACGACGTCGGCGAAGGGCGTTCCGGCGTGCGGATCGACGTCGAAGGTTCGGCCTATTTCGCCATCAGCGCTGAATCAGGCGGGTACAGCGTGCCCGTCGACGGCCAGTATACGGTGAGGTTTCAAGGCGGCGGGTTCGAATCGTTCACCGCCACCGCGAAGATTACCGGCGGGCTGAACTACAAGGTCGACTATCTCACGGCGAACATGGTCGCCTACGCCGCCGATTTCGACAACGACTCCGACGTCGACGCCGACGACCTGAGCAAGTGGGTCGCCGGCTTCGGGGTCAATGCGCTGGGCGACGCCGACGATGACGGCGATAGCGACGGCGCGGATTTCCTTATCTGGCAGCAGCAGCTCGGCTTGGGGGCGGCGGCTTCCGTTCCGGCGGCCGCCGTACCCGAGCCGGCCGCCGCGACGCTGCTGCTTTGGGCAATGGCGCTTGTTCGGCGCTGCAGATCTTGGCGCGATTGCCGCACGGCCTAAAACGCTATCTTTGCCGGCAGATATTTCGCGACCAGTTCAGCGTAGTAGGGGCGCAATCGGTTCCAATCCGGCGGCTGTGGGCATTTAGAATACAAATCATAGGGATTGAACTTTCGCACCCAGGCGAGCATCTCGCGGTCGTGATCGTCGCATAGCCAGTCGTACTGGTCTTCGCGATGCCAGGCGTAGAACGAATGGTAGCGGATCATGTACAACGCCGGCTCAGGCAGGTACCCCTTCATGACGTGGTAAAGATACTCGTCATGACCCCACGACATCAGCACGTTGCGCAGGCCGCCGTTCGGCTCGTAGACCCCTAGGCGGGTGTTGTACCGCGGGTCGCTGGCGTCTGGGTTAGCGGCAAAATATTCGTGGTAAACAATGCGCTCGCTGTATCGGCAGCCGACGGGAAACGTATCCCCCACGACCGCCCACTGCGGCTCGCCGTACAGGCAGAGCACCTTGCCCAGATCGTGCAGCAGCCCGGTCAGCACGAACCAGTCTTCGTGGCCGTCGGCGCGAATCGCCTCGCTGGTTTGCAGCAGATGCTGCAGTTGATCGAGCTCGATGTCAGGATCGGAGTCGTCAACCAGCGTGTTCAGATACTCACAGGCCTCAAAGACGCCCATCTCGCGGCGGTTGAGCTGCAAAAACTCCGCCCGCTTCCCCACGACGAAGTCGTACGTCTGCCGGCGGTGATTCTCTTCATAGAACCGCCGCACCGTCTCCCGGGCAGGATTGTCGTAATTGCGGTAGTCGGACTTGGCCTTCGTGCCTGGTTGGGGATAGACCTGCTGCCCGATGAAGTCCTCCCACGCTTCGGCGGCGTCGGCGGGCCGAGCGCTGGCGGCCGAGTTGTTCATGGCTCACTCCGGCTAAAGAAAAGCGGCGGCGCTCGGGGCGCCGGATATCCAGCAGGCTAACTGTTAGGGCTGAGTTTTACAACGTTACATCCCCGGCGATCCTCCGCTAATCGTTCTGTGAAAAGGCGTCTCGGACGCCGATCGCGGCGTCGCGTAAACCGTGCCGCAGCGAGATTAGCGTTGACCTCTCCGCGCCATTGCTATGGCTTCAGTCTGCCAGCCATCAGCCGAGCCGATCAATCCGGGCGGAAGGTCGCGAAGCATTTGGGCGTTTCCCATAGCTTGACCTCGACGATCGGGACGGAAAGCTGGAGCTTGGCGCTCTCCTCGAAGATAAGCCGGGCGATGTTCTCGGCGGTCGGGTTCCGGTCGAGCAGATACACAGGTTCCCCCATGTCCTGAAGGAGGCCCACGACAGGGTCATCCCGGTGAAGGAGCATGCGATGGTCCAGGTTCTGGTCGATCCAAGTGCTCACCGCCGATTTGATGTCCGAGAAGTCGACGAGCATGCCGCGGTCGTCCAATTCTGGCCCCTCGATGGCAATCACGGCCAGACCGTTGTGGCCATGAAGGTAGCGACATTTGCCCTCGTAGTTGAGCAACCGGTGACCGTAACAGAATTCGATTTCACGAGTTACGCGAAACATGGGACTCCGGCAGCAGGTAGGTGCGAAGCCTTGAGCGGCGAGGGGTTAAGCGGCAGGACTTGCCGTCAGTCTGCCAGTTCACGCATACTGTGAACCGCCCTTCAGTCTACACTTTCCCCCGCGTACGCCTCTAGCCGCCAGGCCCCCTTCGAGCCGCGAGCCTCGGGCCTTGAGCCTCATGCCCGCACCCTCCGCCATGTCCGATCGCCGTGATAAGCTCCGCCGACAAATCAAGCAGGAAGGGCTCGACGCCCTGTTGGTGACTAATTTCGTCAACGTCACCTATCTGACCGGTTTCACCGGCGATGACAGCTATCTGCTGGTCACACCAACGGGCGATTTGCTCATCAGCGATCAGCGGTACTCCACACAACTGGAAGAAGAATGCCCGGGGCTGGAACTGGCGATCCGCGGTCCCGGCTCAAAGATGCTGGAATTCACGGCTAAGGCGCTGGAAAGGGCGAGGCCTCGGCGGCTCGGCATCGAGGCCGACTCGATGACCGTCGCCCTGCGTAATGCCTTGGCGGAGGCGTTGCCGAAGATCGAGCTAGTTGCCACCTCAGGCTGGGTCGAGGAACTTAGGCTGATCAAGGATAAGGAGGAGATCCAGCGCACTCGCCGGGCGTGCGAATTGGCTAGACGGGCGTTCGACGTCGTCCGGGCTAAGCTGACCCCCGAAATGACCGAACAGCAGGTCTCGAACGAATTGGAATACCAGGCCCGCCAGTTCGGCGCCAAGGGCGTCAGCTTCGAGACTATCGTCGCAGTCGGTCCCCGGGCCGCGCTGCCCCATGCCCGGCCGACCGGCCGCCATATTGGCGCCAGCGACTTCACGCTCATCGACTGGGGGGTCAACGAAGGCCTGTACATGAGCGACTTGACTCGCGTTTTGGCCACGGCTAAAATCTCGCCGAAACTCCGTAAGCTGTATGGAGTTGTGTTAAAATCGCAGTTGGCGGGAATCGACGCCGTCAGGCCTGGCGCGACTTGCGAAGAGGTCGATCAGGCCGCCCGGCGCGTCATCGACGACGCAGGCTATGGCAAGCACTTCGGGCACGGGCTCGGCCATGGCATCGGTTTGGAGATTCATGAGGCCCCGCGGTTGGCCCAGGGGCAGCAGCGAGCGCTCAAGCCGGGAATGATTGTCACGGTCGAACCAGGCATCTACTTCCCCGATTGGGGGGGGATTCGCATCGAGGACGACGTATTGGTTACCCGCGCCGGGCATGAAGTCCTCTCCAGCGTGCCGAAGGAGCTGGATGAGTGCCTTGTGGGCTAACGCTCGGGCGAGCTGCAGCCGGACAGAGTTTTGAGCGTCCAACAGGGAGACATTATGGGAAGCAGCGGATCGAACCCCGACGACGTGTTCGACGTGCGCCGCGTGCGTCGGCTCGTTGAATTGATGCAGGAGTTCGAACTCGCCGAAATTGACTTGCGCCAATCCGAGCAGCGGATCCGGTTGCGAAAGGATCAAGAGCCGATCGTCGTGCCCGGCGGCTACGCTCCGATGCCTCCGGCCATGCCCGTTACTCCGCCCGCGCCGGCGCCCTCTGCCGGCGGCAGTTCACATATACCGACGGCCTCGGCTGCCGAAGCGGCCGTTGGCCACTTCATCACCAGTCCGATGGTGGGCACATTCTACGCCTCGGCAAATCCGGATTCGCCCTCCTTTGTAAAACCGGGAGACCAGGTCGGCCCGGAGACGGTGGTGTGCATCATCGAGGCCATGAAGGTGTTCAATGAAATCCCGGCGGACTGCTCCGGCAAGATCGCGGCGGTCTTGGTGGAGAATGGCGCCGCGGTCGAGTATGGCCAGAAGCTGTTTCGCGTTGAAAAGGCGGGTTAGCGACGCCGCTTGCCCGCACCGGCGGCTCGTTGAGTCGCGGCTTGCGGGCGCCCGCGCCGAGCTAACGCACGCGTAGACGGCGTTCAGCCCTCGCCTGACTCCTGATCCCCGTCGCCTGGCCCCTCTGCCGTAGCCCGCCATGTATCAAAGAATACTCGTTGCCAACCGCGGTGAAATCGCACTGCGCGTCATCCGCGCATGCCGGGAATTGGGCATCGAGACGGTGGCCATCTTCAGCGAGGCTGACCGCGGATCGCACTACCTCGATTTGGCGAACGAGGCGTACTGCGTCGGTCCGGCCAAGGCCTCGGAAAGTTACTTGCGGATTGCCAACGTGATCAGCGCCGCCGAAGTCGGCAACGTGCAGGCAATTCATCCGGGGTATGGCTTTCTGGCGGAAAACGCTCATTTCAACGAGATCTGCCGAAGCTGCAATATTGATTTCATAGGGCCCTCGCCGGAGGCCATGGCGCAGCTTGGCGACAAGAACGCGGCTCGCATTCTGGCGAAGAAAGCCGGGGTCCCCGTAGTGCCGGGAAGCGAAGGCGTCATCGAGCAGCCGGACCAGGCCTTGCGATTCGCTCACGAAGTCGGCTTTCCGGTGCTCATCAAGGCGGTCGCCGGCGGCGGCGGGCGCGGCATGCGGGTGGCCGCCAACGATCTGGCCCTCAAATCGGCTCTCCAGCAAGCCCAAGCGGAGGCGGAAGCCGCGTTCGGCAACGGCGCCGTCTACCTGGAAAAATACATCGAGCAGCCGCGACACGTCGAAGTCCAGGTAATCGCCGACCATCACGGCAACGCCGTTCACCTCTGGGAGCGGGACTGCTCCGTCCAGCGACGCCATCAAAAGCTCATCGAAGAAAGCCCCAGCGTCAGCATCACACCGGAAACCCGCGCCGCGATGTGCGAAGCCGCCCGACGGCTCATTCAAACGGCCAATTACGCTAATGCCGCCACGGTGGAATTCATCGTCGATCGGGAGGGCAATTACTACTTCATTGAGGTCAACGCCCGCATCCAGGTTGAGCATCCGGTCACCGAAATGGTGACGGGCATCGACCTGATCAAGCAGCAGCTCCTGGTCGCCTCCGGCGAGCCGTTGCCGTTTTCCCAAGCAGACGTGACGCACCGCGGCGCTGCCATCGAATGCCGCATCAACGCCGAGGATCCCCGGCGGAACTTTCAGCCGTCTCCTGGGCGGATCGAGCGGTTGATTGTCCCGGGAGGCTTCGGCGTCCGGTTCGATTCGCACGCCCATAGCGGCTACGTCGTTCCGCCGTATTACGACTCGATGATCGGCAAGCTGATCGTCCACCAACCGACCCGCGAACAGGCGGTGCGCACCATGCTCCGCGCCCTCGCTGAGATGCGGGTGGACGGCATTAAGACCACCATTCCGATTCACCAAGAAATTCTCAGCCATAGCGCCTTTGCCGATGGCCGCATCGACACCACGTTCGTCGAGCGAACGTTTGGCGCAAGCTGATGCGGCCTCGCGCGAGCCGCCATTCTCGCCTGCGGCTTGGCGCTCTAGAATGCCGTTTCGGCATGCGGGCGACCTGAGCTTCGCCTGCGGCGCGCCCGCGGCCCTCTAGCGACTTGCGCAACTTCGGAATGAGTATCATGGCAGAAAAAAGCACGCTGTCCCGCCCGCCCCGCCAACCGCATAACTTTCGCCGGGCCGCCATTCTGTTCGCCGGCGGTCCCGCACCCGCCGCTAACGCCGTCATCAGCGCGGCGGCCGTCTCGTTTCTCCGCGACGACATTGAGGTTGTCGGCGTCAAGCACGGCTATTCCCAACTGGTGGAGTACGGCCCCCATCGCCCGCTGGTCGAAGGGCAAGACTACGTGATGCTCGACCACAAAACGCTCCGCCGCACGCGCAGTTCGCAGGGCATCCTCATTGGCACCGCCCGGACTAATCCCGGCATTTTGGTCTCTCATCCGTCGCATTTGAAAGACCGCGAGCGCGTGGCGCCGCTGAAGACGGTCTATGAGGCGTTGCGCTCCATCGGCGTTGATTTGCTGGTCTCGATCGGCGGCGACGATACGCTCAAGACCGCCAACAAATTCAAACTGTTCCAGGACCACCTGCCGTTGGAGGCGCCCCGCATTCCGGTCGTGCATCTTCCGAAGACGATCGACAACGACTATCGCGGCATCGATTTCACGTTCGGTTACTTCACCGCGGTGGATTTTCTGGCGACCGAAGTGCGCAATATGCTGGCCGACGCCGAGGCCAACCGCAGTTACTTTCTGGCCGAGTCGATGGGCCGCAGCGCCGGCTGGCTGGCCTACGGCGTCGCCATCGCCGGCGAAGCGAGCCTGGTGATCAGCGTGGAAGACATCGTCGGCCGCTACCGAAAGACGGAGGAGAGCGTCGATCCCAACACCGGCGAGAATTCGTCCCGCGCGATCATGAACATGGAGGAAGTCATTCCTCGCATCGTGAAGACCATTCTGGCGCGCGAGCGCGAAGGCAAGGAATATGGCGTCATCGTGATCGCCGAAGGACTGGCGGAACTTTTGCCCAGCAACTACCTGCAAGGGGTCGGCCGGGACGAGCACGGGCATATCAATATTTCCGCCGTCAACCTGCACGACATCTTCGCCGACGCGATTAGCAAGGAGTACAAGCGCCAGACCGGAAAGAAGCGCAAGATCACCCCCGTGCAATTAGGGTACGAGGCGCGCTGCACCAAGCCGCATGCCTTCGACGTCATGCTCGGCAGCCAGTTGGGCGTCGGCGCCTACCGCGCCCTGGTCGAAAAGAGGCTCAGCGGCGTGATGGTGTCCGTCTCAGGGCAGTTGCAGCTCGAGTACGTACCGTTCGAGGAACTGGTCGATCCCGAAACCCTGGTTACGGTCGTCCGCTATATTGAAACCGACAGCGACTTCCATCGCCTGACGCGCTTCCTGGAGACGTACGTCAACGAAGGCGAGCCCGGCGGCACGCTTACCGCCGTCTAACAACAAGGCTCGTCCTTCAGTACGCTCGTGAGAATGACAGGGTCGGGAGTCTTTTGCGACCGGCGAGTCTGCCGGCTTATTACGGCCGCCAGGCGCAAAAAACTCCCGACCCCCTACCCGGACGGCTGACGCGACCTTTCTTTCGGAGACTGCATGGGATTTCCCTCACCATTCTATCGCTGGCGACCGCACCCGTGGCATGGCCTCGACGTCGGCCCAGCTCCGCCCTCGGTGGTCCACGCGTATATCGAGCTCACCCCCTACGACCGCATCAAATACGAGCTCGATAAGCAAACCGGCTATCTGCGCGTCGACCGGCCCAACCGCACGTCGTCGTTCTGCCCCACGCTGTATGGGTTCGTCCCGCGAACCTACTGCGGGTCGCATGTCGCCAAGCTGATGAGCGGCGCCCAGGCCGGCGATCACGATCCGCTGGATATCTGCGTTATCAGCGAGCGGCCCATCACCATGTCGGAAATCATCCTCAAGGCCCGGATCGTGGGCGGCCTGCCGATGCTCGACAACAACGAGGCCGACGACAAGATCATCGCCGTCCTCGAGAACGACAATATGTGGCAGGACGTGACCGACGTGTCGCAACTGCCTAAAGTGCTCGTCGACCGGCTACGGCACTATTTCAGCACCTACAAGATGCTCTCGCCCGACGACGCCAAAGTAAACATCGCCGAGGCCTACGGGCGCGAACACGCCGAACAGGTCGTCACCGCCGCCATCGCCGATTACCGCGACCACTTCGGCGAGTGAGCGGCTTAACGCAGTCGAGTGGGTCGGGAGTCTTTTGCGACTGGCGGCCTTGAATGGCAGTCGGGCCTTCCAGTCGCAAAAGACTCCCCGACCCGTTGCGGTCCGCCTCAGCCCAACAGCGAACCCTTCGTGCTGGGGACCCCCGGCATCCGCGGATCAGCTTCCACCGCCATGCGCAGCGCGCGGGCCGCCGCTTTGAACACCGCCTCGGCGATATGGTGGCTATTGCGGCCGTAGTGCAACAGCACGTGCAAATTGCACAGACAGTTGGCCGCTGCTGCTTGCCAGAAGTCTTCGAGCAGCTCGCTGTCGAACGCGCCGATCTTGGGCGAGGGCAGGGGGGCGTTGAACGCCAACGCGTATCGACCGCCCAGATCGACCGCCACGGTGACCAGAGTCTCCTCCATCGGCAGCGTGAAGTGGCCGTAGCGGCGGATGCCGGACTTGTCGCCGAGGGCTTGCTTAATCGCCTGCCCCAGGCAGATGCCCGTATCCTCGACCGTGTGATGCTGATCGACGTGCAAGTCGCCCCGGGCGGCCGCGCGGAGATCGAACGCTGCGTGCTTTGCCATCAGCTCCAGCATGTGGTCCAAAAAGCCGACGCCGGTCTTTACCTGCGCTTGCCCCGAGCCGTCGAGGTTGACCTCCAGCTCGATCTCGGTCTCCGCCGTCTTGCGCTGAATCAACGCTGTGCGTGCCATGTTCAGTCCGGGCCGTTGCACGCGGTCCGCAAAAGAAATCAGAAGCGAGGTCGGCCGCTAACCGCGGCTCAGCGAGCCGCCGGCGCGACCCCAAGAAAGCCCCCACTGATCCTACCACGGACAACTGGCCAAAACGATCGGTTCGGTCGCCAGGCCGCTGCGCCGCCGCATCGCTCGGGCGAACTAACCGCGCCGACCGCATTAAACCGTCCCAATGTCTGCGCGGCCCCAGTACGATAGGCTTATTCTGTGCTTGATGCGCAGGGCCTATCGTTCGCGGTACGAATCGACCAGCGGCGCCCCGTTACAGGAAGATGCCGCCTTGCGGGGGCTGGAAGGCTAAGCCCAATCAAGGCCGGTCTCTTTCCGAATGCGCTCTTCGAAACCGCCTAAAAGCCCGCCGATGACGTCCCAGCCGTGCGGGCGCCGCACCTCGATATCGCCTTCCCGGTTGACCCGAACAATCGTGTCGTCCGCGACGCGGGCCTTCGCCAGAACATGCTCGTCAAGCTCGTCTTCGTGCATCGCGCGTCGTAGGGTGGCGCCCGTCATTTCGATGAAGCTCATAATTGCGCAAACCTCCGTAGCGAAACCATGCCCGCCGACGCTGTCCGCAAGCCTCCAACGTACTCCGCCGACGGCCCGCTCGGCAAGCAGTCGCCTCGACGCGCGCTTGTTCCGCGCCGACAAGCGTGCAACGCCAGCCGCTCCTTCCGGGCGACCTGCTCAAGACAACGTCCACTGCGGAGCCCGGGCTCGCACCAGCTCCGTGAGTCGCAGCAGCGTCGAGACGTCGAGCTGTTCGGTTCGCGCATCGTCGGCGAAGCCCATTATGCCCAGAATCTCGTCGACCTCCGACTTTTCCAGCACCTGCTTGAGCGCCGATACGACGTTCGCCCGCAGGAACTTGCGCCGGTGAAGAAAAATGGCCTTGGTGAAATCGTGGAAAAAGTGAAGGTCGGGCACGGCCGCGCGGCGCGCCGGATCGACGACGATTCGCACGATCGCCGAATCCACTTTCGGCGCCGGCCAGAACACCGACGGGGCCATGATGCGCACAATTTCTACGTCGGCCTGGCACTGCATCCAGACGCTCAGCGCTCCGTAATCCTTTGACCACGGTCGAGCGACGATCCGGTCGGCCAGCTCCTTTTGGATCGTAGCCACCATCGAATGAGGCGTATATTCCCACGCCAGCAAGTTGCTGAGCACCGGCGTGGCGATATTGTAGGGAAGGTTCGCCACCAACTTCAGGCGCCGACCCGGCGCCGCCCCCAGCGCCTCGCCAACCGCGTCGCGCACCGCTGGATTGAACCGGTTCTTGTTCTTAAGGGCGTCGAGGTTGAGCATCCTCACATTCGGCCGGTCGAGCAACATTTCGCTGGCCAGTTCAAACAGATGGCCGTCGATTTCCACCGTGACGACCGCGCCGGCCCGCTCCGCCACGAGCGCCGTTATGGCGCCGGTTCCGGTGCCGACTTCCAGCACCACGTCCTGCTCTGTAAGCTCCGCCGAGTCGACGATCAGACGGTGGAGGTTGAGATCAATGAGAAAGTTCTGTCCGTGCCGCGTCGCCGGGCGAATGCCCATTTCGCGGAATCGCTCCAGCAGAAAGGTCTTGGTCTGGCGGCTCATGGCAGAGGTGCTCGGTGAGCGGTGATCGGTCAATGGAAAACGCGCCTCACGCCTTCCAGCTCAACTGCCGCTGGACGTACTTCGCCAGCACATCGGTTTCGAGGTTCACCTCGTCGCCAGGGCGTCGCCGTCCCAGCGTCGTCGCTTCCAGCGTGTGCGGAATCAGCGCAACGCTAAACCGCCGCTGCTCGACATCGACTAGCGTCAGGCTCACCCCGTCGACGGCGATCGATCCCTTCGACGCCATTTGTCTCGTCAACTCGCCGGGGGCTTCCAACCACATCGAGCACCACGCGCCGTCGTCGACCCGGCGCTCGACGCGACCGACCGCGTCGATGTGGCCGGTAACCAGGTGCCCGCCGAGCGAGTCGCCCAGCTTAAGCGAGGTTTCGAGATTCACCTGGTCGCCGGCCTGCAAACGCCCGAGGTTGGTTCGCTGCAGCGTTTCGGGGCCCGCTTCGAAGGATAGCTCGTCGCCCTGCGCCTGCACGGCCGTCAGACAGCAGCCGTTGATCGCGATGCTGTCGCCAATTTCGCTCCGCGCGGCGATTTGCTCGCTGGCGATTACCAGCGTTATGCCTGGCCCGGCCTGGACGACGCGCCGCACTGGGGCCAGACTTTCCACGAGCCCGGTAAACATGCGTCAACCCGTCCTTCGGAGCATCAAATGGCGGTGGCCCCACAACCAACGCCACCCGTGCGCCAACGGCGGCGTCAACGCGTAGAGGCTGCAGGCCACGGGAATCGCATACCAGCGGACCGCCAACAGCGCCATTACCGCAAACACGATTCCGACCAATTGCGGAAAAGTTTTTTGCCCGCGCACCAGGTGATTGACGAAGTGTGGATACGGAACGCGCGACACCATCAGCAGCCCGATCACCATCGCCGCCGGCGGCAGCGTAAGCTGCAGCCAGTGATCGAAGCCCTGAAAATCGGCGTAGTTGATTTCATTGCGGAGTTGGTACGACAGTACGGCAAAGCCGGCGATTACCGCCGCCGCTGCCGGCGAAGGAAGCCCCTCGAACATCGTGTGGTCGTCGTCTTCATCCGACTCGACGTTGAACCGCGCCAGCCGCATCGCCGCGCAACAGGCGAACAGCGCCGCAATAAACCAGATTGCCTCGCGATGGACCTGCGTGAATTGCGGGCACATCTTCACCAGCAGGATTCCCGGCGCGACGCCGAACGACACGACGTCGCACAGGCTATCGAGCTGGGCGCCGAAGTCGCTGGCCACGCGAGCCATGCGGGCCACTTGCCCGTCGAACATGTCGAAAATCATGGCCAAGAAGATCAGCGCCCCGCACAGCATAAGATTGTGGGTAGGATCGACGCTGCCAAACAGCTCGCGGGCCGAATCCAGTCGCGGCGAAGGAACCACGGCAATCTCGCCCGGCTTGGCGATTCGCGAAGCGACCACAATGGCAAAAAAGCCGCACACGAGATTCCCCAACGTAAAAATCGTAGGGAAGACGGCAACGGCTCGCAGACGACGCATCGGCGGGGACTCGACGTAATTATTGAGGACTGCGCCGCTAATAAACAGTGCTTGGCTGTCGGCCGGCGGCTATCGGCTTGCGGCCAGTTGCAACTACGCTGATTCTAACCTCCAGCCGATCGCCGGGAGCCGACGGCCAAAAAATGCCAAGGGCCCATTTGCCGCGCAGGAATCAATAGTTGCCAACTGGGCGACTGGGCAAGACGGGCACGAGCATCCGCGACTGGCGGCTCTCCGTTCAGGCGGCGTCTTAAATCGCAAAACATGCCCGACCGTAGGGGACCCCGGCGCGCGTCGCCGCTAACTTGGCGGCCGACTCTCACTTCAATCGAGCGAGCACCGTGCTGCCGGCCCGCACGACGTCGCCCACTGCCGTCGCGATCTGCACCGCGTCGCGCGGCAAGATCAACTCGGTTCGCGACCCCAGTTTAATCATACCAAACTTTTCCCCGCGACGGACCGACTGACCGGGCCGCAGCGCGCAGACGATCCGCCGGGCCAGCAGCCCCGATATCTGGCGCACCGCGTACCGCAGGTCCGGCCGGTCGCCGTCCTCAAAACCGATCCACATGAACTCGTTGCGAATCGCACTCTCGGGGTTGAGCGCGTTGAGGAACTCGCCCGGCTTGTAATGCATCGCGACCACCCGAGCGGTTCGCGGGGCCCGATTGATGTGGACGTTGAAGATCGACAGAAAGATGCCGATGCGCACGGCCGGGCCGTCGAGGAAGTCGTAGTGATCTAGTTCCGTCACTTCGGCGACGACGCCGTCAGCCGGCGATATAACGGCCGCCGGATCGGCTGGAACGAATCGCCGCGGATCGCGAAAGAAGTATACGACCAAGCCGAGCAGCGCCAGCGGCAAAATCGCCGCATACGACCACGGCGGCCGCAAGAGGCCGATGGCCAGGGCGCTCAGCGCCAATGGCCAGCCCATGATTTGCAGTTCAGCCAGCCCCCAGCGAGCAAATGGCAGCCGCTCGCGCCAGCGGAAGGGATCGTCTTCCGGCAACCAATGGGCGGTGCACTGGTTCGAACAGTACTTCAGATCGCGGGGGTCGAGAATCTCGTGTGGCGCCCCCGCAGGCTCGCCCCGTCGCAGCTTCGCCATCCGATCGACATACGGGCGGCGAAACCGCGTCAAATACCAACGACGCCATCGTCCCCAGGCCAGTTCAACGCCGTAGCAAAATCCGCCGCCCGGCTGCACGCTAGGGATGTTAGCGGGCAGCGGAACGTGGTTCGGCGCTTGCTGACTCTGAGTCTCTGGCGCGGCTCGCATGGACGTATTTACCCAGCGTATCAATGAATGGCGCTGCAAGCCTCGCCAGAGGCTTGCCGGCGGCTCGGCCTCTACCTTACGACAACACCGGGCAACTGTCGAACCACTCTCGACCCTGACTGCGCATCCACGCTGCGGACGCCTCCGGGCCCCAATTTCCCGGCTCGTACCGCAACAGCGGCGGGGTCTTTCCCTCCTGCCAGGCGGCGATGATCGGATCGCACACCTTCCACGCCGCCTCCACCTCGTCGGCCCGGGCGAACAGGCTGGCGTCCCCCTCCAGGGCGTCCAACAGCAATCGCTCGTAGGCGCCCGGCACGGGGCGACCGTATTCACTCCGGTAGTTGAAGCTAAGATCGGTCTCGCGCAGCTTCATGCCGGCATCGGGAACCTTCGTCTGGAAATGGAGCTGAATACCCTCGGCGGGCTGCACCTGCACAACCAGCCGGTTGGCTTCGCAGAGATTTCGGGCGGCGCCGTTGAATAGCTTATGGGGCGGCTCTCGGAACTGAATGACGATCTGCGTAGTGCGGCAGGACATTTCCTTGCCGCTCCGCAGGTAGAACGGTACGCCCTGCCACCGCCAATTGTCGACCTGCAGCCTCGCCGCGGCGAATGTCGCCGTGTGACTACCTGGCGCGACGCCCTCGGCCTGCGCGTATCCCTCGTACTGGCCGCGCAGCGTGTCCGTCGCGACGTCTGCCGGCGACAGCGCCCGCAGGGCGTGCAGCACCTTGACCTTCTCATTGCGTATCGAGTCGGCCGCCCACCGCACGGGCGGCTCCATAGCAGTGATCATCAGTAGCTGCAGTAGGTGATTCTGGAACATGTCCCGCATCACGCCGGCCGAGTCGTAGTATCCGGCCCGCTTACCGACGCCGACTTCTTCGGCCACGGTGATCTGCACATGGTCGATGTAGTTGCGATTCCAGATCGGATCGAAGATTGCGTTGGCGAACCGCAGAACGAACAGGTTCTGCACCGTCTCCTTGCCAAGGTAGTGATCGATGCGGTACACCTGCTGCTCATCAAATGCATGGTGAATCGCCTGATTGAGCCGCCGGGCGCTAACCAGATCGTAGCCGAACGGTTTTTCCACTACGACGCGGCGCGGGGCCTGGCGCTCGTCGGTCAGGCCGGCGCGGGCCAGTTGTTCGACGGCCGGCTCATAGAATTTGGGCGCCGTCGCTAGATAGTACACCCGCGGCGCCGGACCGCTTTCAACCTGGCTCAGGAATTTGCGCAGATCATCGAACGACCCCGCCTCGCCGATGTCGCCCGGCTGATAGTACACGTTCTGAGCAAACTCGCCCCATAACGCTCGATCGAACTCCTCGCCGACGAATCGCGCGGTTGTGGCGGCCAGTTCCTGCCGCCACCGTTCATGGCTGAAGGGCGACCGCGAAAAGCCTACGACACGCAGTCCCTCGCGCAGCCGCTTCTTCTGATACAGGCTGTAGAGCGCGGGAATCAGCTTCCGGCTCGTGAGGTCGCCGGAGGCGCCGAAGATAACGAACGTGGCTGGCATATGTTCATGGGGCGAGTCTGCAGGAGAATCGCCTCCCTAAGGCGCCTTGGGCAAGTGTTGGCAGGACGGAGGAAGCCGCTTGCGCCGGCCTACGACTCCGGCTGTCGGCGTCGATGCAGCCAATCGGCATGATGCTCCGGCAGCTCGGCGGCGCCCCACTCGTCCAGGCGTTTGAACTGATGTGCGCCGAAATAATCGCGCTGAGCTTGCAGCAGATTGGCCGGCAGCCGGTCGCGCCGGTAACCGTCGTAGTACGCCAGCGCCGCCGCAAGAGCCGGCGCCGGCAGGCCCAGCTCCGCCGCCGTGGCGACTACGTGCCGCCACGCGTCCTGCGCCTTGTGTACGATCGCGGTGAAGTACGGCGCCAGGAGCAGGTTGTCGAGGTTTGGATCGGCGTCGAAGGCCTCTTTGATCCGGTCCAAAAATACGGCCCGAATAATACAACCCCCCCGCCACAGCAACGCGCACCTTCCCAACTTATCCTCCAAACCCCAGCCCATTTCCTGCGAAGCGGCGCGCAACTGCACAAAACCTTGCGCATAGCTGCAAATCTTCGAGGCGTACAGCGCTTGCCGGATCTGCTCGATGAATTTACTGCGATCGCCGCTATATGTCGCCGTCGGCCCCTGCAGTTTCTTGCTCGCCGCAATCCGCTCGGCCTTCATGGCCGACAAGCAGCGGGCGAACACGGCCTCGGTCACCAACGTGCTCGGCAGGCCTAAGTCAAGCGCAAGCTGACTCATCCACTTGCCGGTGCCTTTCGCGCCGGCGGTATCCAGGATCTTGTCGACCAGAAATCCCTCGCCACGGTCGTCTTTTACGCTGAAGATGTCGCGCGTGATTTCGATCAAGTAGCTGTCCAGTTCGCCCCGATTCCACTGGTCGAACACGTCGTATAATTCATCGTTGGAAAGTCCGAGGGCTTCTTTCATTAGAAAGTAGGCCTCGCAGATAAGCTGCATATCGCCGTATTCAATGCCGTTGTGCACCATTTTCACATAGTGCCCAGCGCCTCGCGGCCCAAGCCACTCGCAACACGGGATGTCGTGGTTGGGGCCTACCTTAGCGGATATTGCCTGCAGAATCGGCTTCAGATGCGGCCAGGCCGCCTCGCTGCCGCCGGGCATAATGCTCGGCCCCAGCAGCGCGCCCTCCTCGCCGCCAGAGACGCCTGTGCCGCAGTAAAGCAAGCCATGTGCTTCGACGTAGCTGGTGCGACGCTCCGTATCCGCGTAACACGTATTTCCGCCGTCAATCAGGATGTCGCCCTTAGACAACAGCGGCAGCAACGAATCGATAAGCTGATCGACGGCTGGCCCCGCTTTCACCATCATCAGAATCTTGCGCGGCGGCTTCAGCGATGCGACCAGCTCATCGTACGTATGGCAGCCAACGAACCGCTTTCCTTTCGCGCGTCCAGCGAGAAGATCGTCGACCTTGTGCACCGTACGATTAAACACCGCAATCGAGTAACCCCGCCGCTCGATATTGAGCGCCAGGTTCTCCCCCATCACGGCCAGACCGATAAGTCCAATATCACATTGAGCACGCATGACGGCCGCCGGCCCTTCCATCTGATTGTGTAAGCCAAGGACGCCCTCGGTGGATCGACCGAGGCCGCAACGCAGACCTGCTCGATTTGCCGGGAATTACAGCCCTGGCCGTGGCGCCCCATCTTGCCGCCCGCGGCGTGCGGCGAGTTCTTCCACCGTCATTCGTCAACCGGCCACGGAGGACGCTCCGGGAGCAGGGCGTTGAACTCCTCCAGCAATCGCTGCTGGTATTCGCCGGCAAAGCGCCCGCTGACGAATCGATCGACGCCCTCATCGTACAGCCGCTGCCAGCTTTGCTCCTCGCGACCCGGATTGATCGGAAAAAACAGGCAGCCGTTGGCTTCAGCCGCTTTGAAGTCGCCGGGGGCGTCGCCAACCATCAGCGCATTGCCCGCCGGATAAGCTCGCGCCACCGCGAGCATTTCCTTCTTCGTGCCGAATTCCTGGCCGTAGATCGCGCCGACGAACTTCGCCAAATCATGTTCATGCCATTCAGCGACGAGCGCTTCGCCCGGCGTCGCCGAAACCACGAGCATATCGGCTTTGCCGGTCAGACGCTCCAAACACTTGCGAACGTGCGGAAACGGCGGCACGCCGCTCACCATATCGGCTATTGCATTATTCACGGCGAGCGACCACTGGAGCGTCAACTTCAGATCTGGATCGTCGCTGGCTGCGACGGCCCGCTCCAGAGCGGGATTGCCGAGTTTCGACTCCGAGGCAATCCACCGCCGCACGCCCTCCAAGCGAGGCACAGAAACGCCCCGGGCCTGTACCTCCGGACGCCGCCGCAGCCAATCCAATTGCTCCACCAAGCCCGGAAAGCGGTTTACGCCGCGGCTTTTCGAGTACAGGTTGACAAATTCCGCCGCCTCGCGGGCGTACTTGCTCACCCCCTGCAGGCCGAAATGCTTGATAAACGCCGGAATGAAGCACTCCTTGTGCTTCAGTTCCATGGTGTCGAAGACGCACCCGTCGGAATCGATGCCGACCAGCAGGTGTCGTTCACGCTTAAATTCGATGGTGCTCATAAAGGCATATTCACATCCTGGCGGCCCGATTCCAGGTCGTGTCGTGGCCGCTTCAGAAGCAAAGTCGCGGCGGCGGGCGGCCAAACTAAACTTCATCGCGCGGCGCCGATCCTTGCGATGCAAGGCATCGCCGCCCTCGCCTACGAGTTTACCGCTGCCGGCAAGGCTTCACAATTGACGTCCGCAGTCGCTGGGACAAGGCGCTGGCACAAGCCGCAGGGTTTCCCTTGCTTCTGTGACGCCAGTCCGCCCCGAAAGGAGCTCGAACGGCACTATCGGCCCGCATCCAGAGACGGCGCCGCCGTCCGCACTCCCAGATCCGCCTGGGCGGGAATCGATTTTTGCCCATTCGCCGCGGGAAGCGGAGGGCGGCCGTCAGGCGCCTGTCGGCAACGAATCGTTAACGTGTGCCACGCATCATTACCGAGACGCCGCCGCCCCTCGGTACGCCGGCAGCGCTGTAAGTCGTCCTTCAAGCCTGTTGAGCAGGTCGGTCAGTCGCGCATCGCCCGCCCCGCCGAAGCGCGACGTGAACTCCTCGGCGTTAAGTTCTTTTTGAAGTGTTTCCAGGGGGGGCAATACGGCGGCGACGGTAAAGCGCCGCGCTACATCGTCCAGCGACATCCGACCGCTCAGCACGGCGTGCGCGAATACCAGCCCGGCGCGGTTAGCAGCCAACTCCGCAAAGCCGAGTCCCGAGGCGCCGTGCGAATCCAATATCGTCGCCAGCGCGTCGGTGCTGCGCGCCGTCTCGCTGCCGGTTAATACGACCAAATGGGCCGCTACGAAAAACTGGCGGGCCAGGTCCGGCCGTCCGCGCAGCGTTACGCGGCCACAAGCGGCGATGCGCTCGGCCCGTTCCTGTTCGCTTTCGAGGTACGGCAACACCTTGGCGCCCAGGGGCACTCGCGGCAGCACTCCCGCATCATCCATCGCGACCCCCAGCGCCAGCAGCAGGGCCTTTTCAGCGTTGTCGCGTCGCACCTGCCGGGCGGCAATGGCCGCCTGCCGCACGTAGAGCTCGAGCAACTCGTCGCCGGCCACAAGTTTCGGCTCATCCGCGCCTGATCGACTAACTCGGCCCGCCTCGAGATTGAGCTGCTGCTGAAGTTTGGCCACGCGGGTGATTTGTTGCAGGACCTTGCGAGCGTCTTCCAGCAGCGGCTTGGCCGCCGCGCCTGCCATGAGCTGCGCATACCGGCCAGAGGCCGGATCGTGGGCGATGGTCGGATCAACTGCTTCGTAAATCTCGCGCATGCGTCGACGCGTCTCGGCCGACAGTCCGCCGACGTCGCGAATATGCCGCTGACGAATTTCTTCCGCCATGAGCGAGATCAGCAGCGTATTGGGCGGATCAAACTGCACTTCCGCGCCGGCGGCCCGCTGCAATCCCTGGCCGATGACGGGCCTCATGACGCTCGTCCGTTCCACGCTGTGGGTGGCGCCGAGAAAGTGTCCTAACTCATGGACAAGCAGCTCCAACCGTTCTGGCTCCAGCACGTTCTGCGATCGTTCCTTGATGAGAATGTGCGAATGCAGCGGGCCCCGTGTTCCGCCCAAGTGTACGCGCCCCTTGGCGATCGCATACTGGCTGCTGAAACCGATGGCGACCATCGCCGGCGACGGCAACACCTCGCGCTCGAACTCAGCCAGCGATCGTTCAAAGTTGCTTTCGCGATCGTCGGAATCCCATGAGTCGATCGCCGCAATTCGGAGCCGCAGGCCGCAATGGGCCTCCAGCGCCGCTGAAGCGCGGTCGACCCGCTCGCGGATCGTGCGCTCCCACAAGGGACGCGGGCGAATTTCATCGTCATCCACCAATACCTTGACGTTGATCACGCCCGCCTCGGGAAGCTCGATGATCGGCCGGGACGGCGGCTTCCACGCCAGCGGCCCCGTTTCTCCCAAGCCAATTTTTTCCAGCGCCAGTCGGCCGTCGCCGCTTGCACGTCCGACGTAGTACGCGCAATCAGGCGCCAACAGCACCTCGTGGCTTTTGCCCCCGGTCTGAAGTCGCGCGCGGACCGCAGACCAGGCGAACACCGGCCGACTGTCGCCGCCGCCTAGCGACAACGTCTGAAAGCCGCCGTCGTCGACTGCCAGCTCAATCGAAATCGCCGTTGGCGTTCGATTCGCAATGACGACCACCGCCCCGACGCACGAAGAGGCCGCCGGCAGCCTCCCAACCAGCAGCAGTGCGACTACGACGGCGTCTCGGATAACGCGGGATCGGCTTCCGAAATCGCTCATTCCCATATTGTAGCGCACCTCCTCGCCCCGAACGCAGATTTTGCCGTTCTCGCCTCCGCATGCGTTCGGCCGGCGGCATCACAGTCGCCCCAGCGCCCTTCGGGCCTTGGGTAAACTGGCGGATTCTTGTCGATTATTCGCCCGCCGATACGGAAATGCGTCCACAACAACCGATTCAGAGAGGTAAGCCCCGTTCTTCGGAAAAGCCGGCCTGACCCGAAAGCCTTGAAATCCTTGTGAATCGCCGATTAGCCAAGCTCTTGCTAGGCAGCGGATGCCTCCTGGCGGCGCCAGCATGGCGCAGCGCCCCCGCGCAAACGCCGCAATTGGGGTCCGGCGCCTCGGCCGATGCCCCGTCCCTCGAACTGCTTCCGCCCGCTGAATACATAGCGCTGCGGCAGCCCGAGACCATTCCGCTTCCCGCGGCGGGCGCCGCCGCTTTGACGCTGCAGGAAGTCGAGTCGCTGGCGCTGGCTTGTAATCCCACGCTAGCGCAGGCCGCCGCGCAAGTTCGCGCCGCCGCCGGCCAGCAGTACCAGGTCGGCTTGCCCCCCAATCCCAGCTTCGGATACCTCGGCAGCGAATTGGGAAACGACGGCCATGGCGGGCAGCAGGGCCTCATGGTGGCCCAGGACTTTATCCGCGGCAACAAGCTGGGTTTGAATCGAGCTATGGTCGGGCGCGAAGTCGAGCGCCGCCAGCAAATACTGGCCGCGCAGCAACGGCGGGTCCTCACCGACGTGCGTGTCGCGTTCTACGACGCCTACCTGGCGCAACGCCGCGTCGAACTGGCCGGGAAGCTGCAGACGATCGGCCTGCAAGCCGCCGCCACGGCCCGGGCCCTGATCGAGGCCCAAGAGGGCCGGCGGACCGACCTGCTGCAAGCGGAGATCGAAGGTCAGCGGGCCACCGCCGATCTGGCACAGGCGGAAAGCAACGTCCGAGGGGCCTGGCGACGGCTGGCAGCGCTGGTCGGCCAATCGCAATTGCCGCCGCAGGCATTGGCCGTCGATCTTGATACCCTCGTTTGGTCCGCCAGTTGGGAAGACACCCTCGCCGAACTGCTCCGCGACAGCCCGGAAGTCGCCGAGGCCGAAGCGTCCGTCGAGCGGGCCCGCGCGGCGCTGGCGCGGGCCGCCGTCGAGCCGATTCCCGACGTAAACGCCCAAGCCTCCGTCCAGTACGACGACGCCTCCAATTACACCATCGCCGGGGCGCAGGTGACGATGCCGATTCCCATTTGGAATCGCAATCAGGGCGGCGTGGCGCAAGCGCAGGCCGAGTTGGTCGCCGCCCGCCGTCGGGCCGACGCCGTCAATCTACGGCTTCGCCGCGATCTGGCGGAGCAGTACCAGCGATACGAAATGTCGCTAGCCCGCGTCAACGCCTTCAAATTTGAAATCCTGAATCGCGCCCAGCAGAATCTATCGCTGGCGACTGAGGGCTATCGCGCCGGGGAGTTGGCCTTCCTCGACTTCTTGATCGTGCAACGAACCTATTTCCAAGCGAATCTGGAGTATTTAGCCGCCCTGGGGGACCTCAATCAAAGCGTGCAAATGCTCCATGGGCTACTGCTGGCCGGCAGCTATAATGATCTGGCAGACCTCGGCCGATAACCGATCGTAGCGGCGTCCGCCGCCATGCTCACGGGCCGCAAGCCTGATACCGGTCGATCGGCGTTCGCACTCGGATCCGCCCAGCGGCTCCAGCTTCAGCCCTCATCCCTCGCGAGTAGTTCCTCCGCCGTTACCCATGCACTCGTTTGCCGCCAAGCTGACCATCGCAGCCCTGCTAGCCCATGCGGGGGCGGGTTGTTGCTGGCACCATGGTCACAGCCCCGCCGCGGCCGGCGACGGCGCAGCGATCAAGCCAATCGTGGCCGGCGGCCATTTCGCTTGGAAAGAACAGCACGCATCCCGCGATGGCTGCGGCGGGGGACCCGATCATGAGCACGACGGCCAGCCCGGATGCGGTGAAACCAAATGCAGCTTCGCCTCGCAAAACCTGCGGCCTCAGATCGATTCTCCCCTTCTGAGCCATTCCATGGCCATTCTGGTGCAGCCAGCCGCGGCGCACTCGCAGGTCGCGATCAGCGCTGCCGAGGCTAGCTACGGCCGTCCGTCAGGCGGCGCCATACCGCTCCACCTCCTGGTAGGCGTACTTCTCGTTTGACGCCCGCGCCGCGCCTGGTGGTCGTTGGACTCGTCAGGCGCGGACCGCCGCAGCGCCTCAAAGCTGGGGCGCTCGGTCCGAACTGAGGCGGTCGGTCGATGACTGACAGGCCTCTCGTCACCCGTCTCTCGCGAAATCTTCCGTAATGCGGCCCGCCGCCGCTCGCTGCCGCCCAACCAGGCGTGCTGGCTTGGGCGGGCTCGCCCGTCGACCGGAATCCTTGGATTCATAGGAGGGGCCGATGTCGGCTTCTTATCGCCATCTACGCCGTGCGGTTATTGCACTATTCGCCCTCGTCGCGGTTTGCGCTATTGCTTTGGGCCGACCGGCAGTGCAGCGGTTTATTCCGGCCTTGCGCCACCGTCCGCAAACTGCCGAAGAACATGCCTTGGCCCTTAGCAATGCGCTCAGCGCCAGCGCCCACTCCGACCACGCGGGGGGTGAAGCGCACGCCGAGCACGACCACGACCATGAGACCACAGACTTTATCGAGCTCAGCCCGCAGGCGCTCAAGAACATTGAATTTGAACCGTTCCGGCTGGCTTTGAGCGACTATCAGCGCACCGTATCGCTGCCGGGAATGGTTGTCGAGCGTCCCGGGCGGACGCAGCTCAACGTTGGCGCTCCGCTGGGGGGGGTCGTGACGCGAGTGTACGTAATTCCTGGCGAGGCGGTGGCGCCCGAGGCGCCCCTGTTTGACATCCGTCTGACGCACGAGGAGCTCGTTTCCGCTCAGGGAGAGTACCTCAAGTCGCTCGAGGAGCTCGACGTCGTCAATAGCGAGATCTCCCGTTTGGAAGGGATCACCGAAGGGGTCGTCGCCGGCGGCCGCATTCGCGACGAAAAGTATCGTCGGCAGCAACTGGAAGCGAGGCTGCGCGCCCAGCGGCAAGCGCTGCTGCTGCACGGCCTCGCCGAAACTGACGTCGAGAACATCATCCGCCATCGGGTGCTGCTGCAGTCGCTGACGCTCCGCGCTCCGCAGCACGAAGACGATTCGACGTGTGCGGACGATCACCTGTATCACGTCCAGTCGCTCGCCGTGCAGCGGGGCCAACAGGTCGACGCCGGGGCCGAGCTCTGCGTGCTGGCCGACCACTGCGAGCTGTTCATCCAGGGAACGGCCTTCGAGCAAGACGCCCAGCGTCTGCGCGACGCGGCGGCGAACCAGGCCTCCATCACCGCCCATCAGCGGCTGCCGGACGGCGAAGGGCCGGCTATCAGCGATTTGAAGATCCTGTATATCGCCGATCAGATCGATCCTGAATCGCGGGCTCTGCACTTCTACGTCATGCTGCCTAATTCCATTGTGTTGGACCGCAGCGAAAACGGTCGCCGCTTCCAGCAATGGATCTATAAGCCGGGGCAGCGAGTCGAGCTGCAAGTGCCCGTAGAATCGTGGCGCGATCGACTGGTCGTTCCAGCCGCAGCGGTAATTAGCGAGGGCGCCGAGTCCTACGTCTACGTGCAGGAGGAGCCGGGCCACTTTCACCAAACTCCGGTCCACGTGGAATACCGCGATCGCCAATCGGCAGTGCTGGCGGCGGACGACTCTTTGAGGATCGGCCAGACGATTGCCGGCCGGGGGGCCTTCCAAATCCACCTGGCGCTGAAGAACCGCTCCGGGGGCGGAATCGACCCGCATGCCGGCCACAATCATTAGTCAGCAAGGAGCGTTGACATGCTCAATGCCATCATTCGCGCCGCATTGCGCTATCGGTTGATGACCATAGCCCTGGCGCTGGTCGTATTGGCCTATGGCGGCTATGTCCTGTTTCGACTGCCGATCGACGTCTTTCCCGATCTGAATCGGCCGCGCGTCACCATCATTACCGAAGCCCACGGCCTGGCGCCCGAAGAGGTGGAATCGCTGGTCACCTTTCCGCTCGAGTCGACGCTCAACGGGGCCATGGGCGTCGAGGCCGTGCGCAGCTCTTCGGCGGTGGGCCTGTCGATCATCAACGTGGAGTTCGGCTGGGACACCGACGTCTACCTCGCCCGGCAGATCGTCAACGAAAAGCTCGCCTTGGCCGCCGAACGCATGCCCGCCGGCGTGCGGCCGCAGCTAGCGCCCATTTCGTCGATCATGGGCCAGATCATGATCGTCGGCATGCATAGCGAAGGGGGGCGAACCAACCCGATCGAGCTCCGCACGCTCGCCGATTGGGTCGTTCGGCAGCGGCTGCTGACCATTCCGGGCGTAGCCCAAGTCATCACCATGGGAGGCGGACGGCTGCAGTATCAGGTGCTCGTCAATCCAGAGTCGCTGGTGAAGTACGGCGTGACGCTCGCGGAAGTCGAGCAAGCCGTGGCCCGAGCCAACGCCAACGCCACCGGCGGCTACCTGGAAACCGGCAACGAGGACCTGCTGGTCCGTTCGATCGGTCGGGCTCAGTCCCCCGCCGACCTGGAGATGGTCGTCGTCAAGGCCGACCGCGAGCGGCCAGTGCTGGTGCGGCAAGTCGCCCGGGTCGTCGAGGGGGCGCAGATCAAGCGCGGCGAGTCGGCCGTCAACGGTTCGCCGGCCGTGATGTTGATAATCTCCAAGCAGCCCGGCTCCGATACGCGCGGGCTTACGGATCGCATCAGCGCGGCGCTGGCGGACTTGCAGCGGACGCTCCCGGAAGACGTCCGCATCAATCCCGACGTCTATCAACAGAAGGACTTCATCGATCTCAGCGTTCAGAACGTCATTGAGGCGCTCCGCGACGGCGGGCTGCTGGTGGTCGTCATACTGTTCATCTTCCTGCTGAATTTCCGCACCACGTTCATTACGCTCACCGCCATCCCGTTGTCCATCGTAGTGACCGGGCTGGTCTTCAAGTGGTTCGGGATGTCGATCAATACGATGACTCTGGGCGGGCTGGCGGTCGCCATCGGCGAATTGGTGGACGACGCCATTGTGGATGTCGAGAACATCTTCCGCCGCCTGCGCGAAAATCGGCACGCCGCCCATCCCAAGCCGGCGATGCGGGTGGTGTTCGAGGCCAGCAGCGAGGTCCGCAATTCGATCGTATTCAGCACCATCCTGGTGGTGCTGGTGTTCGTGCCGTTGTTCGCCTTGAGCGGCATGGAAGGGCGGCTGTTCGCCCCGTTGGGAATCGCCTACATCGTCTCGATTACGGCCTCGCTGATCGTCTCGTTGACCGTAACGCCGGTGCTCTCCTACTGGCTGCTGCCCGGCGCCCGCATCATGAAGCACGCGCAGGACGGGTTGCTGCTGCGGGTCTTGAAAGGCCTGTGCTCGAGCGTCATCCGCTTCAGCGTGCGCCACCCGCGGACGATTCTGCTCGTTGTCGCGGCGGCCGTCGGCGTCAGCGTAGCTGCGGTTGCGCACCTGGGCCGCGATTTCCTGCCGCCTTTCAACGAAGGCGCCGTCCAGGTCAACGTTCTGCTGCCCCCGGGCAGTTCGCTCGAGGCCTCGAATCGGATCGGCGCCTTGGTCGACCAGCGGCTGTTGGCCGTCGAAGGCGTTAAATCGGTGGGCCGGCGGACCGGTCGGGCGGAGCTTGACGAGCATGCGATGGGGGTCAACGTATCGGAAATCATTCTTACGCTCGATCCCGACTCTCACCGGTCGCGCGAGGAGATCCTGGAAGACGTCCGCGAACAGGCCGCCTCGGTGCCGGGCGTAGTCGTCGCGGCCGAGCAGCCGCTGCAGCATCTCATTTCTCACATGCTGTCGGGCGTACAGGCGCAGGTCGCCATCAAGATCTATGGCGATGATCTCGACGTGCTGCGCCGCGTCGCCAACGAGTGCAAGGAGGCGATCGAGCCGGCGCCGGGAGTCGTCGATTTGCAGGTCGAACAGCAAGTGGAAATTCCGCAGCTTCAAATCCGCCTGCGCCGCGATGCGCTGGCCCGCTACGGGCTCGCGGTCGAGGACGTCAACGAGCTTGTCGAGACGGCGATGAACGGCCGCACGGTTTCTCAATTGTTGGAAGATCAGCGGTCGTTCGACGTGGTGGTGCGGCTCGACGAGCCTTATCGCGAGAACGTGGAATATCTTCAGCGGCTGGCGATCAACCTGCCGGGCGGCGGAGCAGCGCCCCTGGTCGAGGTCGCCGACCTGGTCACGGCCAGCGGGCCCAACACGATTAACCGCGAGAACGTGCGCCGGCGAATCGCCGTGCAGTGCAACACCGCCGGGCGCGATCTGGCGAGCGTCGTGGACGACATCCAGCGGCTCATGCAGCCTGTCGAACAAGGGCTGCCGGCCGGTTATTTCGTCGAATACAGCGGGCAGTTCCAAAGCCAGCAGTCGGCCACCCGGACCATCGGCCTGCTGAGCATCGGCTCGCTGGCCTGCATGTTTTTGGCGCTCTACACGCTGTTCGGCTCGGTGAACCTGTCGCTGCAAGTCCTGGCGGCGCTGCCGATGGCCGCGATCGGCGCCGTGGCGGCGCTGGTGGCGACGGGGCAATCGCTCACCGTCGCCAGCCTGGTGGGCTTCATCTCGCTCTCGGGCATTGCCTCGCGAAACGGCATCCTCTTAATCGCCCACTATCTACACCTGATGCGGCATGAGGGCGAGTCGTTCTCGTTGGAAATGATCGAGCGGGCCGGCAAGGAACGGCTGGCGCCGATGCTCATGACGGCTTTGACCGCGGGCATTGCGCTGGTGCCGCTGACGCTCGCCGCCGGCGAGCCGGGCAAGGAGATCCTCTACCCGGTCGCTACGGTAATCGTCGGCGGGCTGATCAGCTCTACGCTGTTGGACTTCCTCGTCCATCCGGCCTTGTTCTGGCTGTTCGGACGGCGGGACGCCGAGCGGATCGCGGTCCAGGACGAAGCTCAAATCAGCGATACGCCCGCGGGCGGGTGATGCCGCCCGGGGTGACGCTGCTGAAGGCTCGAGCGGCTAATCCTTGAACAGCTCGGGATTCTCCGGGTCGAAGTCGGCGTCGGTGAAGCCGTTGTTGAGCTTCAGGTTGAGGTACGTATACGCCTCTTCCAACGGCGGCTGCTCGCCCGGCTGATCGGGCCACAGGTAGGCCGCGTAGCGGATGGGGACCCGCAGCTCGTTGTCGATGAAGACCTGCGCCTTGTGGAAGCGGAAGTTCCGCCGCGGGGTGGGATGGATCACCTCGATCATGGTAACAGGGCGTTTCTCGCCGTTGGCGGCCCCGATTTCCGTTTGCGCGGTGCGGACCTCGCACTCGCCGTAGCCGACGTCGTTCGACGCCACGGCAATCAGCTCGGTCGTAAGATTGCGGATGCCGATCTTGGTGATCGGATATTTCTGGCCGGCCATGGCGAGCCGGCCGTCGGGGTCGAGCTTAAAGACGCCGAGCTTGCGACGGAAGCCGGAATCGCGGGCGTGGAGGACTCCCTTTTCGCCGTTGAGCCCGTCGATGTACAGGCATTCGCGGCCCTTGTTGGGCGAGAGGAAGAACATGTGCACGGCAAACGGCTGATGGCGCACGCGTACGAAGGCGACCTCCTGCTCGCCCAGCTCGCCGTTGATCCGCTCCTGCTTGTAGAGAATCGCCGAGTAGTCGCGGATGTTCTGGTCGATGTTTTTGACGCCTTCCTGGGCGACCCGCAGCGCGGGCATTAGCGGATGTTCGCCGGGAAGCTGTTCGAGGTTGAACGCCGACTGCGGCGCGATCGGCGGCACGATGCGGGAGGCGACCTGCGTCGCGCCGGCGGCGGCCGTGGGCGTTGCGCTGAGGGGGGCGCCTTGCGCTGGGGTCGGCGCGGTGGCGGCGTCGGCTTCGTAGGCGACGCGGTAGATTGGTTCCACCCAGCCCGCCGGCGGGGCCGCGACGGCCGGCGCCAGGCCGCCGCACGATATCGCCACGGCCCAAGACGTCTTGCGGAAAATGCAGCGGCGGAGCGGGTAAGTCATGTTCGGCGCTCTCCTGGATGGTCAGGCCGTGCGGATCAGGCGCGGCGGCGACTCTTATGGTAGGGTGGTCCAGCGGGTTGGCAAACCGCGTTCCCGCAGCCGGCGCGGCGTCGTTAGCGGCTGCCAGCGACGCCGAAATCTTGACTGGCTGCGGCAACCTATGTCGAAGCGAGGCAGGATGTTAGCCACGCTGCGGCGACGCCGCCCTGAGGCGCCCGGACGACGCAGCCAAGGCAGTCGGGCTTCTGCCGCCGCTTGGTAACTATCGTTCGTCGCAAGCGAAACAATTACAATTCATGGCGCCAGCTACGAACTCACCCCAACCGGTTCAAACGGATCGCCCGCCGTGGCGGCGATGGGCGACCTCGCGGGCGCCGGCCGCTGGAAGCGGCCAGTCCGCCGCCAGGCGCCGGCCATGGTAGCCAGTCGGGCGGCACGTCGAAAGGTTAATAACCCTGTGCAAAGCCATCGCTCTACCCTGGTTATCCGGGTGGTGACTTCTACGTTGTTTGAGGAAAACGCCTATCTTGTCGCGCGGACCGGGCGGACCGACGGGGTGATTGTCGATCCGGGGCTCGACCCGGAGCTGATTCTGGCGGAACTCGACAGCCTGGGTTGGAACCCTTCGGCGATACTCAATACCCACGGACACGCCGACCACATCGCGGGCAACGCGGCCATGAAGCAGCGGTGGCCCGCGGCGCCGCTGATCATTGGCCGCGGCGACGCCAGCAAACTGACCGATCCGGCGGCGAATCTTTCGGCCGGGTTTGGCATACCAATCACCAGTCCGCCGGCGGACCAGACGGTTCGCGAAGGAGACGAGCTCGATCTGGGAGGCGTTCGCTGGCGGGTGCTGGAAACGCCGGGCCACTCGTCGGGCCACGTCGTGTTTGCCGCAATGGACCTGCGGCCGGTAGTCGTGCTGGGGGGCGACGTGCTGTTTGCCGGCAGCGTCGGACGGACCGACCTCCCCGACAGCGATCCAGCGGCGCTGGTCGCCTCGATCCGCGACAAATTGTTCACGCTCGGCGACGACGCGGTCATCCTCCCGGGACACGGGCCGGCAACGACCATCGGCCGGGAGCGGCGGACGAACCCGTTCGTTGGAGAGGGCTCCTTGGGCTCCTGGGATTGAAAGACCGCTTTGTGTCGCACTTAGGGAGCAACGCCCATTTTTGGCGACAAAATTCCAAGTTCTGTGCGAGTAAAGGGTTACGATTCGTGCGAAATCGCGCCCCGCGGTGCGGCGGCGACCATCGGCTGCGGGGCGGGCGTTTTTGGCGACAGAATTCGCAGCGGGCGTTGGCTGTTGCACTTTTTTGCCCGCGAATCGCGCGATCAAAGCGCGAATGGGCAGACGGCTGGGAGGGTCTCTTCTGACGCTGCGGGAGTGAACCGGCTCCCCCAACAGGCGGTGTGTGCGGATTGTTCGCTATTGGGTCTATTGGCGTCTATTGGCGTGATTCGCGGGCGTGCAACCGTGCAGAACTCGAACGTTATTCGCCGTGCGCTGCTCGTAGGCGCTTGGCGGTAAATCGCCAACGGCCGGCCGCTAGCCGTGCGAAGGGGGAGGACCCTCAGCGTAGTAGCGCCCGCGGCCAAAATCTACAGCGATCTTGGGACGACTGACCTTCCGAGTCGGCCCCCGAGGAAAGGGCCTCCACGTCGCGCATATCGGCGGCAAGGGCGGCGAATAAGTGACGCCAGCAGGGCCGTCATGCCGTGGCGGGCCGATGAGGGCTCGGGAAGGGGGTTGGTCGCTGGCGCCGGGGCCGCGGTTTGCTGCCGTTGCCAGAGGAGGAAGTCGAGGCCATCGACGGCGCGGTCGCCGTTGGCGTCGCCCTGGGCGTGGCTGGCGCCTGCGGTGCCGGAGGGATTTCCGACGTGGGCTTGCCATTGGACGAGATCGGCGGCGTCGACGGCGCCGTCCTCGTTGAAGTCGGCGCCTGCCAAGGGCGTCGGCCCGATGAGGTAGAGAAGCGCATCGTCCAGCAATCCCCGCCACTGGCCCCAGGAATGTCCCTCGTGCGTTTGCCGGAATTGGTACTCGTACCCGTTCTGCTGCAGCGCCGCGGCGAAGCTCGTGCCGCCGTTGCCGTCGCCGATCGTTCCTGCTGATACGAACAGGTCGAGCTTCTGCTGCAGCGGCTCCGTGGCGTACAGATTGAGCAGCCCGGGGGCGAGCTGCGCGAAGCTGGCGGGCGACTGTACGGCGATGTTGCCAAAAACGTCCGGACGCTGGGCCCCGAAGTAGGCGGAATTGAGTCCGCCGAGCGACGTTCCCAGGATCGCGCGTCCGCCGGGCGAGGCGAGCGTGCGGTAGTGGCCGTCGATCGCCGGGACCAGTTCCTGGGCGACGAAGGCGAGGAATTTCGGATTCTGCACGTACTGGCTGGCGCGGCGGTTGTTGGCAGGATTGCCCGGATCGCGGGGGTCGATGAAGACGGCGATCACCGGCTGCAAATCGCCGGCGGCGATGAGATTGTCGAGCACGACGACCATGCTGCCCATATGGTCGGCGGCGTATTCGTGGCCGTCGGTCACGTAGACGACCGGCAAGTTTTGCGACGTCGCGGGGGAGTAGCCCTGCGGCGTGTAGACGCGATAGTTCACGTCGTAGCCCAGGCTGGCGCTAGTCGTGCGGACGTTCGAGCCGAGCGTTCCGCGGGGCGCGTCGGCCTGCCGGACGGTCTCGGACGGGTATTGGTACTCAGGCATGCGGAGCTCGGAGTTGGGCCCGAAGCCGCTCCACATTTGCAGGGGGTTGGCCGGATCGAGCAGCCAGGTGGACCCGCCGGCGACGATCTTGTAGTCGAGCCGCGCATCGACGGGAAAGCTCTTTTCGAGGATCCACAAGTCAGTGTCAGGCAACCGGGCGGCGCTCCACCCGGCGGCGCCGGGATTCCAGCCGTTGAAGTCGCCGGGAAAGGAGACGCTGGCGGCCGCGCCGCGATAGAGGAAGGCGACCTGGCCGCCTTGGGCGTAGGGGACCTGGCCGGCCGCTTTCAGGGCGGCCCACAGGGCATCAAGCTGGGCGCGGCGCTGGTCGGCGTCGGAGACGGAGGAGATTTCGGCGAGGCGGTCTTTGAATCGCTGATACGACTCGAACACCTGTTGGCGCTCGAAATGCGGATCGGGCGGTTGCTGGGCGAGGGCGCGCGATGCGGCAAGTACGATCGTGACAGCAACGGCAAGCCTGGCCCGCCCGACGGCGGAGTTCGATCGGCCGCGCTTCTGGGAAGTAGCAGGCGGGTGATTCATAGCGGAATGCGGTTAGTGCACGGCGCGACGGGATCGCCGCGCGGCTTCTGCGTAAAACGGGGTCGGGATGCTTTTGCGACTGGCGGCTCCGATTTATTAATCACGTCTCCAGTCGCAAAAGAATCCTGACCCCCCGGGCTTAGAGTAATCGCCGGCCTTGAGGGTCGTCGGCGAACAAACGCCAGGACCCCGGTCGCAGTCGAGGCTCGACCCGATCGCCGGCCGCCAGGCCGCTGTTGGCGGGGAGCCGCATGGCGCACCGCTGGCCGGCGAGGCTGAAGTACCCCATGGATTCGTGGCCCATCTGCTCGACCACTTCGAGCGTAACCTGGGCCAGCGGGGGCCCGGCGGCGTCGAGGGCGAGGTCTTCCGGGCGGACGCCGAGGATGGCGCTGCCGGAGGGAAGGGGATCGTCGGCGGAAAGGGGTCGGGACGCTTTGGCGACTGGCGGCGCGGCAACACTGGATCGGGATGCTTTTGCGACTGGTGGCTCCGATTTACTGGTCAATTCTCCAGTCGCCAAAGAATCCCGACCCCGTTGGGCCGCAAAAGAATCCCGACCCCCTGGTGCGTCGCCATTGGTCAGACTTACTTCCCCGGCGGGGTGGAGGAAGCACGCGCCTGCGAGGCGGCCGTGGACGAAGTTCATCGGCGGGCTGCCGATAAAGCCGGCGACGAAGCGGTTGGCCGGGTTTTGGTAGATCGCCAGCGGGGCGTCGGCCTGTTGGACGACGCCCAGATCCATGACGACGATCCGCTGGCCGAGGGTCATCGCTTCGACCTGGTCGTGGGTGACGTAGATCATGGTCGTCTTGAGCCGCTGGTGGAGGGCGGCGATTTCGGCCCGCATCTGCACGCGGAGCTTGGCGTCGAGGTTCGAGAGGGGCTCGTCGAACAGAAAGACTTGCGGCTGCCGCACGATGGCGCGACCGAGGGCCACGCGCTGCCGCTGCCCGCCCGACAGCTCGCGGGGGCGGCGATCGAGCAGCGTAGTAATGCCGAGCGTTTCGGCCACGTCGGCCGTGCGGCGGGCGATCTCGGCCTTGGGCGTGCGGCGCATCTTGAGGCCGAAGGCGAGATTCTGCCGGACGGTCATGTGCGGGTAGAGGGCGTAGTTCTGAAACACCATGGCGATGTCGCGGCGGCCCGGCTCGACGTCGTTCACGACGCGACTGCCGATCAGGACCTCGCCGGAGGTGATTTCCTCAAGTCCGGCGAGCATGCGAAGCGTGGTGCTCTTGCCGCAGCCCGAGGGACCGACTAGGACGACGAACTCGCCGTCGGCGATCTCCAGATTGAGATCGCAAACGGCGTGGTAGCCGTTGGGGTAACGTTTATTGACGTTGCGAAAAGAGACGGTGGCCACGGGAGCGTTTTCGGGATTTCGGATTTCGGGATTTTGGATTTCGAGAACAAGGGCGAGGGACAATGACCAAGCACCAATTACCAATGACCAAGGATCAGCGCTTTGGTAACCTTTCTTCAGCGATTGGTCATTGGAACTTGGTCATTGGAACTTGGTCATTGGAACTTGGTCATTGGTGCTTCTCCGTCTAGGCTTTCACTCCTTTACTGAGCCGAGCGTCAGCCCCGACACGAGGTATCGGCTGAGCAGGATAAATACTACCACGACCGGCAGGCTCACCAGTAGAGATGCGGCGGCGTAGAGGCCCCACTGGGTGGAGAGGCTGGACTGGAAGCTCTTAAGGCCCAGGGGCAGGGTGAACATCTCGCGGTCCTGGAGGATTTGGGCGGCGACGATGTATTCGCTCCAGGCGCTCATGAAGCTGAACAGCGCCGTGATTACCAGCCCCGGCGCGGCGAGCGGCAAGATCACCCGGCGGAAGGCCGCGTAGCGGCTGCAGCCGTCGATGCGGGCGGCCTCTTCCAGCGAGCGGGGAATGGTGTCGTAAAAGCCTTTCATCTGCCAGACGCAAAACGGCAGCGCGGTCGAGACGTAAAACGCGCACAAACCAACATAGGTGTTGATCAATCCCAGCGTGGCGATCATGAGGTAGAGCGGCAACAGCAGCATCGTCGCCGGGAACATCTGCGTCGTGAGGATCGAAATCATCATCGCCTGCCGGCCGACGAAGCGAAACCGGCTAAAGGCATATCCGCCGATCGAGGCCAGCGCGACCCCCGTGAGGGTGACGGCGCCGGCGACCAGCAGCGAGTTGAACAGCCAGCGGTAGAACGTCGGGTCGGTCAGCAACTGCCGGTAGGAATCGAGCGTAGCGTCGGCGGGGATGATCTCCAGTTCGGTCGTCCGCAGGCGGTTGCCAGGCCGCAGCGAGATCGAAACGACGTCCATCACCGGCCAAAGCGCCATGGCCACGAAGAGCAGCAGCACCGCGTGACGGAGGAGAGTGATGAGCAAGGGCTCGCGCATGGGGGGTGGGCGATTGGGGATTGCGGATTGGGGCTTGCGGGTTGCGGATTGGGGGTTGGGGCTGTGTCTGAGCGCTGGCCGCTTTCGCGTGTTCAGTAGACGGCCTCGGTGGCGCGGGTTTTGCGGAGGAACGCTAGCGAGAACGCCAGCAGCATCAGGAAGATGACCATCGACAACGCGGCGCCGTAGCCGTACTGGTACATGTTGAACACCGCCTTGTAGACGTAGGAGACGAGGATGTGGGTCTGGTCGGCCGGTTCGCCGCCGTTGGAGACGAGCCACACGACGTTGAGGTTGTTGAACGTCCAGACGGCGCCGAGGGTCACCGCCGGAATGAGGACCGGCTTGAGCATCGGCAGCGTAATGTGGCGGAACTGCTGCCAGCGGCTGGCGCGATCGATGCGGGCGGCTTCATACAGCTCGGCGGGGATGCCCTGCAAGCCGCCCAGGGCGATGACCATCATGAACGGAAACCCGAGCCACACGTTGGCGACAATGCACGCGGCGAAGGCGGGGCCCGCCTCGCCCAGCCAGTTGAGCGGTTCAAGCTGCAGCCAGCCAGGCAGGTAGGCGTGGAGCTTGTCCAGGGCGCGGATGAGGTGGTTGACCGCGCCGAACTGCTGGTCGAACATCCCCCGCCAGGTCAGCGCCGTGATATAAGCGGGGACGGCCCAGGGAATGATCAGCAGCAACCGGTAGACGCCCCGGCCGCGCAGCGGACCATGGAGCGCAACGGCCAGCAGCACCCCGACGACGACGTGGAAGAAGACGTTGACGGCGGTCCAAACGAGGGTCTTCGAGAAGACGCTCCAGAACTGATCGGCCTGCTCGCCGCCGGCGAGCGAAGCGTAGTTTCGCAGGCCGACAATCTCCCAGTCGCGCAGGTTCGTGAGCGACATGTTCGAGAACGACAGGACGACGTTATAGGCAAGCGGAAAGAGGACCGTCAGGAAGATCAGGGCGATCGACGGGACGACCAGGGCGTAGGCGAGGCGATTGCGGGGAAGATCGCGGAAGAACGCCAGGGCGCTGCGGCGCTGCGTGAAGACGAGGGCGGCCAGGGCGGCGACGGCTAAGCCGTAGACCGCCAGGACCGTGCGATCGGGCTCGGCGCGGGCGAGCATCGCCTGATTCTTGGCGAGGGCGTCGCGCTGCATCCGGCGGCCGGCCTCGGCGGCGTCGATGCCGCCCGCCAAGAGGAGCTGGTAGGGGCCGCGCATGGCGTCCCAGATATTTCGCATGGCGACGTCGGCGGGCATGGCGCGGCCCCGCTCGGCCTGCGCCACCGACACGGCCATCAGCGGGTCGGCGGTAACCAGCGGATCGTCGCGAAGGGCGAGCCGCGAGGGCAGGATCCGCTGCTGGGCGAGATAGGCGCGCTGCGTTTCGGCGCTGGTCAGAAAGCGGATGAGCTCCATCGCCAGGTCGGCTTCTTCGCCCGCGGCGAAGGCGCTGAGGCTGTAGCCCTTGGGGGCCACCATCGGCGCCATGGCCAGGCCGGTGCTGGAGACTACCGGCAGCACCGCCAGGCCGGCGTCGACGCTGCTGTCGGCGAGGTAGTTCTGCCAGCTCCAGTCGCCGTCGATCAGCATGGCGGCCTTGCCGGCGAGGAACAGGGCGCGGGCGGCTTCGTAGTCGGCCGAAGGAGGCAGCACGCGGTGCTCGCTCCGCAGCGAGGCGACGAAGCGGTAGGCGTCGATGGCTTGCGGGGAGTCGAGGGCGGGCGCGGGGACCGCCGCGGCGTCGGACGATTCCTGGTAGACCCAGGCGCCGTAGCCGGTGAGGAACGGGATGAAGAAGAACGGCTCGGTGTAGTTCCAGACGATGCCGTAGCGATCGATCTGGCCGTCGCCGTTTTCGTCGACGGTGTTTTGCCTGGCCAGCGCGACGAGCTGGTCGGTCGTGCGGGGGGGCTGGGCGATGAAGCGTTTGTTGTAGACTAAAGCCAGGTGGTTGCCGAAGCGGTCGCCCAGGAAGATCAGTTCGCTGTTGGCCGGATCGCTGCGCGCGGGCATGCGGACGACGGCGCGGCGATCGAAGGCCTCCACTTCGCCCGGCGGCAGGTACGCAGACATGTCCTGCAAAACGCCCATCGCCTGGTAAACGCCCAGTACGTCCGAAGGGCCGTAGATCACCTCCGGGCCGCGGCGGGCGAGCACCGCGGAGACCAAACCGCTGCGAAGCTCTTCGGTTTCTTTGTAGAGGGCGCGGACCTGGACGCCCGGGCGAGCGCGCTGGAAGAGTTCGATCCGCTGGGCCAGTACGGCGCGGTCCTCGGGCCGCATCTGATGCCAGAGGTTGATTACCCGCGGAGCATCGGCAGGGGCGCACCCCGACAGGAGCAGCGCGACGACGGCCAGCCGGCGTGCGGCGCGGGTTCGAGCTGCGATCACTTCGCCGGCCGCTCCTGCCGGCAGGCCCGCAGACCCAGGCAGAGGCCGGCGCGGCGGGCTGGCCAGGGCGGGCGACACTACAGGGCGCTCGATCACGGCGATGGCCCGGCCAGCGCAACGCCGGTTCGTGCGGGGATGAAGACGGTAGGCGGGCGGCCCTCGGCGGCGGGACGGATCTGGGCGCCTTCGTCGGTCGCCAGCAATAGCTCCAGCGCCCCTGCGCCGGACGGCAGGGCGTCGGCCGGCGGCTGCCAGGCGTAGGGCTGGTCGCCGCGGTTAAGGGCGACGAGCATTTGCGTGCCGGCCAGCTTGCGGCCGAAGGCGAAGAATTTGGCGTCGTCGTCGCTGGCCACGGTCGTGCAACTGCCGCGGCGGAGGACGTCGTGCTGGCGGCGCAGGGCGATCGCGCGGCGGTAGAACGCCAGCAGGTCCTGGTCGACGGCGACTTCGTCGGGCTGACGCGGACGGCCCAGCGGATCGCCGGCCTCGTCGTCGTACTGCAGGTCGTCCCATAGCATGGGCTTGCGGCAGCAGGGGTCGTCGCCGCCCCACATGCCGGCCTCGTCGCCGTAGTAGACCATGGGGGCGCCGAGATAGGTCATTTGCATGAGGACGACCATCCGCTGCAGCCGGCTGGCGGCGGCGTCGGGCTTGCGGACGTCGTAGGTCGGATCCTGCCGCGGCGAGACGAGGCCCGACTCGTCGTAGTCGAAGCGATCGCCGTTGCGGTAGGGCGCGTCGCCAGGATGGTTCACGAGCATTGAGGCGAGGCGGTCGGTATCGTGCGAATCGACGAGGTTCTGCAGGGCGAACTGCATGGCGGAGGGGTACTTCTGCCGGCGCAGGAGCAGCTCGCGGCCGAAGTCGTGGGCCGACAGCCGCCCGTCCATGAGAAAGCCTTTGGCCGGGTAGGCGAAGGCGTGGTAGTTCATCGTGGCGGAGAAGCCGCCGCCGACGAGATAGGTGCGGGCGTCGTTCCAGATCTCGGCGACGGTGTAGGCCTGAGGGTTGAGCTGGCGGACGCGGGCGTTCCAGGCCTTCCAGAAGTTCAGCGGAACTTCCTCGGCCACGTCGAGCCGCCAGCCGTCGACGCCGTCGGCCGGGTCGCCGTCCTCGTCGGGGTCCATCCAGCGGCGGGTAATATCCATGACGTACTGGCGCGGGCCTGCGTGGAGATCGTCGCCGGCGGCGCTATTGGCGAATTCAGGGAGCGTATCGATGCCCCACCAGCCCTTGTAGCGGAATTCGTTGGCCGGCGTTTCGGGGTCGTCGTAGTGCTGGACGATGTACCAATCGTCGTAGGGCGAGTCCTGCTGGTGCTCGCGGAGGTGCTGGAAGGCGAAGAAGTCGCGCCCGGTGTGGTTGAACACGCCGTCGATGATCACCCGGACGCCCCGGCGGTGGGCCTCGGCGAGCAGCTCGAGGAAGAGCTTGTCGGCGGCGGTCCAGTGCCAGCTTTGCGGATCGCTCGACTCGGCGGCGATGAGCGCCAGGTCGCCCGCCGGGTCGGGGCCGAAGTAGGGATCGACGTGGTGCATCGACGCGCCGTCGTACTTATGGAGCGAGCGGCCGTAGAACACCGGATTGAAGTACAGGGCGGTGACGCCGAGCCGGTCGAGGTAGTCGAGCTTGTCGAGGACGCCTTGGAGGTCGCCGCCGTAGCGGCGATTGAAGACGCCGTGGTCGTAGAAGTTGTCGCCGCTTTGCCGTTCCCAGTCGGCGCGGGCGTAGAAGTCGCCCGTCCAGGGGGTGATCGCCCAGGAGGGGGGGACCACGTCGGGCAGTTCGAGCGACTGGCGGTTGGGATCGTTCGACGGGTCGCCGTTGCGGAATCGCTCGGGGAAAATCTGGTAGAAGACCGCGTCGACGGCCCACAGGGGGACGTTTGGCAGGGGTTCGACCTCGCTCCACTCGAGCGCCGGGGGCGCCGGCTGTTCGGCTGCGACTCGATCAACGGGGCGCGAGACGTAGGCAGCGGTTGGAGCGCTCGTCGGCGGCGCGGCGCTGCGATCGGCGGGCGGCGGCGGGCCGGCGGCGCCGCAGCCCAGAGAGGTCGACGCCAGCAGCACGACCAATGTGGCGACCGCCGATTCACGAAGGTTGCGGTTCAGGGCGGACAATTGGTCCCTTTCGACGTTTGGCGGGGGCTTGCCCGAGCCAGCCCCGACCGAGGCGCGGCCGGGGCTGACTGCGGATAAGCTTCGTTTCGCGACGCCTTCAGGCGGCGGGGCGACCTCAACTGCGCCGCCGCGGCAAGGCGAGGGCGGCGATCGCGACGGCCGCCAGCGCCAGCGCGCCGGGCTCGGGAACGGCGCTGGCCGCGCCGATCGCCGAGAGGGGGATCGTCACGAATTGGGCGCCGGGAAATTCCAACTCGAAGTCGGGCATCAGGCTGCCGAGGTTGCCGAACAAGATGCCTTCGCCGGAGACCTGGTTGGCAAGGAAATCGTGCGCGCCGTTGTTGACGAAGGCGGTCAACTTAATCGGAGCGGAGGGGTTGCCGATCTTGTCGAGCGGAATCGAGAACTCGATGCCGGTGCGGACCTCCTGGGGATTGCCGGTCGTCGGATTCTCGTAGGGTCCGTCGCCGGTGACGCCCTGCGCGTTGCTGTTGTTGATCGCCATTTGCAGCTCGACCGTGTTGAGCATGTCGCGGCGGTTCTCTTTGTTGTCGGCCGAGATCGGCTCGAGGACGAACTGCAGTTCTGGCGCGCCCACGTCGGGATTGGCGGCGACATAGTCCTTATCGATCAGCTCGCCCGGGCTGAGGTTCGGCAACTCCGGGCCCAACAAGACGTTCGAGTTGTCGATGCCCTGGCTTTGAGGGGCGAAGAAGTTGGCGTCGAACGCGGCGGTTGCGTGGTCGAAGCCGTAGGCGGCCTGCCACACCGCCAGATCGGCGGCGTCGACGGTACCAAAGGGCTCGGCGGCGTCGCCCTGCTTGCGGTTGACGCCGACGGCGCCCAGGTTGCGCTGCCAGATGAGGAAGTCGTCGCCGTCGGCGTCGCCGTCGATGTCGAAATCGGCCGTCGTGCCGCGCAGCACGTTGGGCAGCCCGCGCTGGGCCAGTTGGATGCCGAGCGCTTGGCCGAAGCCGACGACGGAATTAGCCGGGTCGGAGAGCTTGGCGAAGTGGACGCTGGAGGCATACAGCCGCAGCCCGCCGTCGGTGCCGTTGCCGGTTCCGTCGATGTTGCCTTCGAAGCCGTGGGTGAACGTGAGGTAGTAATCGGCGTTGAAGCCGGCGTCGAACGTGAGCCCGTTCATCCGCTGCAAGGCGCCGCTGGCAGGATCGGGCAGGTTGACGCCAGCTTGCTTACAGCAGTATCCGTCGACCATGGTCGGCTGGTCGGCGCCGTTGATCGTATTGACGCCGCCGCCGGTCGAGTCCAGAAAGACCTCGATCTTATTGAAGTTGGTCTCCAGGTTTCCGGCGATGGTGATATAGAGTCGTCCGTCGGCCACGGTAGCGAAGATCTGATCGATCTCCGAGCCGCCGCCGCCGTTGATCTGGTCGCCGTTAACGGCGTCGCCGAACTGGGTGTTGGTGTTCTGCGTCGACAGGGCGGCGCCGTACTCGACGTCGGCCGTGCCGTCCATCAGCGGAACGGCCACAGCGGCGGCGCTCAAGACGAGCGTCGCCAGCGCCGCGACGGCGCAGTGCCTCACGGGATGAGTTCTCATGTCGCAAGTCCTCCCTCGTTGATGTGGGCCCGCAGTAGCGGGCCGCGGGTGTCTAGTGCATTGCCTGTAAGTTGGCCGCTCGCAGCGCCCTCTGACCTCTGACCTCTGATTTCTGACCTCTGATTTCTGATTTCTGATTTCTGATTTCTGCATCGCCTTGTCAGTTAGCCGCTCGCGGCGCCGGAAGCGCGTAGGACGGCCCGCCAGCGACAGGACGATCGATGCCGCCAGCCCGACTAGTCGCGCGGAAGAGGGCTCGGGGATCGCCGCAGCGGCGCCGGGCGCGGGATAGGTGTTGCCAAAGTCGGCGTTCCACAAGGCGAGGTCGGCGGCGTCGGCGACGCCGTCGAGGTTGGCGTCGCCTTGATCGAACCGCGCCCCCGGCAGGGCGGCGCCCAGTTGCCATGCCAGCAGGTCGGCCGCGTCGACGCGGCGATCCAGGTTGAAGTCCGCAGCGCTGGTCCGCACAAGGTCGACGACGAGCGTCTGGACGTCGGCGACAGTGACAACGGCGTCGACGTTCAGATCGGCCAGCCACGTCGACTGGCCGAAGCTGGCGTAGAGCGCAAGGACGTCGGCCCCGTCGGTGCGGGCGTCGTGGTTCTGGTCGCCGCGCTTCAGCAGCAGGGCGTCGTAAGCGGCGAGCCCGGGGGCGCTGGCGCCTTGCGCGATCAAACGCGGGCCGAGCGCCAACAGGTCGCGATTATCGACGAGCCCGTCGCCGTCGACGTCGGCGGCGGCGCTGAACATGGCGTTCTGGCTGTAGAGGACCTGTTCAAACGATCCGCCGCTCGTGCCGGAAATGTCGGCGGCGGTGATAAAGCCGTTGCCGTTCATATCGCCGAAGCCGGCGCCTGCGCCGGTATCGGTAAACAGCCCGGCGAAGCGCTCGACGTTGACATTGCCGCTCGGCTCGAAGGCGACGACCGTGGCGACGTGGTTGCCGGTCTTTACGCCGAAGTAGCCCCGGACGAAGCTGTCGCGATCGTAGCGGCCGGCATCGTTTGCGCCGCTTACCAGTTGCAGAATCTGCTGGTCGCTGAGGCCGGCCGGCAGATCGAGGAAGAAGTGCATGTTATCGGCCGTGCCGTCGGTCGAGCGGACGACGAGGTCGCGGTTTTGGAGGTCGCCGGGACTCGTGGCGAAGGGCTCGAAACTGACGACGGCGGCCTCGGGCGGCAGGCGGTCGACGTACACGGTGCGCGTGAAGTCGCTAAACACCGCCGGGCCGCCGTCACCGCCAGTGGCGGCGTTGCGATGACGGAAGGCCCGGACGGTGATGTAATGGCGGCCCTCGGCGAGCTGCGCGGCGTCGATGGTTTGCGAATACTGGCCGGCGCCCGGGCCGATGTTCGCCCCGGCGGCGTCAGCCACGAAACCGGGCGAGCGGACGTCGGTGAACTCCTCGAAGCCGTAGGCGACGCTCCCCGGCGTTACGTGGTCGACGCCAGGCAAGTTGTTCAGGTCGCGGCCGCCGTCGATCTTGATCAGCGCCGCGTCGCCGTCGGCATGCTCGTCGCGCAGCGGGCTCGACTCCCCGACGGGGGCGGGCAGCGTTACGGGCGCGGTGCTCAGGGAGACGGTGAACGAGTCGCCCGTGACGACGTCGACGTCGGCCAGGCGGGCCGTGCCGTTATGGGCGGCCGTCGGCGTCGCGCCGGCGAGGACCTTCGAGACGCCGCCGATGGAGAGGGCGCCCTGGGGAGTCGCTAAGCCGTAGACGACATAGCCGCGGCCGTGGCCGGCATTGCTGGGAATGCTGAGCTGCACCTGGCCGGCGGCGTCGACGCGAATCGCCTCGGCAACGGCGTTGTCCGGATCGACGGTCGGATCGGCGGCGTTGCCGGTCAGTTCGACCAGCACCGTGCCGGGCGCGAAGTCGGTCGCCACGCCGCTGCGGGTTTCGACGAAGGAATCATTGCGGCTGTTCAGCCCGATCAAGGCGGAGTTGGATCGCTCGTAGACGTAGATGTTCGAGAAGCCGTTGGGATTGAACGCGTCGTCGATCCACCGTTCGCGGAAGTCTCCGCGGCCGTGGCTATTGCGGAGCTCCACCAGCTTGGTGATCGTCTCCCCGTAATAGCCTCCCAGGGCGTCGTCCTCGCCGCCGCGGGGGAAGCCGCGGCCGGCGCCGAACTCTCTGGCGTTGGCGTAGACGATGGCGTTGCCGGGAAGCATCAGCGTGTAGGCGTAGGCGACGTTTTGCAGATAGGGGCCCAGCTCGTCGTGGCTTTGGGCGAAGGCGACTCCCTGGCTGCCGTTGCGGAGGCCGTCGTCGTTTAGGTCGATGCTCGCCCGCTTGATGTTGTGCCAGTTGTTGGCGAAGCCGTTCGCGGTGAGGTTGCCCTTGAGGGCGCCGAAGAGGTTGAAGTCGAGGGCGTCGCGGTTGCCGCCGACCTGGGCCAGGTTCGCGTCGTCGACGTCTTTGCGGATGAAGCCCTGGATGAACGCGCTGGAGTCGTAGCCTGTCTCGGTGAAGCTGAAGACGTGCTGCGGGCTGCCGTCGAGCAGCGGCTCTCGCTTGGCCAGGAACATCGCCTGGTCAAGGTAGTCGAGCACCCAGCGGGGAAAGTGGCGACCGGCGTCGATGCGGAAGCCGTCGACGCCGATTTCCTGGATCATCCAGCGGGCGTTGCGCATGACCAGGCCCAGGGCGTTCTCGGCGTACGGGTCGCCGGCCAGCGGGTCGGCCGTGTTGAAATCGTAGAGCGTGACGCTCGACCCCAGCCGCGGGTCGAAGACGGTCGTGCCGCCAAGGCCCTGGTCGGGGTAGAACCGGGCGTTGGAAGGACGGGGTACGTTGGCGGGCGGGCGGCCGAAGACCCCCTGCGTCCCGGCGGGAATATTTTGCGGGTCGCCGGGCGTCGTCGGATGGCGGATGAACTGGTGGTTCTTCTCTTGAGCAATGTCGATCAGGCCGGAAAGCCGCTCATGTTCTTGCCCCCCCTCGAAGGCGCCGTGGAAGTCGCCGTCAACGTCGCCCGGCAGGGTGAGGACGAAGCCTGGATACCCCCCGCCGGCGACGAACGACACATCGTCGGCCGTCGACGCCGTGCCGCGGGAGTCGACGGTGCTGGAATCGCTGAAGCCGTTGTGGGTGGGGATGAAGTCGGTGTTGACCAGCACGCCGGCGGAGTGCGCGGCGCCGATGAGCCGCTTCAGGCCGAGCTCGGTGCCATAGAGGGTTTCACTCCCGGGCTGGCCGAGATCGAACCGGTCGAACACGTCGTAGCCGACCGATTGATTGCCGCTGTCGGCCCGCGCCGGGGGTGGCAGCCACAGCCGGCCGTAGCCGATGTCGTGGATGTCGGCCATGCGGTCCTCGATCGTACTCCAGCGGGCTTCAAAGATTTGCAGGATGGCAGGCGCCGAGGCATCCTCGGCGCGAGCCGCAGACGGCGGTGACGTCCAGCCAGCCAGGCACATCAGCGCCGCGGTCAGTCGCACGAGACGCCGGGTCGCGCAGGCGGCGCGGGAGATCGACGGTGGGGAACGATCCGATGGAGTCGGCGGGCGGACTGGCGATCGAAGCATCAATGGCGGCCGGATCAGAGAGGGTTACAGCGGGCAGGTTCATCACAGGAGCGGCTACGAGGCTAGCGGCGGCGGGCCGGCGGTTTCCAGCCGTCGGGGGGCGTCGTCGAGAGGTCGATATTGAGATCGTTGTGGCCGGGGGCCACGGTTTGCTTCAGCGGCGAGGAGGCCGCGTCGCGATACCAGGGGGGCGACAGCGGCTTGCCGGGCGCCGGCGGGGTGCTGCTGTCGGGATTGGACTTCGAAGGCTCGTTGGCGACGACGGTGACGGTATACGCGCCCGGCGGGAGGCCTTCTTCGCGACCGGTCAGCAGCGAGTACGAGCCGTCGGCGGCGATGATGCTATAGGCGGGGGCCCCGGCGCCGCTGTCGGGTACGTATTTGATCGTGCCGCGGGGCAGGGGGGCGCCGTCGAGCTTGACGACGCCCTTGACGGTGGAATCGTACATGCCGCCACAGCCGACGACCGCTGCCAGCGCCAGGGCGATCGGGCCGAGAACGTGGGGGAGACGGCGCGTCATTGCTGGGCCTCCTGGGCGGGCTGGGCCTCCTGGGCGGGCGATGCGGCGGGATCGGGGGCTTGCGGGGGGGCGGACGGCGCTGGGGGCGCGGCATCGGCATCGGGCGCGTAGGCGGCTTCCGAATTCGATGGGGCGGCGTCCGAAGGCGACTGGTCGGCGGCGGTTGGCGGCTCTTCCGAAGGCGTTGCCGGCGGCTGCTGGGCGTCCGCGGGCGCGGTTGACTCCTCGGCCGGTTCGGCGGCAGGCGGGGTCGCTTCGGCGGCGGGCTGGTCAGCGGACGCGCCTTGGAGTTCCAGCGGGATGATGTTCTCGCCGGCCTTGACGGTAACGCGGAGGTCCGAGGTTTTCGCCGAAGCGTACTTTGCGGCAGTCAACCGGGCACTGGGGGTCGGGGGGCCGCTGTCGTTGACCGTCTCCTTCCGGTTGGCGGGCATCGGCACGACGACGGTGACGATATATTCGCCCGATCGCAGCTTGCCGCCGTCGACGCTGCCGAGGTCCCCCTGTCCGGTGCGGAGAGCGAAGGTGCCGTTGCTCTGAATGATGCCGTAGGCTGGGGGGCCCTTTTCAACGGGGTGGAACGTCACCGTGCCGCGTTGGGCCAATTCTCCGTCGACCGTGACGGAGCCTTGCACGGCGGCGTCGTACTGGGATTGGGCGTCGCCGCACCCCAGGGCGGCGGCCAGGAGGACGACGAGACGTCGGCCCGTGCGGTTCGTCAACGGTCGGTTCATACTGCTTGCTGTGTGCCAGGCGGGCCTCAAGGAGATCCAGGACCTTTGGCGCCGCGTCATTGGTTCAAGGAGGCCGGCTCGTCGCCGTTGCGCGTCGAGAGGGCGCGGTAGAGCTTGTGATCGATGCCTTCCTGGACGAACTGCACCGAGCCGTCGCCCATGGCGAAGTTGGCGCCGCCAGGATGGAGGCTGCGGAAGCCGCGGGTGTCGTACCAATGATCGTTTTGGAGTTCTTCGGGCGTGACGCCGGTGATGAAGAAGTTCAGCGGCGAATTGCAGCTCGCCCAGTCGCCGTCGGCGAACAGCGCGGCCGCGTGATAGTCTTGCAGGACGACCGATTCGCCGACCATGAAGGTGTTGCTCTGGCCGTCGGTGACATCCTTGAGCGAAATGGGCGCCCAGTAGGTGGTGCGCCAGAACATGCCGTTGCAGCCGCTGACGTTGTTGTGGCAATCAGGCAATGTGCCGTCCTGCCAGATGGTCGATCCCGACCAGATGACGGTGTCGCCAAGGACCCCCTTGTAGCTGCCGACGGCGACGATCTCGGGCTTCCAGTGCCAGACGTCGCCGCGGGGGATGGCGTCGGGGTCGGAGGGGCAGGTGAGCCAGGGCATCTGCTGCTTCAAATACTGGCGTATCTCGGGCGCTCCCATGCCGGTGCCGTTGGCGCCGCGGGGCGGACCCCATTTGGTTTTGCCCTTGGCGGTGGCGAGGCCGGCCATGATGCCCGTGTACATGGCCTGCTGTTCCATCTGCGGGAGGATCTCGACCATCCAGCCGCGACCGCTGTAGCCGGGGCCGCCGTTCTTGGGATCCATCTTGCCGTCAGGCGGACCGAGCCACTGGCCGCCAGCGTCCATATCCTCGGGCCACATGCTGATGCTGTCAGGAAGGTGCTGCTTGGCGTCGGCGTAGTTGAGCGTCGCCAGGGCGATTTGCTTGAGGCTGTTGCCGCAGCTCATGCGGCGGGCCGCTTCCCGGGCCGCTTGCACGGCCGGCAAGAGCAGCGCCACCAGCACGCCGATGATCGCGATGACGACCAATAGCTCCACCAAGGTGAAACCATGTAGGGGCCGAGCGAAGCGGTTAAGCTTGCCGGTCCCTGGATAGTTGAAGCCGCCGCGCCGATGGCTGTGACGAGCTTGAGACATGGCATGTCCTTTCCTCGATATCTCGCGTTCTAGCCGACGGCGCACCGGGCCGTAGGTTAAACGACTGTCGGTCGGGAGTCCGATTTAATTGCCTGGCGTAGGCCAGGGGCTCTGTGAATCGCTTTAGGCATCAAGCCTGGGGAATCGCCGTCGTCGCCTGCCGGCGGAGCGGCAGGCGACGCAGGGCGAACTGCTGCAGGCGACTCGCAATGCTGCAAACTCTTCTGACTCATGCCAGTCTCGGATGAAGACTCGGTGCACGATAGGATTACTTCCGGCGAAAGAGCGCAAGGGCCAGGCCGGCCAGGCCGACCAGCGCCGCGGTCGCCGGTTCGGGGACGACGGTGAAGAACTGGTTGCCGTCGATCGTGGCGAAGTTCTTCGCGCCTGGTCCGCCCAGGTTTCCTTGCGGCGGGATGCCTCCGAGGAACTGATTGGACCAGAAATCGTGGTTCTGATTGTTCTGGCCGACCATCACCTGAATGGGACCGCCGGCGTAGCCGAGGTCGCTCAGGGCGATGCTTAATTCCAGGCCGGTGGTGACGGCGGCGGCGGCCGTTTGATCAGCCGCAGCCGTGCCGCCGAGCACGCCGGCGGTATTGCTGCCGTCGTAACCGACCTCGATGGGGCTGGCGTTGACGCCCGTGCCGGTCGAGCCGGCGCCGGCGTCGCCGCCGCCGACGAGGAAGTCTAAATGGCTCGAAGCCGACTGGGCGCCGAGGTTGGCGAAATCGAGGTCGAACCGCGGACCGCCGGCATCGCCGCGCCGAGCGATGACGTGGTAATCGGCGGTGAAGCCGACGTCGAACATCAGCCCGTCCATGTTGCCTGCGTTGTCGTTGCCGGAGCTGTCGAAGACGCTTTGCCCTCCGGCCTTGGAATCGATGAAGATCTCGAGCTTATTGAAGTTGGCCTCGATGTTGCCGGCGAGCATCAGGTACAGCCGGCCGCCGTCGATGCGGCCGTAGCCGGCGTCGAGCTCGCTGAAGTTGTCGCCGAACTGGGTTTCGACGGTCTGGACGGCGAGCGGGCCGCCGTAGGCGCCGTCCTTCGTGCCGTCGACGGTGATTTGCGCCGCGACGGGCGACGCGACGAAGCACAAGAGAAGAAGTCCGAACACTCGCTTCATGATGCTACCTCCGGGAGAAGTCCCCCAAAAAAGTTGTGCCGCCGCGGCCGTTGGGAGTTTGGCCGGGGCAGCGTACGTCGGGAGTGGGTAATGGGTAGAGGTTAGAGGTCAGAGGTCAGAGGTCATAGGTCAGGGTCGGGGGTCGGGAACTGTTGTTTGGCTTGCTAGTACAAATGGCGGTCAACAACGGACAACGGACGACTGACAATTGAACACTCATCCCTTGTCGATCTGGGCGGCGGGCGATTTGCCGCTGCAACCTTCCCTGATTGTTACCCCAGCGGCCCGTCACCGCCAGAAAATGGGTTCCGACTCGAATCTCGTCCACTTCGTGCGTTTTGCGGCCGTCGAAATTGGCGAGGCTGATGCGGTCGAAAGCGAAATTGCCGCGGAGGATCGCATCGGCCTGGCAGGCGGCTTCGTCGCGCAGCGACCGGGGGTTGCGGAACACCTCGACGGTATCGCGGTTGTCGACGCCGAAACTTATCTTAATCACCAGCAGGCTGGTCTCGCTGGTTTCCTCGCCCAGGGCGGGGAAATTCTTGGGGCCATAAATATTGACGTTCGAGGTGGCCCCGTAGCCGGCCCCCTCGGCGCCGTTTCCGATGCAGAGCACGCGGTTGCCGTTGCCGTCGCCGCGGTGAAGCTCGACGCCGTAGAACCCGTCGCCCGCCTGCGATACCTGCTGGAGGAAGCTGACGTAGACCCGCTTGCCGTCGCGGCCGATGAGGCGGACGTCGTCCTGGTTCTCGACGAGCCCCTCGGCGTCGAACACGCCGCCGACGCTGGTGGCAAGCTGCCGGCGAATGCGGTTGTAATGGCCGGCGATGCAGGCCCGATTGCCGACCGGCACCACGCCTTGGACGGCCAGGCTGCCGGCCTTCACGCTGTTGGAATCGGGGCCTGCTTCGTCTTCGGCGGAGGTAGTAAACCACGGACCGGCCCAGCCGAAGCCGCCGTTCTGGGCCTCCAGCGGTCCCTCGGGGTAACGGAAGGCCTCGTCGGCCAACAGACCGTCGTGCGGCCCGACCGGCGGCATGATATTGCGCACGAACTGGGCGTCGTCGGCGGGGAATTCGGCGATGGTCGTGGCCAGGGGCGTGATGCGGGCGGCCTCGGCGGCGTTGAGCTCGATGCGGCGGAAGGCGCGTCCGGCGGCGTCCAGTACGTCCGCCTTCACCAGGCCGCTGAAGACGTGCACCTCGGCGGCGCCCGATTCCCGCGCGATCAGGCCGAACTCGGTCCCCGCTTCAAACAAATCGAGGGCAGCGGTGTGAATGCGAAAGCCGCGGGCCCGCTGCGGGACGACGGCGGCGAGGCGACCGGCGCGGAGGCCAACCTTATCCGAGGCGTTGACGTCGAACGTCGCCGGGCCTTCCAACAGGACCGCCGCGCCATCGTTGAACGTGATCTCGGCCAATCCTTCGGCCAGCTCAATTCGCTGCCCGGCGGCCAGCGACGAACCGTAGCCTAGCGCCGTATGGGGATCGCGCCACAGGCAGTTGTGCGTGCCGGTAATGCGGGCGACGACCGCCGCAGGCGAACTGGCGGCGGGATCCGAGCCCCGGCTTGCAGGGGCCGCACCGGGGCTGTGCGCCAGTCGCCGACCGTCGGTTAATCGGTAGGTCAGCCAACTGGAGAACGCTGCCACGCCGAGGATCGTCGCGGCCAAGGCGACCCACCAGGCCCTGCTGCGCAGCGCTTGAGCGGCGGGGGGACCGCTCGCGAGGTCGAGCCGCTGGCCGTAGTCGGGCGACGTCGCTGGCCGTTCGCTCGCCGGCGTCGCGGAGTCGGCGACGAGCGAGCCGCCTTCGGCGTACAGGCAGGCGTGGACCCACATGTAGTTGGTGTAGAGCCGGCGGGCCTGCGGATCGTCGCGCAGTAGTTCGTCGAGCTGCCGGCCTTCGGACTCCGGGAGCGTGCCGTTGCACAACTGGCCGACGGCCTCCAGCAACCGGTCGCTGGTCCAGGGCGCCGTCATAGCAGCCCCTCCGCAGAAAGGGTCCGATCGATGCACTCGTGGAGCGACCGGCGGATGCGATTAAGCGCCTTGTATACCGTGTTTGCCGGCCGGCCCAGGTCTTCGGCGATGGTCTTGAAGCTCGCGGACGATTCGCTGTAGCACCGCTGCACCAGTTGCCGGTCGCGGGCGTGAAGCTTGGCGAGGCAGCCCCGCAGGGCGTCGCGGCGGAAATCGAACAGATCGGCGCCGCGGGCGGCGTCGGCGGCGAGGCGCTCGCAGGTTTCGTCGCTGAGCGGGAAGCCGCTGCGCTTCGACTGGCGGCGGAACTTGCGGACCTGGTTATGGGCGATGACGCTGACCCACTTGACGAAGTCGGTTCCCAGTTCGAACTGGTCGGACATCCGCCAGACGACCACGCAGACCTCTTGGAACACCTCTTCCGCGTGGGCCGGATTGGCCAGCAGCGTGACCAGATAGGAGAACAACCAGCGGTCGTACTTGGCAAAGAGCCGCGCAAAGGCGTCCCGCCGCTGGTCGGCGGCCAGCGACGCGCCGTTATCGCCGCGATCGGACTGTGCAAGAGGCTGTTCCGCCACGTTGGCCGCCCAAAACCTGACCTGACGAGGGAGACGAGCGAATGCCGTATTGTAGTAAGGCGCGCCGGCTGCCTGATTAGTACTGGAAAGTCATAAAAAAGCGCCCGCCAGGCTGCGCGCGGGCCTGCTCGCCACGCCCGAAATCATTATTGCCGTTAGGTTTATGGATTTTCGGCGGCATAGGCATCGGCCAACAGCTCCACAGGATGGCAGACCCGGACCTGCGCCAGGCGGGGGTCGTTGCGCATGGCGGTTTCAAGCTGCAGCAGGCACCCTGGATTGCCGGTGGCGAGGATCGTCGCGCCGCTGGCGGCGATGTGATCGAGCTTGCGGGCCAGCAGCTTTGCGGACTGCTCAGGTTGGGTGAGCGTGTACACGCCTGCGGCGCCGCAGCACCAGTCGGATTCGGCCAGAGGCACAAGCGTGGCGCTGGGGATCAGGCGGAGAACCTCCAGCGGCTGGCGTGCGACTCGCTGGCCATGCAGCAGATGGCAGGAGGCGTCGTACGCAATGGTTTGCGGCGAACCGGCGGCGGGCGGGCGAACCAGATTCTGCGGCGGTCGAATGCCGATCCTGACGAGCCACTCGTGAATGTCGAAGACCTTGGCGTCCCACCGGGCGGCGCGCTCGCGGTAGGCCGGGTCGTCGCCAAGCAGGTGAGCGAACTTCTTGAGGTGCGAGCCGCAGCCGCCGGCGTTGGTGATGATCGCGTCGAGCTCGGCGACTGGAAACATGTCGAGATTGCGGCGGGCCAGGTCACGGGCGAGTTCCAGCTCGCCGTTGTGGGCGTGCAGCGAGCCGCAGCAGTACTGCACCGGCGGGGTGAAGACCTGGCAGCCGTTGGCCAGCAGCACGTCGGCCGTGGCGCGGTTGATATTGGCGTAAAGCAAGTCTTGAACGCAGCCGGTGAGCAGCGCGACTTTATAACGAGGCTCGCCGCCGGCAGGAAGCTCTTGCGGCTGGATGCGCTGATTGGAGAAGGGAGCGCGGACGGTCGGCGCCATCGATTCGAGTCGCTCGAGCCGCTTTGGCAAGAGTCTTGGCACGCCGAGGGTGCGTACGGCTCGCTGCACGCCCAAGCGCTGGTAGAGCCAGAGGAGGCGCCCGAAGAGCCGCAACAGCCGCGGCCGGCGGAACAGCACCGACATCGTGATCCAGCGAATCAGCCGCCGGGGAGGGGTGCTGGCGACGCCGCTGCGCTCGACCTCGGCGCGAGCGTTCTCGAAGAGGGTGGCGTAATCGACGCCGGCCGGGCAAGCCGTCTGGCAGGCGAGGCAGCCGAGGCAATAGGACATCTCCTCGGCGAACGCGGGGGAGACCTGGAGGCGGTCGTCGGCAATTTCGCGCATCAGGCGAATGCGACCGCGGGGACTGCTGCGCTCGAACTTCGTAGCGTCGTACGTCGGACAGGTCGGCAAGCACATCCCGCAATGCATGCACTGCTGCAGGACGGAGTAATCGAGCGACTTCAAAAGGTTAGGTTCAGGCACGTTTGCTGGCAGGCAAAAAAATCGAACAGGAACTCTCGCAGAGCCGCGGAGGCGCAAAGATATCGCCAAGGCGCGAGTTAAGGGAGGTTTTCATTATCTCTAAAGCGAGCGGACGTAACCTTTCACCCTCTGCGGCTCCGCGCCTCTGCGAGACACCTACTCCTGTAAACAATCGAAGATCTTCCCGGGGTTGAGCAGGCCGTGGGGGTCGAGGGCGCGTTTGACCAGCTTTAGGAGCTGGTAGCTGTGATCGCCCAGTTGCTGGCGGAGGTAGGGCTTTTTGGCCAATCCTACGCCGTGCTCGCCGGTGATGGTACCGCCCACGGCGAGCGTGCGATCGACGATCTCCGACAGAGCCTGCTCGACGCGGTGCATTTCGTCCTCGTCGCGTTCGTCGGCCAGGAACGTCGGGTGGAGATTGCCGTCGCCCATGTGGCCGAACGTGCCGATCGACAGGCGGTATTTGGCGGCCGTGGCGGCGATGAAGCCCACCATGCCGGCCAGTTCGCTGCGGGGGACGGTGACGTCTTCCAGAATGGTGGTGGGCCGCACGCGGGCCAGGGCTGAGAAGGCGCTGCGGCGGGCGGTGAGCAGTCGCTCGGCGTCGGCGGCGTCGGCGGCGGTGCGGACTTCGATGGCGCCCCGCCGGGCGGCGATCTTCGCCATGGCGGCCGATTCCTCGGCCACGACCGCCGGATGGCCGTCGGTCTCCATGATCAGGATGGCCGCCGCCTCGGTCGGCAGGCCGACGTGGGCGAACTGCTCGACGCAGCGCAGGGTCTGCTGGTCGAGGAACTCCAGCGTGCAGGGGATGATCTTGGCGGCGATGATGTCCGAGACGGTCTCGCCGGCGGCCTCGATCGAGGTGAAGGAGGCGAGCATCGTCTGCCGCGCCTGCGGCAGGGGGAGGAGCTTCAACAGGACGCGGGTGACAATGCCGAGCGTTCCCTCGGAGCCGATGAACAGGTCCCGCAGGTTATAGCCGGCGACGTCCTTGACGCATTTGTTGCCCAGCCAGACGACCTCGCCCGTGGCGAGGACCGCCTCCAGTCCCATGACGTAGTCGCGGGTGACGCCGTACTTGAGGCCGCGCAGGCCGCCCGAGTTCTCGGCGACGTTGCCGCCGATGGTCGAGATCTTGCGCGAGCCGGGATCGGGCGGATAAAAGAGCCCGTAGCGGGCGGCGGTTTCTTCGACCGTGGCGGTGACGACGCCGGCTTCGACGTCGATCGTCAGATTGCGAGGGTCGACTTCCAGCACGCGGTTCATGCGCGCCAGGCACAGCACCATGGAGCCGACCAGCGGTACGCTGCCGCCGCTGAGTCCGGTACCCGAGCCGCGGGTGACGATCGGCGTTTGGTTGGCTGCGGCGATCTTCACGCAGGCGGCGACTTCTTCGGTCGTGATTGGGAAGACGACGCAGGCGGGGTTCTGCCGCAGTACGGGCGTGCCGTCGTAGGCGTAGACGGCAACGTCCTCGGCGGCGGCGAGGACGCGATCGTGGCCTAACAGCGCGGACAGTTGGTCAACGAGTGTTGCGGCAGTGGTTTGCATTGACGTCTGCCGAGATCCGGAAGTTAGCTCGACTTTTGCACTTTTTTAGAGCCCGCGAAAAAGCGCGAGCAGACGCGAAAGAAGGAAACGGATGCCAAGAATCACTTCGGTTTTCGTAGGCGCCGATTAACCGCAGCAGTTAGAAGACTCCCATTGCTCGCATTTCGCGTTCATTCGCGCTCCTTCGCGGGCAAAAAAATGCAAAATTCGAGCTTAGCGCGTCTTCCCAAAGGCCCAAGGGGCCGGAAGCTAGTCGGCAAGGAGCGCAACACCCTGGAAATCTTTCGCGGCGGCGCGGCTCACTGAATTATTCGTGGTACAGTAAGAACTTTTGGCGGCGCTTGCGAAATTCTTCCAGGTCCGACTTGTACAGCTTCTGGATCTCCTGACGGCTCTTGCCGCTGAGAATCGCGTCGTACGCCTGCTGGTTGATCAAGAGCCGGTCGGCGGCGTCGGTTTGCCACTGGTCCTTATAGAGCCGGCGGAGCGTGCAGGCGAGTTCCAGCCCCAGGGCGATCGGCTCGAACTTCGCTCGGTTGACGACGATGACGTTGACGCCGCCGCACTTTTCGCCGGAGTACTTGCTGGCCTCGGGCGTGAATTGAATCGGCACAAACCGCACCCCCGGCAGGCCGGCGGCGTTCAGCTCGGCGGCGAACTGGCGGGCGTCGATCCAAGGGGCGCCCAGCACCTCGAACGGCGTATCCGTGCCGCGGCCGACCGACAGGTTGGTGGTTTCCCAGAGGCCCATGCCGGGATAGAGAACCGCTTCAGCGAGGCTCCGCATGTTGGGCGAGGGGTTGACCCACGCCAGCCCGGTGGCGTCCCAGTAGTCGCGGCGGCGCCAGGCGTCGCATTTGACGACCTCCAGGTCTACTTTGAGATCGCGCTCCGCACGGTACATCTCCGCGAGCTCGCCGACGGTCATGCCATGCCGCACGGGAATCGTGTGGAAGCCGACGAACGACTCGCGCCCCTCGTCGGCCAAGGGGCCCTCGGCGGCGAGGCCGCCGATCGGGTTGGGGCGGTCGAGTACCACGAACCTGAGGTTGTTCAGGGCGGCCGTTTCCATCGCCCAGCCCATCGTGGAGGCGTAGGTGTAAAAACGCGCGCCGACGTCTTGAATGTCGAACACCAGGGTGTCGAGGCCTTCAAGCTGCTCGGGCTTGGGACGGCGATTGGGGCCGTCGTAAAGGCTGAAGACCTTCAGGCCGGTGGCGGCGTCGACTTCGTCGCCGATCCCTTCGCGGTCGAGCTTGCCGGCGATGCCGTGCTCAGGGCTGAATAGGGCGAATAGCTCCAGGCCGTCGGCCTGGTGGAGCAGATCGACGGTCCGCTGGCCATCGCGGCTGAGGCCGGTGTGGTTAGTGATCAGGCCGACGCGACGGCCCTGGAGGGGCTTGAAGTCGTCGCGGACCAGCACGTCGATGCCGGTGAGGACGCTTCCGGAGCCTCTCCCTGCTGCGGTCCCTCTCCCGTTCGGGGAGAGCTTAGGCGAGGGGCGATCGGCGTGAGTTTGTGAATCAACGTGCTGGCGATGCCGTTTCTTTCCGGGCGAAGCGTGGCGAGTTGCCGTCCCTTCCCTAGCCCCTGCCTTCAAGGGAGGGGGGTTTTGCGCGGTGCTTGAAAGGGGTCGGGATGCTTTTGCGACTGGTGAGTCTGCCGACAGTGTAAGGCCTCCTGTCGCCACAGAATCCCGACCCTGTCGGTCGACGATGGCGGCGGCGGCGATGGCGCCGATCCGCCCGGCGAGCGGGTTGACGTTGCCTTGGCCATCCGGGTGCAGGCGGTTGGAGAGGAAGATCACGAACAGATCGAGCTTCGGGTCGATCCACATCGCAGTGCCCGTGAAGCCGCCGTGGCCAAAGGCCCGCTCGCTGAACAGCTCGCCGCGGTTGGTCGAGTAGCCGCTGCGGACGTCCCAGCCGAGGGCGCGAAGGTTGCCTGCCACGTCGCGCGGGCGAAGCATCTCGGCGAGCGTAGCGCGGCTCATAACGCCGGACTGGCCGTCGCCCCAGCGGGCGCCTCGCAGCATGGCGTCGCAGTAGAGGGCCAGGTCGGCGGCGGTCGAGAACAAGCCGGCATGCCCGGCGACGCCGTCCAGCAGGGCCGCTCGCGGATCGTGGACCACGCCGCGGAGCCAGTTGCCGTCGCGCTGCTCGGTGGGGGCGGCGCGGCGGCGCAGGGCTTCATCGGGAGTAAAGCCGGTATCCTCCATCCCCAGCGGTTGAAAGATGTTTTCCTTAGCGAACTGGGCGATAGTCTGGCCGCTTACCTGGTTCACGAGCTTGCCGAGGACGAGATAACCGACGTCGGAGTAGACGAACCGTTCGCCCGGCTCCTTGGCCTCGAGGGCATAGATTCGCTCCCAGGCCTTTTCGGGGCCGTCCCGGTAGTCCGCCAGCGAGTTATCGGGAATCAAGCCGCCGCGATGGATGAGCAAGTCCTCGACGGTGATCTGATCCTTGCCGTTGGCGCCGAAGTCGGGAAGGTAATCGGCCACGGGGTTCCGCAGCCGCACCTGGCCGCGCTCGACAAGGATCATCACGCTGGCGGCGGTGGCGACGGGCTTGGTAAGGGACGCCATATCGAAGAGGGTGTCAGTCGTCATCGACTCTTCGCTGGGCTCGATCTGCCGCCGGCCATAGGCCTTCAGGAAACCTATGCCGCCGGTGCGGCCGATGGCGACGACGCATCCGGGGAGATTCCCGGCCCGGAGCTGCCCGTCGACGACGGCGTCGATCCGCTGGAGGTGCTCGGCGCTGAGGCCCAGTTGCCCAGGCGGTACGACCGGCAGTTCGGCGCGGAGGGGCGCTGTCGCCGCGGCGAGGCCCGCACTGAGGATCATCAGCAGCGCCGGGCGGATGGTAGGTCGCGTAGAAGTTCTGATCATTGGTGAAAACGCTAAGAAGGATCGATGTCGGCGGCAGTCGTATTCAGCGGGGAAAGGCTAAGCGACCAGCCGACCGCGAGCGTCACGAGCGAACCGATGGTAGCGTACCAGAGCCAGTACACCGGCGCCGCGGGCCAGCGGAGCGACTCCACAGGCCAGCTTGGCCAGGTGCTGAACTCCATGTAGGCCAGCAGCGCCAGTCCCGCCCCAAAGCCAGCCAGGGCCGCCGGCTCGCGCACTCGCGGCGTGAGCACGGCCAAGAGGTAGAGTCCCAGCATCGGCCCGCTCGTAAAGGCGGCGATCGACAGGACGCTTTGCACGACGCTCTGGTCGGCGCTGCGCAGGTGGCTGGCCAGGGCGATGCCGATTTGCAGCACGCCGAACAGCCCGGTGGCGAGCCGCGAGACGTTCAGTTCGGCCGTCTCGCTAAGCGGCTGGCGCCGCAGCGGGATGATGAAGTCCTTGACCAGGGCGGTGGCTGAGGAATTGAGCGAGCCCGACAGGGTCGACATGGCGGCGGAGAAGACGGCTGCGAGCGTCAGGCCGACGAACCCCGGCCGGAGGTAATGGACGATGTAGTAGGCGAACGCCTGGTCGTTACTGTTGATTTGGGAGGCGCCCTCCGGGTGAGCGGCGAAGAACGCCGCGAGCCCGACGCCGATGACCAGAAACAGCGCGAATTGCAGACAGACCACGACGCCGCTGGCGACCAGGGCAAGCGCCGCCCCGCGTTGGCTGCGGGCCGTGAGGAGGCGCTGCACGGTGAGCTGGTCGGCGCCATGGGTGGCGCCGGTGAGAAACGCCCCGCCCACCAGCCCCGCCCAGAAGGTCATCGTGGGTTTGACCAGGCTGAGATCGAAGTCGAAAACGCGAAGCTTGTCGTGCTCCAGGGCAAACTGGCGAAACTGTGCCATGCCGCCCGGCAGACCGGCGATGATTTCGTTGAGCGCTAAACAGGCCCCGACGATGTAAATGGCGAACTGCACGCAATCGTTCCAGATGACCGACTTCACGCCGCCGATGTAGGTGTAGACGAGGGTGACGACGCCCATGACGACGATCGACGTCGGCAGATCGAGCCCCATGGCGGCCTGCAGCACCAGGGCCGACAGGTAGAGCCGCAGCGCGTCGCTGAGATTGCGCGTGATCAGAAACAGCAGCGAGGTGGCGCGGCGCGAGAGCCGGCCAAACCGCCGCTGCAGCACCTCGTAAGCGGTAAACGGCTCGCCCCGAAAATAGAGCGGCAGCAGCACGGCCATCACCAGTGTGCGGCCGACGATGTAGCCGAACGTGATCTGCAGGAACCGCAAATCGCCGCCGGCGGCGTAGGCCATGCCGGGGATGCTCAAGAAAGTGACGGTGCTGGTCTCGGTGGCGACGATCGACAGCAGCACCGCCCACCAGGGGAGCGAGCGGTCGCCCAGGAAGTAGTCCTTGGTGGTCTTTTGACCGCGGCCCACCCAGACGCCGACTGCCAGCATGGCCAACAAGTACAGGGCGACCACCGCAATATCGACCGGGTGGAGCGGCAATCTCCCGGTCGATACGGCGAACGTTCCCATGGGCATTGATTACGGTTTAGATAGATATCCGGCCCGTCCCGCGCCGTGCGGATACGGTAGCCGCGCGAGGACGTCGGCGCTGATCGGACGCGAAAAAGGAAGGCTCTGGCGGAGCGGCGCCATCTCGCTGACGGTTCGCCGACGGTTCGACGCCGAGCGGCGCGGCCGGTCTATCTACGATCCAAGCACCTCCAGTATAACCTTGGCCCGCTGGGCCGCAGCAGGGCACGCGCAAACTTTACTCACTTTCGCGCAGCAAATCTGTATCCTGCGCTGGACGGTTACTAGAATCGATTTCATGTTGGAACACCTGACCACCGAAGCGCGGAATCCCGCCTCCGAACGCCTCGACACGTTGACGCCGCTGGAGCTGGTGCGTCTGATCAACGCGGAGGACGCCAAGTGCGCGGCGGCGGTCGCCCACGAGGCAGAGCACATCGCCAAGGCGATCGAGGTAATCGCCCATCGCCTGTCGCACGGCGGCCGGTTGGTATACATCGGCGCGGGGACCTCGGGCCGGCTGGGACTGCTCGACGCGGCGGAATGCCCGCCGACGTTTCGCTCCGATCCGTCGCAAGTGGTGGGCATCATCGCCGGCGGCCCGGGGGCCATGCTCAAGGCGGTGGAAGGCGCCGAGGATTCCCAAGAGATGGCGGCCGAGGACTTGCGCAAAATCGATCTATGCAGCCACGACGTACTGGTTGGCATCGCGACCAGCGGTCGCACGCCGTACGTCATCGGCGCCCTCGATTACGCCCGCAGCCAAGGCGCCTTCACGATTGGACTGGCCTGCAACCGCGACGCGGCCTTGCGGGCCCGGGCCGACCTCAGCATTATCCCAGTGGTCGGTCCGGAGGTGCTCAGCGGCTCGACCCGCATGAAGGCCGGCACCGCCACCAAGATGGTGCTCAACATGCTGACCACCGGCGCCATGGTCCGCATCGGCAAGACCTACGGCAACCTGATGGTGGATATGAACGCCACCAATTCGAAGCTGCTCGAGCGGGCCAAGCGGATTATCTGCTCGGTGACGGGGGTGACGGCGGACGCCGCGGCCGAATTGCTGCAGCGGTGCAACGGCGAAGTCAAAACGGCAATTCTCGCCCACCGCCTGGGGCTGAGTCCGGACGACGCCCGTGCAGCGCTCGAGGCGTCCCGCGGTCATTTGCGGCAGGCGCTGCAGGCGACCGGCGTTCACAGCAACGGCCAGGCGTGACGCCCGGCGGCCGTGTAGTCGGACGCATCGCTGTGTCTGCCATGCTCGCGGAGCCCGGGCGGTCCGGCGAGAATGCTTGCTCGGCGGGCGGCTGGCTTTATCCATTTCTTCCGAGATGCCCGTGACCGAGCTCTACGTACTAGGCGTCGACGGCGGCGGCACAAAGACCGAGGCCTGGCTGGCGCGGGGCCATGGGGGCGGCCCGCCAACGGTCGTCGGCCGGGGCCGCGCAGCGTCGTCCAATCCGCGGGCGGTCGGACTGGAAAGGGCGCTTGAGAACCTGGGCGGGGCGGTTGACGCAGCCTGGGGCGACGCCCGGCTACCGAGAGCGACCGCCGACGTGGCGCTGCTGGCGATCTCGGGCGCCGGGCGCCAGAGCATGCGCGACAAGATTGCGGCCTGGGCCCGCGAGCGGCAGTTGGCGCGGGCTGTGCGGTTCGAACACGACGTCGAGCCGGTGCTCGTCGAGGGTACGCCGGCGGGCTGGGGCGCGGCGCTGATTGTGGGGACCGGATCGGCGGCGATTGGCGTGACCGCCGCCGGCGAGCGGCTGATTATCGGCGGCTGGGGTTACCACTATGGCGACGAAGGAGGCGCCTACTGGATCGGCCGGCGGGCTCTGGAAGCGGTTGCCCGCGCCGCGGACGGCCGCTCGCCATCCACCAGGCTTAGCCAGACGCTACTCGAACGGCTGCAGGTTGACGACCCGCGGGCGATGCTGGGGGCCCTGGAGCAAACCGGCGACGTTCGCGGCGCGATCGCGAGCCTGGCCGATGCGGTAGAACACTGCGCGCGGCAAGAAGATGCGGCCGCCGGCGGGATCGTTCAACAAGCTGCCGAAGAACTGGCCGCAATGATCGATACGCTCGTGCGGCGCTTGCACCTGGGGGAGCGGTTTCCCCTGGCGCTGGCAGGAGGGGTGATCTGCGGCAGCGAGGTCTTGCGCCGCGAGCTGCTCCAGCGACTGGCCGGCAAGGGACTTCAGCCGGATCCGGTGGCGACGGTTTCACAGCCGGTGGCCGGGTGCATGAAGCTTGCTTGGCGGGCGCTGACGGCGGGCGAGTGAAGACCTCGCGGCAAGTGGCAGATGCTGCGCGTGCCTGCTTCCTACCTCCTCCCCGACCCTCCCCGCGAGGGCTCGTCCTTATACACATGCTAGCAGGAGGCTGTTGCGTATGATTGTTTTTTTGGAGTGATGGTCGTGCGTTGGGCAGATTGTGAAGTGAAGTCGGGGTCGTTTGAAGATCCGCGATTGGATTTGC
>JADLBW010000160.1 GCA_020847515.1 Pirellulales bacterium | reverse complement strand
CGCATGTTCACGCATTTCTCGGCCGTCCACGGTACGCCGGTCACGCTGTTGCGGTTGAACTACGCCGTCGAACTCCGGTACGGCGTCCTTTACGATATCGGGCGCAAAGTGTTCGAGCGCCAGGCCGTCGATCTCACCATGGGCAACGCCAACGTCATCTGGCAGGGCGACGCGAACTCGGTCTGCCTTCGCTCGCTGCTCCATGCCTCCTCGCCGCCTTTGGTGCTCAACCTCACCGGACCCGAGACGATCTCCGTCCGCTGGGTGGCTCGGGAATTCGGACGGCGTTTTGGGGTCGCCCCGGAGTTCGCCGGCGAAGAGCGGCCCACCGCCCTGCTCAACAACGCGGCGCAGTGTTTTCGTCTGTTCGGCTACCCGACGGTGAGCGTGGACCAGGTTATCGAATGGATTGCGCAGTGGATTGGGGCGGGTGGGCGCAGTCTCAACAAACCCACTCATTTCGAAGCGCGGGACGGGACGTTCTGAACTATGTGGCGCGATAAATTGCGGGAAGGCGTCGTCATCCCAGCGCATCCGCTAGCTTTGACGGCCGATAGAAAACTGGACGAGCGGCGGCAGCGTGCCCTCACACGCTACTATCTCGCCGCCGGTTCCGGTGGGCTCGCCGTCGGCGTGCACACGACGCAGTTTGCCATTCGCGACCCCCAGGTGGGGCTCTTCGAGCCGGTGCTGCGCCTGGCGGCCGAGGAAATGCGCGGCCACGATGTGGTGAAAGTGGCGGGCATCTGCGGCCTGACATCGCAGGCGGTCAGAGAGGCGACGCTCGCCCGCGACCTCGGCTACGACGCCGGCCTGCTGAGCCTCGCCGCCTTGAAGGAAGCCACCGTGCCGATGTTGATCGAGCATGCGCGCACGGTCGCCAGTGTGCTCCCGGTGGTCGGCTTCTACCTCCAACCCGCGGTCGGCGGCCGTCTCCTGCCCTACAGCTTCTGGCGCGAGTTCGCGGAAATCGAAGGCGTGGTGGCCATCAAAATCGCGCCGTTTAATCGCTACCAGACGCTGGACGTGGTGCGCGCGGTGGCCGAATCGAGCCGCGCCCAGGACATCGCCCTGTACACCGGCAACGACGACAACATCGTCCTTGACCTCATCACCGAGTTCCGCTTCGGCGACCGGTCTGTCCGCTTCGCCGGGGGCTTGCTCGGGCACTGGGCCGCCTGGACGAAACGCGCCGTCGAACTCCTTGGCCGCTGCCATGCCTCGCGCGGCGCCAACGATGAGCTCTTGACGCTGGCCGCGCAGGTGACTGACTCGAACGCCGCGCTGTTTGATGCCGCCAATCACTTTCACGGCTGCATCGCCGGCATTCATGAGATTCTGCGCCGCCAAGGGCTGCTGGAAGGACGCTGGTGCCTGGACCCGAACGAAGACCTTTCGCCCGGCCAGATGGAAGAAATCGACCGCGTCTGCCGGCTCTATCCGTATCTCACCGACGACGACTTCGTCAAAGAAAATCTCAAATCCTGGCTTGACTAACTAAGGAGGACCCCGATATGTCCGAAGAACGCAAATTTGGCTTCAATACGCGCGCGCGGCATCACGGTTTCAAAACCGACCCCAGTACGCATGCGCGCGCGGTGCCGATCTACCAGACCACCTCATACACGTTCGATAACTCCGATCATGCCGCGTCGCTGTTCGCGCTGCAGCAGTTCGGCAACGTCTACACGCGCATCATGAACCCCACCACCGACGTGTTGGAGCAGCGTGTGGCGTCGCTCGAGAACGGCGCAGCCGCGCTCGCGTTGTCCAGCGGACAGGCGGCGCAGTTTCTCACCGTGAACTCGCTGATGGAATCCGGCGACGAGATGGTGACGGCCAGCACGCTTTACGGCGGCACCTACACCCAGTTCGACGTGAGCTTCCGCCGGCTTGGCTACAACGTGAAGTTCGTCGAGCCCGACGATCCGGATAACTTCCGCAAGGCGATTACATCGAAGACCAAGCTGATTTACGCGGAGACCATCTCGAACCCGCGCGGCAACGTGCTCGACATCGAAGCTGTCGCCAAGGTCGCTCACGATCACAACCTGCCGCTGGTGATCGATAACACTTTCGCCTCGCCCTATCTCTGCCGCCCCATCGACCATGGCGCGGACATCGTCGTGCATTCGCTCACGAAGTTCATGGGCGGCCACGGCACCTCGATTGGGGGCGTCATCGTCGACGGCGGCCGCTTCGACTGGTCGAAGGGCGACTTCCCGCAACTCACCAAACCCTCGCCGGCCTATCACGGCATGGTGTTCTGGGACTTGTTCGTGACTATCTCGTTCATCCTTCGCGCCCGGGTAGAAGGTCTGCGCGACCTGGGCCCCTGCATCAGCCCCTTCAACGCCTTCCTGTTCCTGCAAGGCATCGAGACCCTTGGCATGCGCATGGAACGTCACGTCGAAAACTCGATTGCCGTGGCGAAGTTCCTGGAAGACCACGAAGACGTGATGTGGGTGAACTATCCGTCGCTGCCCTCGAGCCCCTACTACGCCCTGGCTCAGAAGTACGTTCCCAAGGGCGCAGGCGCGGTATTCTCGTTCGGCATCAAGGGCGGCTACGAGGCCGGCCGCAAGTTCGTCGACAGCCTGCAGATGCTCTCGCACCTGGCCAACGTCGGCGACGCGCGCAGTCTCGTCATCCACCCCGCCTCGACCACCCACCAGCAGTTGACCGCCGACCAGCAAATGGCCGCCGGCGTCAAGCCCGACATGGTGCGGCTGTCTATCGGCCTCGAAGACCTCGAAGACATTCTCTGGGATCTCGATCAGGCCCTCGCCGCCGCGCAAAAGAAGTAAATGCGCTCCCTGCTGCTTTTGTTGTGCGCCGCCGCCGCCGCGCAGGACTACGACATAGTCCTGCGCGGCGGCCGCGTGATTGACCCCAGGAACAACATCGACGGCATTCGCGACGTTGCGATCAAGGACCGCAAGATCGCCGCCGTCGCCGCGAAGATCAACGGCCGGGCGCGCCAGACTATCGACGCCGCGGGCCTGCTGGTTACACCCGGGCTCATCGATATTCACGCCCATGTTTT
>JADLBW010000159.1 GCA_020847515.1 Pirellulales bacterium | reverse complement strand
GGCGGAAACTCTCCTTCGGCACGCAGAGCGCCGCCGGCAGCCGGTTCGTCGAGACCATCCTCACTGTCGGCGAAACCTGCCGACAGCAGGTCCGCAACGTCTTCGACTTTCTCACCGACGCCGTCGTAGCGCGCATCGCCGGTCAACCCGCGCCGTCACTGCTCCCCAGGGCGTGAACGGTTACGGTATTGCAATAGCTACGCCGATTCCTGAACCGAGCGCCTGGGCGCCATTGCTGATGTCGGCACTGCTGGGCGCCGGGGCGCGCTTGGGGGCGATACGCGAATCCCGCCCCTAGCGCTTTGTCACGACTTGATTTTAGGATGAGCCGTAAGCTCGCTAGCCCACGGTCGGGCCGGCAAACAACCGGCTAGTGCCCCGCCGGCTGAGCTGCGCCACCCCTAACTCTTGGCAATGGCAACGCGCTATCCCCTTCCTTCGAGGAGGGAATCATTGCGCAAGCTCTTATCCGGCCAGGGGGCGGGTTTCGCCTTTTCGTTCTTGGGCGGGGGCGGTGAAGACGGCCATCGACACGGGGCGGAGCTTGTAGGGCTGCGAGACCTCGATCTGAGGGCCTTCGATGGCCTTGGCGGTGGCGGGGGTCGGCTCGTCGCGGGGCCTGGGGTCCTCGAAGGTGTCGAACAGCCGCTGCCATTTATCGCCGTTGGGCAGCTCCGACAGCTTGAACGGGATGGTCAGCGTGTGGTCGGCGTTGAACAGGATGAGGATGTGGTCGCCGATGATCGGCTCGCCGTACTCGTCGTGGTCGATCATGCCGCCGTGGTAATGGACGCCCAGGCAGCGCATGTGGGGCTCGTTCCATTGCTCGTCGGTCATTTCGTTGCCGGCTGGATCGACCCAGGAGATTTCGGGGGCGGCGTTGCGGCGGAGGTCTTTGCCGTGGAAGAAGCGGCGGCGATGGAAGGTGGGCTGTTCGTGCCAGATTTGAATGACCTGGCGGGTGAAGTCGAGGAGCTTCTGTTCGTGGTCGCCCCAGGTCCAGGGGAGCCAGGCGAGCTCGTTGTCCTGGCAGTAGGCGTTGTTGTTGCCGCGCTGGGTGTGGCCGCGCTCGTCGCCGGCCAGCAGCAGGGGGATGCCCTGCGAGAGGACGAGCGTGGCGAGCATCGAGCGTTTTTTGCGCTCGCGGAGATCGATGATCTTGCGGTCCTTAGTCGGGCCCTCGGCGCCGCAGTTCCAGCTATCGTTGTCGCTTGCGCCGTCGCGATTGTCTTCTTTATTGGCTTCGTTGTGCTTTTGGTCGTAGGAGACCAGGTCGTTGAGCGTGAAGCCGTCGTGGACGCAGATGAAGTTGACGCTGGCATGAGGGCGCCGGCCGCTCCACTCGTAGAGATCGCTGGAGCCGCTGATGCGGGTGGCGAACTCGGAGGCGAGTCCGCCGTCGCCCTTCCAGAAGCGGCGAACGGTGTCGCGATATTTGCCGTTCCATTCCTGCCACAGCACGGGGAAGTTGCCGACCTGGTAGCCGCCTGCGCCCAGGTCCCACGGCTCGGCGATGAGGTTCACCTGGCTGAGGACGGGGTCCTGATGGATGATGTCGAAGAACGCGCCCAGCTTGTTGACTTCATGCAGCTCGCGGGCCAGCGTGCTGGCCAGATCGAAGCGGAAGCCGTCGACGTGCATGTGCTCGACCCAGTAGCGAAGGCTGTCCATGATGAGCTGCAGCACGCGGGGGTTGACCATGTTGAACGTGTTGCCGCAGCCGGTGAAGTCCATGTAGTAGCGCGGGTCCTCGGGGGAGAGGCGGTAGTAGCTGGCGTTGTCGATGCCGCGGAACGAGTAGGTGGGGCCCATCTGGTTGCCTTCGGAGGTGTGGTTGTAGACCACGTCGAGGATGACCTCGATGCCGGCGGCATGGAGGTTGGCGACCATGGACTTGAACTCGACGAGGACGTCGGAAGGGCGCTCGGCGTTGCTGTAGCCGGGCTCGGGGGCGAAGAAGGAGAGGGTGTTGTACCCCCAGTAGTTGGAGAGCCCTTTTTCGGCGAGGTAGCGGTCGTCTCCCTTGGCATGGATCGGCAGCAGCTCGACGGTGGTGACGCCGAGCTCTTTCAGATAGCGAATCGAGGCGTCGGAGCCGACGCCGGCGTAGGTGCCGCGCAAGGGTTCGGGGATCGCCTCGTTGAGCATGGTGAAGCCCTTGACGTGCATCTCGTAGATGAGCGTCTTATGCGAGGGGATTTTGGGAGATCGGTCGTCGCCCCAGGAGAAGGCCTCGTCGACGACGCAGCCGAGGGGGGCGTCGGCGGCGCTGTCGGACTCGCTGAAGGAGAGGTCGCCGTTGGCGTCGCCGACCTTGTAGCCCCAGAGGGAATCGACCGGCTTGGGGCGGCGGCCCAGGGCGCGGGCGTAGGGGTCGAGCAAGAGCTTGTGGGGATTGAACCGGTGGCCCTGGGCGGGTTCGTACGGGCCGTGGACGCGATAGCCGTAAAGCTGCCCGGGACGGATGTCGGGCAGATAGGCGTGCCAGACCATGTCGGTGTATTCCGCCAGGACGATCCGCTGGGATTCTTGCTGCTGGTCGGGCGAGTCGAACAGACACAATTCGACCTTGGCGGCGTTCTCGCTGTAGAGGGCGAAGTTGACCCCTTTGCCGTTCCAAGTGGCGCCCAGGGGATAAGGCCGGCCGGGCCACACGCGTAAAGCTTGCATGACGTTTATTCCTCGGAAGCGGTAATCAAGGCTACGGGCAGCGTATCGAATAAGTCGGCCGCGCGGAGGGTCGGCGGATCATCGGCGTCGAGGCACTGAAGCGACTCCCCCGCGAACTGCGATCGCCAGCGGCGCGGAGCGGCGTCGGGCAGGACGAGGGCCGTGTCGCCCCAAGCGGGTCGGGGCAGGCCGCCAGCGGGGCCGGGCGTCGCGGTCGAGTTCGGACGGGTCAGTCGATGAAAGCCAAGCGGCACGGCGGTGATCGACCAGCGGCCTTCATGCTGGCGGGCGAACGCGAAGAGGTGATCGGCCGCGGGGCCGATTGTTTCGACCGGGGTATAACCGCCCCGGGCGAAGACCTCGGGCCAGCGGCGGCGGAGGTGAAGGGCCGCGCTGGTGACAAGCAGTTTGATCTGCGGATCGGGCCAGCGATCGGCGGCCGCGCGGGCCGCCTGGCCGAGGTCGCCGGCGGCGTCGTCGGCGATCTCGGCGAGCAGGCGTTGGCGGAGGTCGTAGTCGACCGGGCGGCGGTTGTCGGGATCGACGAGACTGAAGTCCCACAGTTCGGTCCCCTGGTAGAAGTCGGGCACGCCGGGGAGCGTCGTCTTGAGCAGAACCTGACTGAGCGCGTTGACGAAGCCGGCGTCGGCGATGCCGGCGACGAATTGGGACAAATCGGTCTGAAATGCGGCGGCTTCGGGGCTGAGGATCTTGCGAACGAAGTCGAGCACGGCCGCTTCGTAGTCTTCCGAGGGGTTGACCCAGGAGGTATGCCGCTTCGCCTCGCGGAGGGCCTTCTCCATGTAGGCGGCGATCCGGCCGATGAGCTCTTCCCGATTCCGATCGTCGAGGGGTTCCAGCGGCCAGACGCCGACCAGCGACTGATAGAGCAGGTACTCTTCATTGGCGTCGGGGATGGGCTCGCCGTCGACGTCCTGGAGCCAGCGGCGGTTCATTTGCCGCCACAGCAGCACGGCGTCCTTCCAGGCGCGGGGGATCTCCGACAGGACGTGCAGCCGGGCGCGTACGTCCTCGCTGCGTTTGGCGTCGTGGGTCGACGAGCCGGACATGCCGTGGGGCCAGTTGGCGGCCCGGTGGTGCATGAGGCGGTGGAATTCGGCGGCGCGGAGGGCGCCGGCGTCAAGCTCGGCGCCGACTTCGTTGAGCGAGGCGAGCGGGTAGTAGCGGTAGAACGCGGTGTCTTCGACCCCTTTGGCGGCGATCGGCCCGCTGACTTGTTGGAGCTTGAGGGCGAAGTGCCGCCAGGCCTCGCGGTCTTCCTGTTCGAGCGCGGGGGGGAATTGCAAGAGCAGCACCGAGGCGATGAAGTCGAACAGGGACCGCGCCAGGTCGGGGTTCCGCCGCTTGGCGAGGCGGACGGCGAGATTGATGCGGCGGTGATCCTCTTCGCTGGCCTCCCAGCCGCGGGGCGGGACGTAGGTGCGATACACGGCCAGCGAGGCGACGACTTCGGCCAGCGCCCGCAGCAGCGTCGGCTGGGTAAAGTCGCGCGAGGCGCGTTGCCGCTGGGCGATGCGGTAGAGCCGGGCGGCGAGCATCTGCATTTCGCTGAGCATCAGGACGCGGGCGGCGGCCTTCTTGCTCTGGTAGAGGATCTCGGCCGGGCCCTCTTCGACGCCGGACATTTCCTCGTAGTCGTCGCGGATCTGGCGGATGCCGTCGTCGTCGACGAGCAGGCGATTGACGAGGTTGAGGAAGTCGTAGCCGGTGGTGCCCTGGACGGCCCATTGCGGGTCGAGCTGTTCGTTGCCGGAAAGGATCTTTTCAGCGACGATGTAGATCTGGCGGGCGGCTTCGTCGCCGTTGTCGGGGCGGCTGCGGCGGTAGAGGGACTGGAGGTCGTCGAAGTACTGCGAGGGGTCGAGCAGGCCGTCGGGGTGGTCGATGCGGAGGCCGGTCACCAGATTGCGGGCGACCAGATCGGCGACGAGCCGGTGGACGGCGTTGAAGACGCGGGGGTCCTCGACGCGAATGGCGGCCAGGTCGTTGATGTCGAAGAAGCGTCGGTAGTTGATTTCGTCGGAAGCCACCCGCCAGTAAGCGAGGCGGTAGTGCTGGGCGGTGAGCAGCTCTTCGAGACGGTTGAAGCTGGCGGGGTTTCCGACGGCGCCGTTGACTTCGTGGATGGCCTCGTCGAGCGCCTGGCGTACGCGGGGCCGCTTCTGAACGAGATGGGCCAGCCGGCGGCGGGCGATTCGCTGTTCGCGATAGCGGGTGCGAATGGCGTCGGCGTCGCGGCGCTCGCCGGGGGGGAGATTTCGCAACTGCGAGATGATGCTTTCCAGTTCCGCGTGCTCGATGCGTGCCTGACGGCGATCGTGGAGGGGGGCGACCGGGGCGCCCGGCGACTCGCCGCCGCGCCGCTCAGAATCGCCGGGCCAGGCGACGCTGTACAATCGATCCGACACCAGTTGCAGGACCACGGGCCAGGTTCGCGGGGTCAGCGGTATCAGCCGGTCGAAGTAGGCGACCTGCAGGCGCTGCTGCTGATAGACGATCTTCAGCTCGCCGGCCTCGAGCGTGGCGCCGAACGACTTGCCCAGCACCGGCTGCAGGACGCGATGTTTGAGGTTCAGCGGGATGGCGTCCCAGTCGATGTCGAAGAAGTCGGCCCAGCGCGACCCTTCGCCGTTCTCGAGAACATCGAGCCAGTAGCGATTGCCTTCCTCGTTGATGCCCATGTGATTGGGCACTACGTCGAGAACGATTCCCATGCCGGCGGCGCGGGCCTGGTCGGCCATGGCCACGAAGGCCTCTTCGCCGCCAAAGGCCGGTTCGATTTGCGTATGGTCGACGACGTCGTAGCCGTGGGTGCTGCCGGCACGGGCGCGGAACAGCGGCGAGAGATACAGGTCGCTGATGCCGAGGGCCTCCAAGTACGGCAGCAGCGCACGAACTTGCTCGAAGCCGAACCCCGGGCGCAATTGCAGCCGGTAGGTAGCCCAGGGAATTCGATTGACTGCGATAAGGTGCTCGGCGGCAGGAAGCAAGCTCGTCGATTCAGGCATAACGGGCGAACACTTCCCAGCGTGGTTGAAGAGTATTTGGCTTTTGGCTAGCGGCTAGCGGCCAGCGGTAGGCCTTTTCCCAACGGCCGACAGCCGATAGCCGATAGCGGATAGCCAAGCAGGGCTCATTACTCGGGTAGTGCTCAATAGTTGACTTGCAATAGTGAGCCAACGCAATGCGTCGGCATAGGACTTGCCAATTGAGAGAAACCGAGCCCGGTAGCAAGCAAAGGATGTGCCAAATGTGTGACGCGTCAGTTCAAGGGAGACGATATCCGGTCGGCGCCGAGCTTCAGGAGCGGGGCGCGTCGTTTCGCATTTGGTCCCCCGCGTGCCAGCGGGTCGAATTGGTGCTGCTCGATTCAGACGGTCAGTCGGAACGCCATGTCGCGCCGATGGAGCGCCAGGCCGACGGCTACTATAGCGTCTTCATCGACACGGCCCGCGCGGGAGACTTTTACGGGTTCAGTCTCGACGAGCATCGCCAGCTCTACCCCGATCCTGCTTCGCGGTTTCAACCCCGCGGCGTCCATAGCCCGTCGCAGATCGTCGACCCGGCGTTCGATTGGCAAGCGGCGGATTGGCGCGGCGTGCGGCTTAAGGGCCAGGCGTTGTACGAGCTGCATCTGGGCACGTTTACGCCGCAGGGGACGTGGGGGGCCGCCGCGGAGCGGCTGGGGCACTTGCGCGACGTCGGCGTGACGCTGATCGAGATCATGCCGATCGCCGACTTCAACGGCGAGTTCGGCTGGGGGTACGACGGGGTCGCCTGGTTCGCGCCGTCGCGGCTCTACGGCACGCCGCACGACGCCAAAGCGTTCATCGACCAGGCGCACCAGATGGGCATGGGGGTGATCCTGGACGTGGTCTACAACCACTTCGGGGCCAGCGGGAACTATACGGGGGTCTATTCGCCGTTCTATGTTTCGCAGCGGCATCCTACCGAATGGGGCGCCGCCCTTAACTACGACGGCGAGCACGCCGGACCGGTGCGCGAGCTGGTCGTGGCCAACGCCGCGTACTGGATCGACGAATTCCGCTTCGACGGCTTGCGCCTCGACGCCACGCAGGCGATCTACGATGATTCGCCGCGGCACCTGCTGGCGGACCTGTCGACTGCCGTGCGAACGGCGGCCGGCGAGCGCTCGGTGCTGCTGTTTGCTGAAAACGAGTCGCAGCAGGTATGCCACATCGAGCCGGTCGAGGCGGGCGGATTCGGGCTAGACGGCCTGTGGAACGACGACTTTCACCACGCCTGCCGCGTAGCGGCGACCGGGCACGCCGAGTTCTACTACGCCGACTACGCCGGGTCGCCGCAGGAGATTCTTTCAGCGCTGCGGCGGGGATACCTCTATCAAGGGCAATACGCCCCGCGGCAGAAGCGGCGCCGGGGCTCGCCGACGCGGGGCAAGCAGGCAGCCCAGTTCGTGCATTACTTGCAGAACCACGACCAAATTGCTAATTCCGGGCGGGCGCTGCGAGTGCACGACCTGACCTCGGCCGGGCGGTATCGCGCCCTGACGGCGCTATTGCTGCTGGGGCCCCAGACGCCGATGTTGTTCATGGGGCAGGAATTCGGCGCCAGCGCGCCGTTCAATTACTTTGCGGATCACGACGTGGAGCTGGCGCAACTGGTGCGCGAGGGTCGCTGGGGATACATCCGGCGGTTTCCGCGCACGGCGAAATGGGGCGACAAGGGGGAGCTGGCCGACCCTGGGGCGCGAGAGACGTTCGAGGCCTCGAAGCTGGACTGGTCGGAGTGCGAGCGTCACGCGCCGATCCTGCGACTCCACGGCGACCTGCTGCGTTTGCGCCGCGAGGACGCGATCTTCTCACAACAAGACTGGAGCATGCTGGACGGCGCCGTGGTGGGGACAGAGGCGCTGCTACTGCGCTGGGAGGCCCCCGAGGGGGACGATCGCATGATTTGCGCGAATCTGGGGCGGGACCTCGAATGGCGGACGGTGAGCGAACCGCTGACGGCGCCGCCGCGGGGCAAGCAGTGGCGGCTCTTGTGGTCCAGCGAGCTGTTCGAGTACGGCGGCGCCGGGACGCCGGAATTCGACCCGGAGAACTGGATCCTGCCGGGCCACACAGCCATCGTGCTGGAGGCGATCGACGGCCCGGACGGGGCGGGCCGGTCGCGGTGCCGCACAGAGTAAATCGACGGCGAAGGCCGCGCTGGACCACGTACAGGCCGCAAGCGGCGTGTCGCAAATGCGAAAAGCCGCGTCCAGAATTGCGGCGGGCCCCGCCGCGGCGTTTCGGGAACCCGCCGCCCCTTGCGCAGGTGGGGGCGGGGGTCTCGCAAAAGCGTAGCGGTTTTAGGGAATTTGCGGGTTGGGCAAGTTGCTCCGGCGACGGGGGGCGCCTAGACTCTAGGCCCACACAAAAGACGCCGGTGAAGGAACATCGCCGGCCATCTTGGCCCGTCGGCTGAGAACGGAAACGCCAGCCGGCCTTCTGCAAGGAGAGGTTTACATGACGAGTCGATCCCACGCGATGCTGCGCGCCGCGGTCGTCGCAGCGGCGCTGTCGTATGCGGCGGTTCGGAGCGGGGCGGCGTGCGCCGCCGAGGAGGGGCAGCCGTCGACGGTCACGATAGGCGGGCTCGAATGGCGGACCGACTACGGCGCCGCCTATGCGGCGGCCAAGCAGCATAAGCGGATGCTGCTGATCAATTTCGTCGGCGCCGGGGCGCAACAACGGGGCGTCGAGCAGTTCATCGAATGCAATCGCAACCTGCAGGCGAAGCTCGGGCAGGTCGAGCGGGCGCGGCTGCCGCTGGACGCGGTCATCACCGTCGACGGCAAGCCGCAGCGGCTGGCGAGTTTTCCGGCGTTCGCGCACCTGCAGGGGGGCCCGGGCTTCGCGATGATCGACCTGTGCCATAGCGGCGCTTCCTACTACGGCAGCACGGTAAGCGCGTTACCTTATGCCAGCGGCAAGTATTACCACTGGCAGCCGAGCCACTTGAGCGTGATGCTCGATCTGCCGCCCGGCACGATAACGCAGCGGACGATGGTGTGGGCGGTGCGCGTCCATCCCGAGCGACCGCAAAGCACCTCCGGCGTGATGCATCCGACGCTGGCCAGCAGCGCGGCCTCGCACTCGGCTTACCAGGCGAGCATAGGCGTGCAGGGACATCAGAACTTCGAATCGCGCTACCACCAGCTTAGCGGGGCCGCGGGCGGTTCGGTCTCGGAAGTCGTCGCCGAAAGCTGGCCGGGTCAGAACATGATCGATTCGTGCATCGACTGCGTCGATAGCTGGCGGCATTCCTCGGGCCACTGGCGGGGCGTATCGCACCGTCACCGGGCGTTCGCCTTC
>JADLBW010000158.1 GCA_020847515.1 Pirellulales bacterium | reverse complement strand
TTCGGCCGAATCGACTTGCTTTCCCAATCGGCTCGCCCGGCCGAATGTCAGTGTGGCGCAGCCGCGGGAGGCGAACCGCATCGCCTCCGGCGCAAGCGCACCGACAATCGGCCGTGGGGAATCGGTTCGTAAGGCGCGCCCCTCTCGGCCGACAGTCGGTGCTACCCCGGTCACACGCAGCGTACGCCAGGCGCGCGAAATACGTCCGCAGGCCGGCGTTTTGCGCCGGGCCGGTCAGAATTCGCTTGGTGCTAGCACCGCCGGCAATTAGTATTGTCGGCGGGCGGTTCGTCTCGATAATCACGGCCCAGCACACACGCGGATGCGGACGGCTTTATGGCCGCAGCGACCAGGTCGAACGTCGCCCGGCTGAATGGGGTCGGGACGCTTTGGCGACTGGAAGAGCTGGCTTGCTACGAGAGCGGCCAGTCGCCAAAGCATTTCGACCCCGTCGACTTCAAGGAAGAACAGCAGGGCGGCTCTATGACCCAGATATTGGTTCGCGCAGCGACGCCGCTGCTGGCGATCGTCGCGGGCTTGGCTGCGGCTCGCGGGGCCGGCATCGAGCAGCAATCGGGACGGCTGCCGGAGCTCATCGCGCGGCTGGCCGGCAGGGACTACGTACTGGCGGCGCCGGCCCGCGACGCGCGGCCGTACGTCGACCCGGCGCCGGTGCTCAACGCCTTTCGGCACGTGGCGGCGGCGATGGCTTGGGGCGACGTAGCAGTAGCCGCCCGCCAGGCGAAAGAGTTCGACTACGAGGTGGTGCAGTTCACCGACGCCGACACCCAGCGCGACTACTTTGTACTGCGGGAAGATCTCGACGTCGTGGAGACGATCCGCGGCTGGGGCTCGTACATCATCAACCCGCATAGCCGGGTCGACGCCCTGGTCGAAGTGCCGCACCCGATGGCCGACCTGCACACGCCGGAGATCGGCGGGCGGGTGTTCGCCGCCTGCGGAGCGAAGGGGTTTTTGCTCGCCGGGACGCATCGCGCGAAGGCCGACGTGCCCGACCTGGTCGACAGCGTTTTTCACCAGGTCCATACGGCGTGGATCGGTCCGCTGGCGCAGGTGACGGCGTGGCAGATTCACGGCTTTTTGAGCGCCAAACACCCGTTTCCGGCGGGGACGAAGGTCGTGGCCTCGACGGGCGACGGGGCGCTGGCGCCGGAGATCGCGGCGCTCGACACGGCACTGGAGCGGAGCGGGCTGGCGAGCTACGCCTTCAATCGGCTGCCGGCGGAAGGCCGCGATAACCAGCTCGTCAACGGCAGCGTGCCGGGGCTGACGTTCACGTCGCTGGCGGCGGCCAAGAACGAGCAAGGGCGACTATCGCGGAGCCTGGGCGGCTCGTTCGTTCATATCGAGCTGGAAGGGGACGTCCGCGCGACGGCCTCTCGGAGGGCGGCGGTGAGCCTGGCGATTGCGAATGTGATACGCGATGCGGCGGGGCTGGCGGCCAGCAACCGCGGCGCCGCTCAGCGGGCGCCCCAGAGCGCGGCGGCCCGGCGCGGGCCGGGCGGCTGGGCGGATGAAGGGGCCAGGGCGGCCGAAAAGCCGCCGATCGCGCTCGCCGCCCGCGTCGAGGGTGACGCGGATCAGCCGCCGGCCGAGCGGATCGCCGCCCAGACGCCCATGCCATAGGGGCGCTTCTTAATTGATCGGGCAAGAGCGGCGGCGGGGCGGCGAATGAGCTTACGCCTTCGGCGCCAGCCGTCAGGGCCCCCAAGCTAGTGACGCCAGGGATGCCTGGCGCTACTCCGGCCTGGGTTCGTTTAAGCTTCCCGCGTAGAATGGCGAGGCTTCAGGGCGTCGCGCGGCGCTCGATCCTTCCCCTGGTATTCGTTCGACCCCATGGCCAAAGCGATTCTTCCCGCCGGGTATAGCCGCCCCGAATACGACGAGCCGCTCGAGATCGAGCTGCGAGAGCCATGGATTGCGGCGCTGTTGGCCTGGGTGCTGCCGGGACTGGGGCATGTCTACCAGGGCCGGACGGGCAAGGGGCTGCTGTTCTTCATTTGCGTGTTTGGCACATTCGCCTTCGGCATGTGGATCGGCGGGGGTAAGGTGGTGTACGCCTCGAGCCCCGGCGACGAGCCGTGGCGGTGGCAGTACTACTGCCAGCTTGGGCTGGGCGCACCGGTGCTGCCGGCGCTGTTGCAGAAGGGCAACGACGACGGCCAGCCACACCCGCTGCTGGGTCGCTTTATGGCCCCGCCGCGTCAGACGCCGCAGCCGCTGTTGGATTCGTTCGGCAACGAAACGACGCAGCCCAACGAACTGGCCAAGTGGACCGTGGAGATGCATCCGCTATACGAAGTGGGGACTGTCTATACGGTGATCGCGGGGCTGCTCAACATCCTGGTGATCTGCGACGCCTACGGCGGCCCGCTGGTACTTGCGCCGCAGAAGAAGAATGGGCAGCGGGATGGTGAAAGGGCGGAGGGGACTGTGGAGGGAGCGGGGGCGGTTGTTAAGGGGTAGGTGGTTGATTGTTGTTTGTGGTCAGTTGTCGGTGGTCAGTTGTCAGTTGTCAGTTGTTGTTGGTGATTGATGGTTAGGATCGGGCGGCGTTGCGGGGAGTGGTGCGATGGATTTTTTACGCTAGGCGCTGTCGGGTTGATCGGGATGAGCTGCAGCGAGGCGGCATTACAGGATCGACGATTTCATGTATTCACTTTCCGCCATCGACTTCGCATTTATGCCGCTGTTGGGCACGGTCATGTTGTGGTACGCACTGCCGCTGGTGGTGAGCGTCAGCCTCGTTTGCGCGGCGACGCGGCACGAGCTGATGCGCCCAATTTTGCACCATGCCGTCCGCTTCGGGGCGTGGGTGCTGGTCTTCATGGCCGTGTTCGTGGCGCTGCTTGCGCTTCTGGAACGGCTGGCGTAACCACTTCGGCCGCGGAAGGGGGCGTCGCCCAATAGCGCGAGGCGCCAAGGGTTAGTTGTTTGCGCGGCAGGGTCGCGGCGGGCATCGGGGGTTGGGCTCCTGGAGACCGAATTCCCAGAGGTCTGCGGAGTGTAGCAGAGCGTGCTGGTCGGCAAATCTCGATGCCGTTAAGACGCCCGCCGGGCGAAGGACAGGCCACGGACATCCGGGGCTTGCTTGTCGGAAGATTGCGGCGGCCGTATGCTAAAATGGTAGACGCGCGCGTCCGTAGCTCAATCGGATAGAGCACTGGTCTTCGGAACCAGGGGTTGGGGGTTCGAATCCCTCCGGGCGTACTTGTTGGTATTTAACGAGTTACGTGGAATTGACCACTGCTCGCGGACAGCAGTGGCTAGCACCCAGTTGCGTGCGAACCGGTTGGACCGGTATTTACCTCAAGCGGTGACGCGGGATTTGTTGGCAGGGCACGCGGCGGGACGAACGCTGTTTTGGCTGGCGGTCTCCCTGGCCTGCGTCATCTCGACCTTCGTCGTTCCCTACCTCTTGCTCTGGCATTGAGGCGAGCCGTCGCTCAGCGAGATCTGCGGCGGGTGACGATTCCCAGGACGATGCCCGCGGCGCTGAGCGCCAAGCTGGTCGGCTCGGGCGTCCCCACGAGCATCGACTTCAGCGTGCCGCGGGTGAACTCCGGCGGCGCGGGGTCGGGATAGAACGCCAGGAGCCAGTGGGGGCTGAATTCGCCCTTGGGCTCGAAGTGCCACCAGCCCTCGGCGCCGACGTGCCGATAGTAGCCGAATGTGCTGCTATAGGGCTCGAACTGGACGTGATCCAACAGCGGCGCCGAGTAGAGCACGGCGTTGGAATAGGGCTCGACGACGTTCCACTTGTGGACCGTCACGATCTTGTTGGCATGGTCGAGCGTGAAATCCCAGTCGGTGCTGATCGTGGTGTGGCCGGTGCCGACGGTGTAGGCCGCCATGTTGACGGCCTGGCCGCGGGCCGCTTGCGCGGCCAGCGTTGCGAAAACCAGCGCGATCGCGAGAATGCGCGTAGCCATGAGTGCATACCTCCACGTCAGGATGACTTGTGGTCAGAGCGCCGAGGGCGACTCACTCGCCCGGCGGCGCTCGCATCTTAAGGCCGCTCTGCGGATCCACGCAACAAAGATTTAACTTGGCCGCCGCACAAGAACGGCGCCTGCGCCTTAGTCTCCTGGGCACCGCCGATCCCGGGTACCAGGGGTTGGGGGTTCGAATCCCTCCGGGCGTACTTGGCGATGAGCTTCGCTTCGGGTGGAGAAGAAGCCGGGGCGCCGGCCGGGGGTCTGCTTTTTATGGGCCGGCCAGGTGGGAGCAGGTTCTTCCATCAAGGCGTGGGAGGCATGGCCGCGAAGATCCGCCGGCCTGGCCACGTATTAAGGATCAGCATGTCCCCGCGGACGTGGAGCGGGCACGCCCACTGCAGTTGAAAGGCTCGCCTGCAGTTGAAAGGCTGGTCGGCCGCGTGCCGCGGCTGGAAATATTTGACTTTCGTCCCTCGGCGACGCTAGGATGCGAGGCGAGGAACAGAGTCTTTCTATTCTGCTGACTGGCCGTTCTCTCCGGAGACGTCGCATTGGTCAAAGAGGCGCTAGCGCCGGCGGCTGCGCGGGCTGCTGCTCACTACCGAGAGTGCCTGCTCTGCGAGCATCGCTGCGGGGTGAACCGTATCGAGGGGGAGCTGGGCCGGTGCAAGGCGGGGGCGGTCGCGCGGGTGTTTCGACATCGCATCGAGTACGGCGAAGAGGAAGAGCTGGTTCCCTCGCACTTGTTTTACCTGTCGGGATGCGATCTGCGCTGCAAGTTCTGCATCGCCGAAGAGAAGGCGTTCGACCCGCGGATCGGTGACGAGCTGACCGCCGAGTCGTTCGCCGAGCTGGCGGCTTGGGGGGCTAGCCAGGGGGCGATCAACGTGCAGTGGGTCGGCGGCGAGCCGACGATCCATCTGCCGGCGATCCTGCAGGCGATGCGCGGTTGCGCGAACTTGCCGCCGGTGGTGTGGAAATCGGATTTCTATGGAACGGCCGAGGCCTTGGCGCTGCTCGACGGCGTCGTCGACGTGTACGTGGCGGATTTCAAATTCGGCAACGAGGCTTGCGCCCGGCGAATAGCCGGCGTAGACCGGTACGTCGAGACGGTTACGCGGAATCTGGCGCTCGCCTGGCAGAACGGCGACCTTATTGTCCGGCACCTGCTGCTGCCGGGGCATTTCGATTGCTGCTACCGAGCCGTCGTCCAGTGGCTGAGCACCTGCCTGCCGCGGGCCAAATTCAGCCTGCGGGACGGGTATCGGCCGCGCTGGGTCGCCCGCTCCGACGGGCAGCTCAATCGGCGGCTGTCGGTCGGCGAGATCCAGCAGGCCGAGGCGCTGGCTCGCGCCGCGGGCCTGAGGGTCATTAAGTAAGCTGCTTATGCGATGAGCGGATTTCGGATTGTTACTGGACGTCATTAAGTAAGCTGATCAGGCGATTAGCGCCAAACCGCCATGCATGCCGATGACGAAACGAATCTGACGGAGATCGAACTGCTTAGCGACGGGCGCATCTGCGTGTTCGGCACGAGCCGCCCGGTGCTGGAGATCCTCGACGACTTGGCGGCGGGGCAGGACGAGGGCGTTCGCCGGCGGCTTCGCGCCGGGGCGCCGCCGACGGACGAGATTGAACGGGATACTCACTAACAGCCCTGTCTGACCAATCGCCTCAATCGGCCCGAGCATCGTCGGCAACGCCGGCGGACGGCAAGGCGGCGGCCGCCGCGGGGGTCGACCGCGACCGCGGTCGCGGCTGGACCGCGGCGCACCGCGAGCTCGACGTCCTGATTCGCGCCCGGTATCCGATCATCTACGTCACGACGTGGGAGGAGGAGCGCGTCGAACGGTGTCTGCGGGAAATCGCCGCCTCGCGGAGCAAAAAGCTGTTCGTGTGGACGATCACGCAAGGGATCGTCAAGTCGGGCGTCGACCCGCAGCAGGCCCGCAGCGGCGCTGGCAACACGGCCGACCCGCTGGCGGCGCTCGACGCGGTGATCGCGCAGATCGAGCCGGCGATTTATCTGTTCAAGGATTTTCATCGCTTTACGGACGACGAGCGGTGCAACCTGTCGGTGATCCGCCGGCTGCGAGACGTGGCCTACCACTTGCGCGACACGTACAAAACGATCGTCATCACGTCGCCGCTGGTGCGGATCGCACCGGAGCTGTCGAAAGACGTGACGCTGTTGGACTTCGGGCTGCCGGAGCCGCCGGAGTTCAATCGGCTGCTGGACAAGATCGTCGAAGACGTGAAGGACAATCCCAAGGTCACCATTCGCCTCGAAGGGGACGCCCGCGAACGGTTGCTGCGCGCGGCCCGGGGACTGACGCTCAAGGAAGCGGAAAACGTCTTCGCCAAGACGCTGGTGACCGACGGCAAGCTGACGGCCGACGACGTGGGGATCGTGTTCAGCGAGAAGCAGCAGATTATCCGCAAGAGCGGCCTGTTGGAGTACTACTCGGCGAGCGAGAGCTTTCAGGAGGTGGCCGGGCTGGACAATCTCAAGCAATGGCTGCGGAAGCGATCGATCGCCTTCAGCGATCGGGCCAAGCAGTTCGGGCTGCCGGCGCCGCGGGGCGTGCTGCTATTGGGCGTCCAAGGGTGCGGCAAGAGCCTGTGTGCGAAGGCGGCTTCGGCGCTGTGGAAGCTGCCGCTCTTGCGGTTCGACGTGGGGCGGATGTTCAGCAGCCTGGTCGGTTCGAGCGAGGAGAACATCCGCCGCGCACTGCAGGTGGCCGAGAGCGTGGCCCCGGCAATCCTGTGGATCGACGAAATCGACAAGGCGCTGGCCGGCGTAAGCAGTTCGAGCGGGAGCGACGGGGGCACGGCCGCGCGGGTCTTCGGGACGCTGCTCACGTGGCTGTCGGAGAAGACGGCGCCGGTGTTCGTCATCGCCACGGCCAACGACATCAGCCAGCTTCCGCCTGAACTGCTGCGCAAAGGGCGGCTCGACGAGATTTTCTTCGTCGACTTGCCGACCGCGCCGGAGCGGCAGGAGGTGTTCAAGGTACACCTGGCCAAGCGGCGGCGGGATCCGGCCAGGTTCGACCTGGCGGCGCTGGCGGCGGCGAGCGAGGGGTTCAGCAGCGCCGAGATCGAAGAAGCGGTCGTGGCGGCGCTGTTCGACGCCTTCAGCCGCAATACCGACCTGTCGACGGAGATACTGGTGACGGCCATCAAGGAGACGGTTCCGCTGTCGAAGACGATGAACGAAGAACTGAGCCGACTGCGGAACTGGGCGTCGGGTCGGGCCCGCGCCGCCTCGGGGGGCGGGAAGGCGGCGGCGGACGAATCGCGGCGGAAGATCGAGTTGTGAGGTGGGCTTGCTGTTGGTTGTTGCCCGCGAATTGCGAGAATGGTCGCGAATGAGGCCATGGTTCTAGACAGATGAGGGGTGATAAGACTGGAGCGTCTACGTTGTTCGCGCCCCTCCCCAGCCCTCCCCACGAGGGCTCGTCCTTATACACATGCTAGCAGGAGGCTGTTGCGTATGATTGTTTTTTTGGAGTGATGGTCGTGCGTTGGGCAGATTGTGAAGTGAAGTCGGGGTCGTTTGAAGATCCG
>JADLBW010000157.1 GCA_020847515.1 Pirellulales bacterium | reverse complement strand
GCGCGGCGAGGGGCTTTCGCGCAGGCGGTTGCAGGCGCAAAGGCGCCTGCTCCGCCCGCTTCTCGGCCCGCGCGGCAACTCTATGCGGCGGGCGACTTCCTTCGCTGAGCCGCGCGACCGGCAATAGCCGCCGCGAGGCCCAGGCAGGCCAGCGCCGCGCTTGCCGGCTCAGGCACGGCTGCGGCTGTGGGGCCGCTGCCGAACTGGCGCTGCCAGATGAGGAAATCGGCGCCGTCGACGTCGCCGTCTCCATCTGCGTTGCCGTCGATGCGGCCAGCGCCGCTGGCCATGCCGAAGCCCGACTTCCAGAGGCCCAGATCGTCGCTGTTGACGGAGCCGTCGCTGTTGAAGTCGGCGGCGAAGCTCGGTTGCACTACGGGCGGGGCGTTCTGCGAGAGGTACAAGACCTCAGCTTCCGACAGCGCGGCGTCGTAGACGCGGAACTCGTCGTACACGCCCGTGCCGTAGTTGTTGGAACCCGCGCCCGCAACGCCGCCGGCGATGAAGAACGTATCGCCCGGATCCCGCCAGGCGCCTAGGCGTTCGTCGACGAACTCGCCGTTGACGTACAACCGCACGAGCACGTCGGCGCCTGTCCGCTGCCAGGTAAAGGCGTAGTGGTTCGACGCCGTCGGGTCGTCGAGCATAAAGATGTTCTCGGCCACGATCGGGGTGGCGCGATCGGCGCGAGCCGCAATCCGCCCGTCGCCGTAGATCCACGACTCCCAGTCGTTCTCGTGGCTCGAGTTGCTCCACAGCGTGACGAAATTCTGAAGCTGCACGGCCGTGAAGCGGGCGGCGATCGTCCCGTTGTCCGTCAGCGTATAGCCGACCGACAGGTAGTCGCCTTCGCCGGTCGTCGAAGCGGTGCCGAGCGGGTTTTGCGAGAGGTCCAGGCCGCTGCCATAATTCGTCGTCGCATACTGCACCGGCTGCGTCCCCTGGAGGACTGCATCGAGGCTGCCGCCGCCCGTACCGGAATTCGTGAGATTGCCGTCGAATTTATAGTAGATTACCGGCTGCGCCGTCGGCAGTACGGGCGCGATAGGGGGCAACGGGGGAAGGTTTGGATTGCCTGCGCCGACGGGGTTGCCGGCGCCGCCGTTGTATAGGTACTGCGCCTCGGCGCCGCCGAGAGCGCGATTCCAGACTGCCACGTCGGCGATCGAACCCTTGAACAAATTGGTGGGCGCGAACGGATCGGTCGCGGCGGGCTGGGCGCCGATGCCGGCGATCTGCCCCGCGCGCACCGGGCCTTCATACAGATTCGCGCCGGAAACCTGCGACGTCAGGTCGGCCAGTTGCCCGTTGAAGTAGATCTTCGCGCGGCCGGCGTCGCCGTCGTACACGCCCATGACATGAATCCAGTCGGTCGTGTTGAGCAGCGAAGCGCGTATGCCCGGATGCTGCGCCGAGACCGTCGACACGCCGGAGGCGTTCGTGGCCTTGAAGCGCAGCTCGTTGTTGCCCTTGTCCAGGTACATCACGTAGTTGTCGGGGGCGGAATCAAAGATGCCAGCGAAGCTACCGGTAATCTCCGCCGGCAACTGGTCGAGCTTGACCCATGCCGACAGGGTTACGCCGTTGGTGTTGATGTCCATATCGGCGCTGGCGGGAATCAGCACGTCCTGGTCGACGCCGTTGAACTGCAAGCCGGCGTTGAACTTTCCGTTGATCCAGGCCGGCGAGTTGCGGAGCGTTCCGTTATCGTCGACGCTGCCGCCGGGGGCCGCGTCGCTGGCGATGCCGCCCGACTTTTCGCTCAGCGGCCAGTAGCTTATCAGCCCGTCGTACAGCGGAACCGCCAACGCCGACTGACACATAACGCCTAACCCAAAAGCCGCAGCGACGCTTCCCATCGCTACGAACGACTTCCACGTACGAACCTTCATGACGTAACTCCTATGATTTGCGGTCGCAATTGTGCGATGCGCTGATTCTCAAATTAGCAGTCGATGCGTTGACGCATGCCGCGAGCTCGCCCCACGGCCCAGAGCGCCAGGCCGCAGCCAGCGATGACCAGGCCGGTCGGCTCCGGCACTTGCGCGCGGAACAGGATTTCGCCCTCAGTCAAAGCGACGTCGTAGATGCGGAATTCGTCGTAGACGCCGCTGCCCAAGTCATTGGCCCCGCCCGTCACCCCGAGCCCGCCGCCGATGAAGACGGTCGTCCCTGGGGCCAGCCAGGCTTCGGTGGTCTGCTCTCGCAACACGCCGTCGACATACAGGCGGCTGTCCATTTGCCCGCCGTTGCGCTGCCAGGTGAAGGCGATGTGGTGGCTCGTGTTAAGCCCGCCGACAATCGGTAGCAAGAAGTCGAGCGCCGTGCCGGCGGTGGCGTTGTTCGCCCGCGTCGAAACCCGGCCGTCGCCGTACACCCAGCTTTCCCAGGCGTTGCCGTGGACGGAATTGCTCCACAGCGTCTGGAAATCGTAGAACTTATCGGGCGTGAATTGCAGTTCGATCGTGCCGGAATCGGTCAACGTGTAGTCGACTGATAGGTAATCGCCGTTGGCGGCCGTCGAAGGCGTATCGGGGTTTTCCCGCAGGTCGAGCCCTTGCCCTAGCGCCGTGGGCGTAAACAGGTCGTCGTTGCGGCCCGCTTCATCGTGCAGCACTGCATCGTAGGCCGCCCCGCCGGAGCCTGAATTCTTCAAATCGCCGTCGAACCTATAGCGAATCACCGGCTGGGCCGCGGGCTGGGCCGGTTGGAGGACAATGGGGGTCAGGTTCGGGTTAGCCGCGCCTACCGCGTTGCCGGCGCCGCCATTGTACAGGTACTGCGCCTCGGCGGCCCCGAGGCTGCGATTCCACACCGCAACGTCGGCGATGGCGCCCGGAAAGAACGTTTCAAACGGATTTCCGGCCGCGGCGCCCGGCTGGCCTCCGATGCCGGCAATCTGACCGGCGCGTACCAGCCCGTTGGTCGTATTGACGGACGAAATATCGACCAGGCTGCCGTCGAAGTAGATTCGCGAGGCGCCTGCCGAGCCGTCAAAGCTGCCCATCACGTGGTGCCACGCCGTCGTGTTGAGCAGCGCCGCCGGTACGCCGGCATGCGCGCCGGAGCTGACGCCGGTGGTGGTCGTCGCCTTGAAGCGCAGCTCGTTGTTTCCCTTATCCAGATAGAGAACGTAATTGTCGGCCGTGGCGTCGTAGATCGGGCCGAAGCTACCGGAGATGGCGCTGGGGAGCACATCGAGCTTGACCCAGGCCGAGACGGTCACCCCTGTCGTGCCGATGTCGAGGTCACTGCTGGCGGGAATGAAGATGCCTTGCGTAGCGCCGTCGAGTTGCACGCCGGCGCCGAACTGCCCGCTGATCCAAGCCGGCGAGTTGCGAACCTCGCCGTTGTCCGCCACGGCGCCCGCCGGAGCAGCATCGAGGGCGTTGCCGCTGAGCGGCCAATAGGCGACCAACCCGTCGTGCAATGGATCGGCGTGCGCCCGTTCGCCCTGACCGGCGAGAAGCAGCGCCAACGCCGGAACCAATCCCCAGGCCGGCACGAAGTGAAAGCGTTTCATTGACATCATTAACGACCCCTTGTTGTGTGCGCAGAAGTTGAGTCAGTCGACGAGGTAAAGTGCCAATCGTTCTGGGACCGCTGGCAGGCGCCGTGAGCGTGAACGCGGTCGATGCGTGGCGCAGCAGCGCCGGCAGGCTATCCAAGGCTTGCGGCCGGAGCTTGCAGGCCCGCGCACGCGACGCCGCACCGCTGATCCGGCTGCCACCCACTGTAGCCGGGGGGGATAAGCCGTGCAAATACTCCGGCACTGTCAAATTGCCTGGAGACTGATCTACTTCGGCTTTCCGCAGCCGGGCCGCAGCGGCCCGAGCCGAGCTAGATGCGGATTTGAGGCCGCGCGCCGCCCTTTATCCTGGGGTGAAGCGAGCCGTCGCCAGGCCAGGCGGGGGCGCGCCGCTGCCAAGATGTCGCCGGCGGCGAGCAAATCCGTCCGCGCCCGGCGGCCGAGTCGCCCTATTAAGTATCGAACTCGCGCGTGACGTATTTCAACCCGCCCAGCCTGGTGTCGCCGCCAAGATTGCCCTTGACATCGATCACGCGCACGAGGAATTGATAGTCCGTATTTGCCTTCAAGCCGGTGATCGTCACTCGATGGGAAGTCGTCAGTTTCTTGCTGGCCGATAAGAACTTGGCATAGCCTTCCACCGTGATATCGCCGGCGGCGTACTCGACCTGCGAATAACAGGGCTCGTCGGTGACGAAGGTGAGGACGGCCCGACTTCCGCTCACGGTCACCTTCAGGTCGAGGATCTGCGGCCCTTCCAAGTCAGCCGGGATGGCCGTCACGTAGCCGCCGATGCCGGCGCGGCTAACGGCGTCCTTGGGCAGCACCTTGCCGCCGAGGGCCAGTTTGTACTTATTCCACAACTGCTGATTGGTCAGTCCCTCCTCGGGGGACATGCGATTGCCGCGATTGCTGTTGCTGGTGATCGGCATCACGTAATTGGCTTGCTGCTGCGGCATCCAGATCTGGAAATCGTCTCCTTCGACGCCGTTGTAGTCGTGAACCAATACGTCCAGCGGCGCCGTGTAGCTGCGTTTGTTGAACCAGTCGCCCAAGCGATACACGATATTGCTCGAGTCGTCGCTGAAACGCGCGTTGTCGATGACGATCTGATTCTGGTCGGTAGACGTCTTTTCATATTCGATCAGCACGTCGATCTGCGTGCACGCAAAGTATGCGTCGTCCACTTTCCCGCCGTGCGTGAGCACGAGTCCCGTGCGAAAACCGATAATCTGGACGCCGCCGACCGCTTCCAGATGCCCGGTGAAACCGGTTTGCACGAAGGAAAACCGTCCCCGGTACTGGCCGCCGTCAAAGCGTATGGTTCCCGAGTAACTGGTATCGAGGTTGGTCCACACGTTCCAGACGTTTCCATCCTCGACGACGAACGTCCCGCCGAATTGCTCGATTCCTTGCCAGCTCGCGGCCACCGCCATGCCGTAAAACTCGTTCCCGCGGAACTCATGGTCATGCTGCAGGCCCCGATTCACGATTTGATAATCGACGTTCGGATCAGCCCCCGGAAAGGCGGGGATCTGCTCCGTCGGCTGGAATCTCGACCACAACACGCTTCCGAACGCGGCGTTGGCGACGACGTTGTCCACAATGTTGTTGGCCACTCCACGCGCCCAGATGCCGGCGCCTTCATGACCATGATCGCCGATGGTGCGGAACGGGTCGTCCGGCGCGCCGGTTCCCGCTAGTCGGGATTCTTCGCCGTTGGCCCGTCCCTGAACTCCCTGCCCCGACCCTGGCACCAAGCCTACGAAATTATGCCGCAGCGTATTGCCTTATTCGCTGCCGTCCTCGAAGACGATTCCCGACCCCTGCATGTTAACGACGACGTTATTCTCAATGAGTCCGTAATGGCTGTCATGGACGGCCAGGCCCCACTTCTTGCCGTCGCGAATCACATTGTCGCTGAAAGTGAACTGCGGACCGTCCGCCTGTTCGGGTCCGTACAGGTGGTGGATATGGAACGAATACCGGCCCACCTGATTCTTTCCGACGTACAGCACTTCCCGATCGGGGCCTAGATGGGTGTTGTCGAGCTGATCGAACGTCGTTCGGCCAAGGTCCCTGAACACGGCGTCGTGGACGTCGATGCGCGCGCGGTCCGAAACCATTATGTGGCCGCGCACCCCCGAGGGATTCGCGCTACGGAATGTGATGTTGCCGCTCAAATGGGCGGCGTGCGGCAGGTTTGTGCCATCGCCGTCGTGGTTGAAGGCCAGCGGCGCTCGCAGCGTTACGACGCGCCCGTCGACGTGCTCGATAGCCACCGTTTCGGCCTGTGAAAAAGCAGGCCGCTCTAACAGTCGCGAATCCGGCAAGAACAATTCATCCCCCGGCAGCCAGTTGCTCGGCTCCTGCTCCAGCACCAGCGTGCGACTTCCCGCCCGGGCCTCGGCCACTTCCACAAAGGGCGTGTTGTTGCGCCCATAGACCGTCAGCGCCCCGGAACCGATGACCAGCAGGCCATGGCCCAATTGCTGCGGATCGAAATCCGTGTCGATCGGCGCATCGCGAAACACCACTTCCGCCGCGGCGACGACCGGTTGCTGCTGGGAGCCGATCTCCAGCGATCCGGCGACCGTCAGCGTCTGAACCTGCAGGCTCGTGTTGACGTTCGGATCGAACGAGAGCGTTCCCTCGACGTGGACGTCCTCGGCCTCCGCCCGCACCGGCGTCGACCAGCCAAACCATTCGTCGATGATGATTTGCAGGTCGCTGAAGTCCACCTTGCCGTCCCGGTCGACGTCCCCCTGATCGGGCGAGGAGGCTCGGAACCCGTCCAGCCAAGTCTGAAAGTCGTGCTGGTCGACGGCGCCGTCCCCCGTCAGGTCGCCGCGCTGCGGCGGTCGGCTGATGGAGACGTGATGGTCGATGCGCACGTCGTCGAAGGCGTCCGGCACGCCGTCAGACCAGGTCGCAGGATCGAACCAATTGCCGTCCTGGACGCTGACCGTGTCCGGCTCCAGCACGTAGTTGGGAATCGCCTCATGGCCAGCGTGCAGGAGGGCGTCCCCATCCAGCGCGTAGCGGGCTTCCAAGACCTCAAAGCGTCTCATCATCGGTGTCTCACAAGATAGGCACGTGCGCCGTCACCCCTGCACGGCTCGTGCTGCAGCCAACAAGCGTTCACCATGCGCCAACACGCAGCATCGTTGCAGCGCCGCGTCAACGCGCCCTCAAACGGTCCAGCCCTGGCTTCCCGTGCGTGGAGGGCGCCACATGATCCGAAACGGCATCAAGAACAAGCGGTCGTCGTCGACCGGCGAGCGACTACGAAGGACAAGCGGCAAGGTGCGATGCTGGCCCTGAAATCATCGCCCTGGCGACCGGCTTGCTTCTGCGTAGCAAGGTGGGATTATATCGCCGATTGCCCAGGGCGGAACCCCCGAATGCCTGCCGGATACCGCAATGTCGCAGTGACCGCCGTGCCAGCGGATACTCGCCCTTGAGCAACGGGTCGCCAGCGGTACAGAACGTCGCCCGTGGAATGACTCGTCGCTTACCCCCCAATAGCGGGGAGCGGTGGCGGCATTCTGGCACGCTCCGTGCGCAGGAGCCCAGCGAAGCGACCTCGCCGCCGGCCCGGCGCGACGCCCCAGACCGACCCCCACTCCCGCCAGCCTGTGAGGGGCAGCACGCGACAGCGTCCGCTCGTAGCGCCGCAGAGAACAGCCGCGAGCCAAGTAGCGCTAGTCTTCCCCAGGCGCACTCAGCCCCCGTTGCCGGAAGCGCACGGCGCCGGCGCGTCCCAGTAGAAGGGGCCGACGACGTTCGGGATATATTCAGCAGTCGTTGGCGCCTGTTGTTAAGCGCTCATGCAGGCCGTGGGCACGCCGGAGGCGGCGCCGATCTGCGGCGCTGTCGGGCTATGGCGGCAGGGATGATGAATCACGATTCGGGACCGCCCTGCGCCTTTGACCGGCCCGCTGCGCTGCAACGAATTCAGGCGTCATCGGGCGACGACCGCATTTCATTAACGATCGCGAGTCTGTGTCCCGACGCGTTGGCGCGGATCCCTGCCTGGCTGTTCGCAGCGGCTGGCGGCGCGCTTACCCCACTGCCGCAGTGGGAGAGCGCAGGCAGATCTTCCGGATGTCGTTCTCTGGGGCCCCCTCCATGGCCCAAGCGGCCGTCGATCGCCCAATCGCTACGATCGGCACACGCCTCCCAGCGTCTGCGGCGGCAATAGCCGTCGGCGTCGGCTTTCTTACAATAGAGTGTTCGATGCTAGCCAAATTCGCTTAGAATGAGTTCCAACCGTCGACCCACGGACCGGCATTTTCTAACCGGCATCGCCATCAATCAGCTTCGACCCTTCAGCCGTCGAAGCCATACCGACTCACCTCAGGAAAGGCTTGCTATGACGATCCGCATTCCTAGCGGCGCAAAGGCTTGGTCAATGGCGATCGCCGTCGCGGCTTCGCTGCAACTCGCCGCCGCGGGGCAAGCCCCCACCGGCGCCCCACCGGCCGGCGCCCCACCCGCCGGCGCCCAGCCCGGCGGAGCGACCGCTGAACAACCCGCCGCTGGGCAGCAGGACCCCTTCACCGTCGAAAACCTCATTGGCGACGCCGTTTCCCTCTCTAACCAACAGTATCCCGAAGTCGATCAGGCGATCAAACGGTTCAAGAACAGCGATCCGGTCGGCGCTCGCGAGTACCTCGACCAGGCCAAGCAGAAGTACCCGAAGCTGCCGCCGGTCGACCTGCTGATGGCAAAGCTGTGGGTGTTCGCCCGCAATGGAGATAACGCCCGGGCGGCCCTGGAGCAAACCGTCGCCCGGCAGCCGGACGACCCTGAAGCCTACCTGTTGCTGGCGGATCTGGCGTTCGCCGAAGGCCGCACCACCGAGGCCCATGCCCTGTTCGAGAAGGCGCAAAGCCTGGTGGGCGGTTTTAACGACAACCCCAAGCGAAAGAACAATTTCGAGATCCGCGTGCTGGCCGGATTGAGCGCGGTATTTGAACGCCGCCAACAATGGGACAAGGCCATCCCGTTGCTGTCGAAGTGGGTGGAACTCGACCCCGACAGCGCGGCGGCCCATACCCGCATGGGCATTACGCTATTCCAGATGGATAAACCGCAAGAGGCCCTCGCCGAGTTCAAGAAGGCCCGCGAGCTGCGCCCCGACTCCAGTCATCCCAGCGTCATGCTAGGGCAGCTTTTCACGCAGAAGAACCAGATCGACAAGGCCCGCGCCGCGTTCGAGCAAGCCTACAAGGAGGACGCCAAGAACGAGGCGACCGCCCGCGCCTATGCCGAATGGTTGATCCAACAAGGCGAGTTCGACAAGGCCCAGCAGGTCGCCGCCGCCATGCGGAAGAGCCAGCCCAATTCCGTCGCGGCGCTGATGCTCGACGGCGTCGTAGCGAAGATGCGGAACCAACCCGAGGCGGCCGAAGAGGCGCTTACGAAAGTCCTGAGCATCGATCCCTCGAACGCCGGGGCCATCAACCTCTTGGCGCTTATCCTCTCGGAGAGCTCCAATCTGGCACAGCAGGAAAAGGCCCTCCGATACGCCCAGATGAACGCCGAGCGCTTTCCCAATAACGCCCAGGCCAATATCCCGCTCGCCTGGATCCTGGCCAAGCTCAATCGCACCGCCGAATCCGATTCCTACCTCAACCGGGCCGTACAATCGGGCAATCTGAACGCCGATTCAGCCTTTCTCGTAGCCCGGATCTTGGTCTCCAAGGGGCAGAAGGATCAGGCCCGCAAGGCCATCGAGCAGGTGCTGGCGAAAGCCGGCAGCGGCATGTTCATGTTTCGCAAAGAGGCCGAGGCGATGCTCAAGGATCTAGGCGGCTCGGTGCCGCAGAGTCAGGCCCCGGCAGCCAGCGCGCCGCCGGCCGGCGGCGCTGCCGCCCCGGGGGCCGGCCCCGCCCCGCGGACCGCCGGACAGTAAGCAGAAACTCACCTGCGAAACGCCGCGCGCGTTAGGGTCGGGACGCTTTTGCGACTGGAGAGCCGGGCAGCATAGCGGAGTCGCAAGTCGCAAAAGCCTCCCGACCCCTTCGGCGCGCAAAAAAAGGTCGCGGCAAGCCGATCCGTCGCCTTGCCGCGACCTTTATCCTGAAGCAAAACACCGCGAGGCGTTTCGCCCTCCCGTCGTTTGATACTGGAAGTATCGACCGTGATCCTCGTGGGGCTGAAATAAATTCTCCTGCGCCGGCCGATCAATCGACTGCGGCAGACCGCTCGACTCCGGCAGACCGTGCCGCCTCCGCGCCCTCAAAAATCAAAGGCGGGCGGAATTCGTAAACGAATCCCGCCCGCCTCTACGTTGGCCTCGAATCGCCGCGAGCGCCTCACTCCCCAGTTGGCGCCCTCGAACGTCCGAGGCCTTACTATTGGTCCATTGGGCTCATTAGGTCCGCTGTAGCTTTCGCGTCGCAGTCGGCGCTTGCGGCTGCCGTCACTGCTAGAACGACGACACCGGCGGCAACGCGCCTCCCCCCGGCGTCCCGGTCGACGGCGTAATGCCGAAGGCCGGCAGAATCGATTGCCCCGCGGCGGGAGATAAACCGGCCCCCGCCCCAGACGACGCCATGCCGCTGGTCGCCCCGCCGGCGCCGAGTCGCCCCGGCAACGCTGCCACCGAGCCTAAGATCGTTCCGCCCATCGGCTCGACATGCGGCAACGCCTCGAAATCCCCGCCGTAGTACGTCGCTGCGCCCTCGGCAGCCCCTAGCGCCAGCCATCCCCCTCCCGGGCAGCTCGCACACTGGCTCGCTTCGGCGCGGAGGACTAGGGGATGCTTGTCGCGCTGACCGCTATGCTTATCGCACCGATCGAGCCGCCAGGGTCCGTAGCTGTACTTCAGCGGCGTGCAACCGCAGCGGGCCTTATAGACGTGATCTCGCCGGCGGTAATGACACGGCGCATAGGGCGTGCAGTAGCCGGCATATAACGGGTGTAGATACTTGCAGGCGGGCGATTTGGTACGGTACTCCTTGCACGGGCTGAGCAAGTCGTACCGGCACGAGTCGCAATGCCGCGGCACGAAGTAATCCTGGTTGATGTTCCATGCACAGCCGCTATCGGTCGCGACCGTGGCGCCGTAGGTCTGCCAAAACAAACGCCCTGCCACCGGCGTGGCGGGCGCGAGCGCTGTCAGCACCGTAATAGCAGCGATTAGTCGCATGGCATGCTGATCCTGCAGGGCCTCCGACGGCGCCGGCCAAAACAGCCTGGCCGCGGCGTTTCATTGACGAAACATGCGTCACGGACCTGCGTGGTGCAAACGAGACGCGCAAGAATTGCCCCACCTTTTGACATTGCGCAGGCGGTACAATCATTCCGTCGCCGGCGGGCGGCTTAAGTGCGGATCCCAGCGGCTCCATTCCAAGCGGGCTACGCAGCTCGATGGCGCCGTTACCGTCGCGGCGCCAGGACGGTGAGAGGTGGTCTTGTTCCTACGACAGCCAACCTGTTCGACTTGCGTGCTGGCAGCGCTGAGCGTATCGGTAATAACCGCTTTGGCGATTGAACTGGCTCTGGCGATCGCGGGGGCGCTGTTGTTCCGGCGCGTCCGCTCGACGACCTTGGCGGCGCCGGCAGCGTGGGCCGCGGCAGCCGCCCTGGCGCTCGCAGCCGGCGACGCCTGGCTCGCCTGGCGCGGAAGGGGCGTCTCGTCGCTGGCGGCTTCGCTCAGCCGCTACCTGACGGCCGTGGGCACGTTCTGTCCCCTGATGGCGGTCCTCGGCGCCAAGCGTCCGCAGGACCGGGGCTGGCAGTGGGTCGTAGCGTCGTTGTGGATCGTGCTGCTGGCGCCGGCAGGACAGGCCTTGGCGGCGCCCTCAGGCTTGCGCCTGGAGTTGTTTGCCGCCTGGAAACTGATGCTCGCGGCGCTCGTTTGCATGACCCTGTTGAATTATCTGCCCACGCGATTTGCGCTGGCGGCCTTGCTCTTCGCCGGCGGTCAGGCTGCGCTGCTTGCGCCGTTTCTCGTCAACGCAGCGGACGGCCAGCAGTGGCGGCTCGGCGGCCTCGTCGCCATCGCCGCCAGCGCCCTGGCCGCCGCCGCCCTCTATCGTCAGGCCAGCCATCGCGCCGCGCCGGCGGCCTCTCCGCCTGCATTCTCATTATCCGATGGTCCGTCGCCAGCCGCCCGTCGCCGAACAGCGATCGCCAATCGCCGATCGCCCGCACCGGTCACACCCGCCGCCGCCCCTTCGCCGCTCGATTCGATCAATCAGCGCTGGCGCTCGTTTCGCGACGCTTGGGGCGCCTTTTGGGGGCTTCGCATCATGCAGCGGATTAATCAAACCGCCGAGTTAAGCTCCTGGCCCGTGCGACTCCACTGGGGGAACGGTTTCGAACCGCCCTCCTCCAGCAACGACTCCCGCCCCGCGCCGGAGATCGACGCCGCGGTCGTCGCGCACATCGAGCAGACATTCGATTCGTTGCTGCGGCGCTTCGAGCGACCTCGCTAGGCGACGAGCCAGTCCGCGAGGCTGAGCGCCTGGCGATCAGCACCCGCGCTCACGCTGCTTCTGGAAACGTCAACTTGAACAGCCCGAAGATCTCGTCGCGCGACAGGCCCATGCTCGCGGCGTCGGCTTGTCCGTCGAAAACCTCGCGGAACAACTCCCGCTTTTCCGCCAGCACGCGATCAATGCGCTCTTCGATCGTGCCCGCCGTAAGAAATCGGCTGATGGTCACCGGGCCGGCCGCCCCGATGCGATGGGCCCGATTGATCGCCTGGTCCTCGACGGCAGGGTTCCACCAGCGATCGAACAGGAACACGTAACTGGCGAACTGCAGATTAAGCCCCACGCTCCCCGCGCCGTAGCTCATCAGCAGGACGCTCGCTTGCGGGTCGTTTCGGAACTGTTCGATCACCGCGTCGCGCCGGCCGCTCGGCACGCGTCCGTGATATTCCAGCGGTCCGAACCGCGCGATCCGCCCGCGGAGCCTCTCGATCGTGTCAACCCACTGACTGAAGACGATCGCCTTGCGGCCGCTGGCGGCGCATTCTTCCAAGTCGGCCTCCAGGCGGTCGAGCTTGGCGCTGGCGCCGGTCGCCGGATCGAAATTGCAGATCTGCTTCAGTCGCAGGACCAGCTCGAACACATGCTGAATCGTCAGTTCAACGCCCAGGTGATTGAGCCTTACGACTCCTTCCTCTTCGGCCCGCTGGTACGAATCCGCTTGCTCCGGCGACAGCGTCAGTTCGGCGTCGCGAAACAACTTCGGCGGTAGTTGCGTGAGGACTTGTTCTTTGGTGCGACGCAGCACATGGTCGGCCACCGCGCGGCGAATGGCCGACGTCTTCATCTGCGGTCGCAGCCGACCTGGGGAGACGAAATCGAAGATGCCTACCAGGTCGTCGGCCGTATTTTCAATCGGCGTGCCCGTCAGGGCCCAACTTCGCAGCCGCGGAATCGCGCATACCGCCTCGCTGGTGGCGCTGGCTCGGTTTTTGATCCGCTGGGCTTCGTCGACGATCGCCAGGTCGAACGGCGCGGCCGCGCCGCTGGCCTGCTCGCGATCACGGACCACTACTTCATAGTTGGCCAGCAGCACCCCTTCGGCGGCGTTCGTCCACAGCCAGTTGCGCTGCGCCTGGCTCCCTTCGACGATCGTCACCGGCAGCTCCGGCGCCCACGTGGCGAACTCCCGGCGCCAGTTCGTCACCAGCGGCTTGGGGCACACCAACAGGGCCCTGCGAACCTGACGCTGGCAGGCCAGTAGCCGCAGCGCCACCACCGTTTGCATCGTCTTGCCCAGCCCCATCTCGTCGGCCAGCACCGCCTCATGCCGCGGATAGAGATAAGCGATGCCGTCCAACTGATACGGGAACGGACGATAGGGAAACGCCAGAGCTTCGGCGGCGAGCAAATGTTCCAGCGGCGGCTGCAACAAATACGCGAGCCGATCCTCCAGGCGGACCACGTCCCGGGGCGGCTTGATCCGCGTCCACCTGCTCAACGTAGCATGCGATGGCAAGGGGGGCGTCGGCCGCAGTCGCGGCGCCGGCGGAGGCCCCGTACGCTGCCGACCGCGCAGGGCGTCCTGCCCTTCCGGCAGCAGGCGTCCGGTGACTCGCACCCGATAGGTCGGCAGCGGCGCGGAGAAAGCTTCGGGCGCGACGACCTCCAAGCGCGCCCCGCGAGTGCCAACCTTCCCAGCGGCAAGGACTGCTGATCCAACCGCCAGCGCCGGCGGAGAGAGCAGCGACGCGCCGTCGACCACCGCAATGCCGTCGCCCGCCTGCGCGCCCCGCGGCATCGGCAAACCGGACTGTTTACGCGGCAGCGGCGCGATCATCGCTCGGCTCCGCCGCGGCTGGCGCGGTCTGCTGCGCTTCATAGAGCGCCGCTCGAATGCGCTCGAACGGCTCCATAAGACAGACATGCGGCACGAGCGGCGCCAGCAGCGCCTGCAGTTCCGCTACGGTGCGCATCGACGTCGCCGCGGCGGCGATGCGGCATCCGCCCAGTTCGAGCGACAAGGGACCTGCCTTCTCTGAATCGTGCGCGGAGGGTTCTGCTGCGCCGCGCGCTTGAGATTCGCTCAGCGACTCCACCAGCAGCACTTCCTCCCGCCGCACCAGTGCCAGCGAATGCATGTCGCGCTCGTCGGTCAACAGCATGGCGACCGGCAGCTCGGCCCCGTTGAGCAGCGCCGGGCCGATCACTTCAGCCAACAGGTAAGGACGCAGCGTCGGGCCGTACAGTATCTCTTGGGCGCGGGTCGCCTGCACCGGCGTGGTGCAGCGGAACTCCAGCGGGCGCCCCCGCGACGACACCGCCAGGTACCCGCCGAACAGACCGTGGTCGGCGCTCTTCAGTACCGTGATGAATCCAAAGGCTGCTGCAGCTTCACTCGCTGGGGCATCCATGCCAGAGCGGTCTTCCTGAGTTGCCTGAATCGTACAGGCGTTAAGGTCTGCTGGCCTTAACGCCTTCCCCTCGGGCGCCGGCGGCGCGGCGGGAGCAGCGTCGAACGGCGGGCGGGACGGGGGAACGTCGGGGGCGCTGGTCCGACGAGCCGCATCTAACCGCGATAGCGGCGAACGCGCCCCCCGCGGCGCTGCCGCGCCAGTCCCCTTGCTCCTTGTGCACCCTAACCCATCGGGAGTCGCCGGGCTGCGACTTTAGGGCGGTTCAATTTCTCCGGTAAACGGCGCCGCTCGCTGGAAAAAAACTCAAGTCCCATTACACTGGAAGGATTAACGGATGGGCCGCTCGCAGTCGCGCGGTACGCGGCGGAGGCCGCCAGTCCCGACCAGCCAGGGATGCTGGCGTCCGCCCCTGGCAGACGCTCCCTCAGGCGCCTCTTCAGGATGTTCAAGAGAACCGTCAAAAACGGTCGGCGCCGCTTGAGCGCTGCGAGAAAGGAAATCATCTGACGATGTCGCATAGCCATTCCGTCCCCGCCATCTTCACGCAGCTCGACGTCACCGCAGGAAGCGCGCATCCGATGGCCGCAGCTCATACCGCGACGGAACAGACTGACCTGTTGCGCGAGGTGCTTGCCGCTCAGGATCGCACCAACGAGCTTCTCGAAGAGCTGGTCGGCATCATGGCCACGACGCACAAGCAGCGGCTGCAAGAGCTGCATCAATGGAAGAACGCCAATCCCGAACTCTCCGTCGCGTGTCGCTCGGCCGCCGAGGCCCTCAGCCGCGTTCAGGTCGAGTATCTCCAGCGAATCACCGACGAGATCAAGGACACGGCCGATGAAATGGAGTACGGCGAATTCATGTTGAACGAATTCGTCGACCGCTTCGGCCCGCGGCTGGCCCATCTCAACGGCGTGATCCAGGTGCTCGGCCAGCTCAGCAGCAACCAGCAGCAGAGCCCCGTGCAATCCTGACGGGCCGGCGCCGTCGGTTGTCTCTCGGCGGGCGTTGCGGTATGGTCAGCGTGACGACCGTACGCCGCTGCGCGCCAAGAGGGTCGGGACGCTTTTGCGACTGGAGGCGCTGCGCTACTATGCAACTCGCCAGTCGCCAAAGCGTCCGGACCCCCTTACCTCGCCGCCGCAGTCTTCGTTCCGTCGAACGGTCGCTTTGTCTTCCTGACACTCCCCAGGGGTTCGAAGCATGGCCACCAGCGCCAGCGCCGCCGATTGTGATCTCTCCGCCGCGGTAAAAGCCGCTCGCGAGCGACTCGACGCCCACACGGTCGAAACCGTCGCCTGGCACTTCCACGAGTCCAGCGGCTGCCCGTTCTGGCTTGAGAAGAAGCGCGAACTGAAGTTCGATCCGCTCACCGAAGTCAAGTCGTACGACGATCTGAAGAAGTTCCCGCCGTTCGAGGACGAATGGCTCCGCGGCGGGCCCGTGCGCCGCTGGGTCCCCAAGGCGCTGGCCGACAAGCCGATCTACGTCTTCGAAACCGGCGGCACCACCGGCATCCCCAAGAGCCGCATCGCGGTCGATGACTTTCGGACCGACTATTCGCTCTTCAGCGACACGCTCCCGGAGAAGTACTTCCCGCTCGGCTCGAACTGGCTGATGCTCGGCCCCAGCGGCCCGCGGCGGCTGCGCTTGGCGGTCGAGCATCTGGCACAGCATCGCGGCGGCATCTCGTTCTGCATCGACCTCGACCCGCGGTGGGTCATCAAGCTCATCAAAAAGGGCTGGATGGAGCACCTGGAGGCCTACAAGAAGCACTGCGTCGAGCAGGCGATCACCATCCTTGGCGCCGGGCACGACGTCCGCTGCATGTTCGGCACGCCCAAGCTCATCGAGGCCCTCTGCCTGGAACTCGAACAGCGCGGCACAAGCCTCGCCGAGAGCGGCGTCACCGGCATCTTTTCAGGGGGCACCGAGTTCACGCCGCAGTGGACCCGGTTCTGCGTGGAAGAACTCTTCGGCGGCCCGCCGGAGGCGAGCGGCGTCTCCATGACCCCCACCTACGGCAACACCCTGATGGGCCTGGCTTGCTCGAAACCGGTCACGAAGGAGGAAGGCTACAAGATCACCTACTACGCCCCGCAGCCGCGGGCTGTCATCGAAGTGGTCGAGTTCGACGACTACGACCGCCTCGTCCCCTACGGCGGCACAGGCCGCGTGAAGCTCACCACGCTTACCAAGGAGTTCTTCGTCCCCGGCTTCCTCGAGCGCGACGAAGGGGAGCGGGAGCCTCCCTACGCTAAGTATCCGTGGGACGGCGTCAGCGGCGTGCGGCCGTTCCACGAACTCGCCGAGGCCACGACCGTGGGCGTATACTGACTAGAGCCTATGAAGGTCAGAGAGATCCTTCGCCGGCTCGTTGACGATGGTTGGCGCAAGGTTCGCCAACGAGGCAGTCATCGTCAATATCAGCACGACTCGAAGCCGGGTACGGTCACGGTCGCCGGTAAGCCAGGCGACGAAGTACATCCCAAAACTGCGGCGTCCATACTTAAGCAGGCGGGACTGGAGTAATGTGACGATGCGATATCTCGTAGTCATTCGGCGCACGGGCACCGGTTATAGCGTTGATGTACCTGATCTCCCCGGGTGTATTGCCACCGGAACAACCGTCGAGCATGCTCGGCAGATGATTGCCGACGCCATTGAGATGCACGTCGAGTTAATGGCATGCTCCGGGCAAGCGGCGCCTAAGCCATCGAGTAGCTATGAGTTCGCAGTGGACGAGGATGCGAGCGAGGAGTTGTGCACTTGGGTAGAAGTCGACGAGGCGCGCACCGCACTGCCATCTTGAGCCGTTGCGCATTATGTAAATGCAGGAATGGGAATGATCAACCTACCCGCCATTCGCTGGGGCGAACCTTACGAGTCGCTCGAAGCCGACGAAGTCAAGCACTTCCTCACCGGCCAGCCGGTCGCCCGCGTTAATACTGTCGGCTCGGGCATCGTCGCCCGCGACGCCAAAAAGGCCCGCCGCGCACGGCAAGCGCTGCAGTCGACGTCGCCCGCGGCGCTCGTCGACGCCTGCCGGAAGGCGGGCGAGCTGTTCGAATCCGCCGCGCTCGCCATCGGCGACGGGCGTCAATCGCCCGACGATTACGTTCTTCAGACGAGCGCGACCGCCGGCATGCCGATCGCCATGTGCCAGGCGAACGTCGCTAAGAACGCCTTCGTCTTGAAAAACATCGATAAGATCCTCGACGCGTTAACTCGGGGGCTCGATCTCAGCATCCTCGCCCGCGGCTACGGCGACGAAGGCCGCGGCGTTACCGTCAGTTACCAGGCCCAGACCGACGTGCTCGGCGCCGTGCTGCCGTCGAATTCTCCCGGCGTCCACACCCTTTGGCTGCCGGTCATTCCGCTGCAGGTCGGGCTGGCGCTCAAACCCGGCTCACACGAACCTTGGACGCCCTACCGCATCGCCGCCGCCATGGTCGAAGCCGGCATCCCCCCAGAGGCCCTGTCGATCTATCCCGGCGCCGGCGGCGAAATCGGCGCGGCCATTCTCTCCAATTACAGCCGCAGCATGATCTTCGGCGGCCCGCAGACGATCCAGCAGTACGCCGGCAACGAGCGCGTCCAGGTCCACGGCCCCGGCTACAGCAAGATCCTGCTCGGCGACGACGCCGCGGACAACTGGCCCGAGCACCTCGACCTGATGGTCGACAGCGTCTATCGCAACGGCGGCCGCAGTTGCATCAATTGCTCGAGCATCTACGCGCCCCGGCACGGCGCGGAAATCGCCGCCGCCTTGGCCGAGCGGCTCGGCCCCCTCGAAGTCCTGCCTCCCGACGATCCGCAGGCCGGCCTTGCCGCATTCACTACGCCCGGCGCCGCCCAGGCGATCTGGTCGGCCATCGAGCGCGACCTCGCCGACGGGCAAACCGCGCACGCGACCGCCGACTACGGCCCGCGACTGGTCGAGCAAGAAACTTGCGCGTACCTGCGCCCCACGGTGTGGCACTGCCGCAGCGCCGCATGCCCCGGCGCGAACAAGGAATACATGTTTCCCGCCGTCGCCGTGGTTGACTGCCCGCAGGAAAGAATGCTGGCGTCGATCGGCCCGACGCTCGTTTGCACCGCCATCACCGAGAACGAATCCTTCCGCCAGGAGTTGATCGCCGCAGTCCACATCGACCGGCTCAACCTCGGCCCCATCCCCACCCCGCAGGTCGACTGGCTGCAGCCCCACGAAGGAAACCTGGTGGAGTTCCTGTACCGCAACCGCGCGCTGCAACTCGCTTAGCTCTGACCATTCCAACCAAAGAACGCGCCAACTACCTCACAATGATCCTTCCGGTCCCCTCCCTTGCGGGGAGGGTTAGGGAGGGGGTATTCGGGCCACATGTACCGCGACGCTGAACAACGCCAGTTCGCCCGATCGTTACGGCAGCGAATGACCGAGGCTGAACGGCGACGTTGGCGGCTACTTCGAGCACAACAAGTAAATGGACTTAAGTTCCGGCGGCAAGCCGCGATAGGAGCGAACGTCGTCGATTTCGTTTGTTTCTCAAAGAAGTTGATTGTCGAGCTGGACGGTCCGCAACACTTAGAGGAGCAAGCACAGGTTCATGACGCCCATCGAACCTTCGGGTTACGGTCGCGCGGCTTTCATGTAATACGGTTTTGGAATCACCAATTGGATGACGATCTGCAAAGCGCGGTGAATGCAATACAGGCGGCCATTAATGAGGCAACGCCTTCAGCGCTGCCATCCCCCCTCCCCAACCCTCCCCGCGAGGGGGAGGGGGCCGGAGAGATAAGAAACAGAAGGGGCCCCAACGCATGACCCCCTTCGACTTCCGCCTCCCCACCCGCCTGGTATGCGGTCCCGGCCGCATCAGCGAATTAGGCGACCTGGCCCGCAGCCTCGGCGAGCTCGAGCGGATCCTCGTCGTTAGCGATCCCGGCGTGGTGGCCGCCGGGCATACGCAGCGCGGGCTGGATGCGCTGCACGCCGCGGGCTTTGCCACGCGGCTGTTTCAAGACTTCGCCGAGAACCCGACCACCGCCCACGTTGACGCCGGCACGGCGCTGGCTCGCGACTTCCGCCCCGATGCGATCATCGGCCTCGGCGGCGGCAGCAGTATGGACTGTGCTAAGGGAATCAACTTCATCTACTCCTGCGGCGGGCGGATGCAGGACTACTGGGGCGTGGGCAAGGCAACCGGTCCGCTCCTGCCCATGATCGCCGTGCCGACCACGGCCGGCACCGGCAGCGAGACGCAGTCGTTCGCCCTTATTTCCGACGCTCTAACGCACGTGAAGATGGCCTGCGGCGATAAGCGGGCGGCGTTTCGCATCGCGCTGTTGGACCCGGCCCTCACCTTGACGCAGCCGCCGCGGGTCACGGCGCTTACGGGATTTGACGCGTTAGCCCATGCCGTGGAAACGGCGGTGACGCGGGTCCGCACGCCGCTGTCGCGGGCCTTTAGCCGCGAGGCGTGGGTCCACCTGGCGCCGAACTTCCTGCGGGTGATCGAACATCCCGACGACCAAGAGGCCCGCGGGGAAATGCAGCTCGGGGCTTGCCTGGCCGGGCTGGCGATCGAAAACTCGATGCTCGGCGCCGCCCACGCGCTGGCCAATCCGCTCACCGCCCACTACGGCGTGACGCACGGCGACGCCGTCGCCCTGATGCTGCCGCACGTTGTTCGCCATAACGGCGCTGTCGCCGAGGATGAATACCAGGACTTGGTCCTCGCCACGGCGTTCAACCGCCATACGCCCGACCAGCGGGCCGGCTCGGCGGGCCTCGCCAGCTTCCTCGCCGAGGCCGCGGCCCAGGCGGGTCTGGCGACGCGATTGCGCGATCAAGGCGTCGAGCGCGAGCGCCTGCCGCAGCTCGCCGCCGACGCCGCCAGGCAATGGACCGGCTCGTTCAATCCCGTCGAAATGAACGCCGACAGCTACCTCGCCCTCTACGAAGCAGCGTACTGAATCATGAAGCCGCAAGTTACGTGCTACTTGATGAAGATCGCTGTAGGCGGGCTGGTTGCCGCCGTTTGGGCGCCCATAGGCCCGGCGGCGGCCGCGGATTGGCCCCTCATCCGCGGCAACGAGGCGGCCACCGGCGTCGCCTCCGAGCCGCTTCCCGCGACGCTCGACATCCTGTGGACCTACGCCGCCGAAGGCAGCGGTTTCGAAGCTACGGCTTCGATTGCAGGCGGAGTCGTCTACGTGGGCGACGTTGACGGCACATTCCACGCGGTGAAACTCGACGGCGGCGGGCCCGTCTGGACCCGCCAGTTCGCCGAAACCGGGTTCGTCGCCGGCTCGGCGTTCGCCGAAGGGCGGCTGTACTGCGTCGACTTCAACGGAGTCGTCCGCGCGCTCGACGCCAAGTCGGGCGAGCCGCTCTGGGAATTCCCGACGGAGACCTCCCTCTACGCCGCGCCGAACGTCTACGAAGGCACGGTGCTGATCGCCGCCGAATCTGGCCAGTTGTTCGCCCTCGACGCCGCCACCGGCGCCCAGAAGTGGGAGCCGTTTTCGATCGACCAGCCGCTCCGTTGCTGGCCGACGGTCGTCGGGGGCCAGGCGCTCATCGCCGGTTGCGACGGTCGGCTGCACCTGGTCGATGTGAAGACCGGCGCCGCGGGACCAAGCATCGAGATCGGCGGCCCCGCCGACGGCATGCCCGCGGTGGTCGGCGATCGCGTCTACTTCTGTACCGCCGCCGGCGTCTTCCACGCTATGACAATCAACCCGCTGGCGGACCTATGGCAGTACGGCCATCGCGGCCAAGGGGAAGAGATCCACGCCGCCGCCGTCACCGACAACCGGGTGGTCCTCGGCACGCACGACAAGCGAATGGTGGCCCTCGACAGGCAGACCGGCAAGGAAGCCTGGGCGATGCCCCTGCGCAGTCG
>JADLBW010000156.1 GCA_020847515.1 Pirellulales bacterium | reverse complement strand
CGGTCGGCTTTGCGGCACGAACCATTGGGCGTCGATAACGACGCTGTCAAGCCAATACCCTAATGCCGACAGCTCCTCGACGGCAGTCGCAAAATCGGCTCCGCCGTGGGACGTGAGAAAGCCTGGCACGTTTTCCAGCAGCACCATCCGTGGACGCCGCTGGCGGAGCCGTTCAAGCGCCTGGAGGAACCCGAACAGCGCGCCGGACTGTTCGCCTGCCAGCCCGCGGCGCTTGCCTGCCAGCGACATATCCGTACAGGGGAACGAGGCCGTGGCGAGGAACGGCCGGTCGGGAATCCGCGCCAGCACCTCGGCGGTCGCCCACACGTCCTCCAGGTGATAGTGAGCGGCCGCGGCGGCGCCGTAGTTTCCGGCGTAAGTCGCCTGCTTCTTGCCGTCGATGTCGTTAGCGTAGACGCACCGCCAGCCGGTACGGCGCAGGGCCTCGTACACCAGGCCGATTCCCGCGAAGAACTCGCAGAAGGTCTTGTCGTCGCGTTTACCATCCATGCCGGCAAGCTCCTCCTGCGGCGATTCCAAGATTCGGCCCTCTCCTGCGAACTGCATTATAGCGCCTGCGGACGCCCGCCTACAGAGCCGATCGGGACAGAGCCCGGTCCCAAGCGGTCCGCCCGGATAACGCCAGAGTTGCTCATTCAACGGCATCAGCTACGATAGACGAACTGTGCGACGCCTGCTTTTCCCCGCTTCAGGATGCTCGTCATGAATGCTCTTCTGGTGCGATGCGCGGTCGCTTCCGTAGTCGCAGCGCTGGCCGTAGATGGTTGCTCAACCCGTGCGGACGCGGCGTCTTCGCCGCGCGGCGTCATGGAAGACTTCACGCTCAACGATCAGGCGGGGGCCAAGCGCTCGCTTTCCGATTGGAAGGACCGCGAGGTCGTGGTGGTCGTTTTTCTGGGCACGGAATGTCCGCTGGCGAAGTTGTACGCCGGCCGGCTGGTTGAGATGGAGCAGAAGTACCGCGAACAGGGGGTGCAATTCATCGGCATCAATCCCAACCAGCAGGACACCCTTCAGGAGCTCGCTGGCTATGCCACGAAGTACGGCGTCGACTTTCCTCTATTGAAGGACCCCGGGGCCAAGGTGGCGGATCAATTCGGCGCCACCCGCACGCCGGAGGCGTTCGTGCTCGATAGAAGCCGCACGATTCGCTACCAGGGTCGCATCGACGATCAGTATGGCGTGGGATCGGCTCGATTGAAGCCGTCAAAGAGCGAATTGGCTGACGCGATTGAAGCCTTGCTAGCCGGCAAGCCGGCGCCGACGCCGCGTACGCAAGGCGTCGGTTGTCTCATCGGCCGTCGAGAACCCAGCCGCGAAGAGGGCGCGGTGACGTACGCCAAAGACATCGCGCCAATCTTGCAGAACCGCTGCGTGACCTGCCATCGCACGGGCCAGATTGGCCCGTTTGCCCTGACCGAGTACGAAGACGTCGCCGCATGGTCGGACATGTGTCTGGAGGTCATCGACAATTTGCGTATGCCGCCCTGGGGGGCCAATCCGGCGCATGGCGAATTCGCGAACGATCCGCGGCTGTCGGATGAAGAAAAGGAACTGTTCCGGAAATGGGTGGCAGCAGGCGTGCCCGAAGGAGATCCGGCCGACTTGCCCCCGCCGCGCCAGTTTGCCGATGGCTGGCAGATCCCCAAGCCCGACGTCGTGTATCAGATGCCCCAAGAGTTCCAGGTGCCGGCGACGGGCACGGTCGACTATCAATACTTCGTCTGGGATCCGGGTTTTAAGGAGGACAAGTGGGTGTACGCGGCCGAAGCTCGGCCGGGAAATCCTGAAGTCGTTCACCACCTGTTCCTGTTTTTTATTCCGCCCGGCCAGGAGGAGGTGGAACCGGAAGACGCGCTGTTCAACGCGATTGCCGCGTTCGCGCCCGGCATGCCGGCGATTGCCGGCGACGAGCGATACGCGTATCGCATTCCGGCTGGTTCCAAGCTGGCGTTTCAGGTGCACTACACTCCGAACGGGCGAGCAACGACCGACCGGAGCGAAGCGGCCTTGATTTTCGCCGATCCGGCGAAAGTCCGGACGCAGATCCGAATCGAGGCGGCGATGAACCCCAAGTTCATCATTCCGCCCAATCACCCGGATTATGTCGTTCACGCGCAGAAGAAGATCAAACGGGATACAAAGTTGTACACCCTCACGCCGCACATGCATTTCCGCGGCAAATCGTTCCGATTCACGGCCAAATATCCCGACGGCAGCGAAGAGATCCTCCTCGACGTGCCGCGATATGACTTCAATTGGCAGATCGTGTACCTGTTGAAGAAGCCGAAGCTGTTGCCGCAGGGAACAGTCATTGAGCTGGAAGCGCATTACGATAACTCAGCGGACAATCCGCTGAATCCCGATCCCGATCAAACCGTGTATTGGGGCGATCAGACATGGGACGAAATGATGCTGGGAAGCGCAACGGTCAGCGACGCGCATCAAGACTTGCAGAAAGGCAAACCGGGCGAAGTCGGTAATTCAGACAAAGTTAGCCTGTTAAAGGTCGATTGAATTTCTCTCTGCACTCGCGCAACGCGTCTAACCCGTGCGGCCCCAGTCGTTTGCAGCTTGGCGTCGCCGCCATGTAGAGTGCGTTTGCGAGAGCCGCGGATTCGTTTTCTCCGAAGGCGCTTTGCGCTGGGCGAGCGACTCATTGCGCACTCGTCAAGAATTGCGCTTGTCAAGCCAGGCAATAGCCGTTCGACTGGGGGCAGCTACAGTTCCTGCCTAGCCCCCGTATCGAGAGCGCGAGGCGACAATGATCGCCGCCTCGCTTCTCTCGCCCTACCCAGCGATCGCTGCCGCGGCGGCAGCTACGTCGCGCGGGGGCGCCCACCCCGGAGAACGAATTCTCATGGCAAGCTCAAGAACTTGTCGCGCGGTGCGCGGATTTACCCTCGTAGAACTGCTGGTGGTGATCGCCATCATCGGCGCCTTGGTGGCGCTACTGCTGCCGGCCGTCCAGGCGGCCCGCGAAGCCGCTCGTCGCAATGCTTGCGTCAACAACCTGAAGCAGCAAGCCATTGCGGTGCAGAACCACCACGACGCGCGTAAGACCTATCCCATGGGGCGCGACAACACGATCCAGAACTCGGTGTCCTGGGCGTTTCGCCTGTTGCCGTACCTGGAGCTAGGCGCCATTACTCGGACGTTTAACAAACTGAAGCCGGTATGGGACGACGACAACGCACTCGCCATGCGCACGCCCGTCGACGTCTACGCCTGTCCGACGCGCCGGTCCGCGGCCGCCGATCGGGACTTCGACAACAATGATGATCCGCCGATCGTCCGCGCCGCTGCCACGCTGGGCGACTACGCCGCCAACGCCGGCCAAAGCTACATGAACGGCGTGCTCTCCGGCGTGGTCGGCAAGGATAGCAGCCTGCGCCCGGATTTGCGCCCCGATCCGACTGAAAGCGGACCGATCTACAGCTATTCCAAAATATGCGAGAAAGACGTCACCGACGGCTTGTCCAATACGATCGCCGTCGGCGAGAAGCATAAGCCGCTCAATCCAGTCACGAATAATAGCGACCTGCTCCACTATGAGCAGGGGGACACGGCGTTTCTGGCGGGCGACACGCCGCACACGATCTTCGCGGGCACGAACGCCGGCATCGCGACCGGCCCGGACGACCCGGCCCGCGATAAGTTCGGCAGCGAGCACAACGGCATCACCCACTTCATGTTTCTGGACGGCCACGTCCGGGCGCTGAAGAACGACATTGAGTATAAAGTGCTCAACATGGTGGGCAGCATCGGCGGCGAGGAGATCGTTCCGGAGGACGCCTTGTAGCCGACTGCTGTGCTACTCTTTGCTAAAAGACCAATCCGCGGGCGGAGGTCGGCCTCCGTCCGCGGATTTTCAATTCGATGTGCAGCGGCCGGTTATTGGCCGTGAGCAAGGCAGCGGCTAATAGCGATCGGGCGATTAGTTCTAGCTGTCCCCGGTCAAGTCGCCGCCGGTATGCCACGGCAGCGAGACCCGCTGGGCCTGGCTCCAGAAGTCTTCCAGGGCGTAGAAGTCGCGAGTCTCCTGGTCGAAGAGGTGAATCACGACGTTGCCGTAGTCGAGCAGGATCCAGCGACTTTCCTCATAGCCCTCGATGCCCATCCGCTTGTCTTTCAGTTCTTGTTCTAGCACTCGCTCGATTTCCTCGCTGATAGCGTGGAGTTGGCGGCGGCTATTGCCGGTGACGATGACGAAGTAATCGAAGACCGGCGTGATCTCGCGCATATCGAGCACGGCGATGTCCTCGCCGCGGTTCTCCTCGGCGGTGCGCGCGGCAGCCAGGGCAAGCGTCAAGCTGCGCGGAGCGAGATCAGAGGGTGAAGCAGATTGGGCTATGGCGTCGCCTCGCAAGCGAAGTTCGGCCGGGTCGGCCAGTTGGGCTGCGGGAAAGCTCGTCATTGTACTAGCGAATGGAATCGGTTTCGAGGGTATGAAGCTGCCGAGATTTGGGCGGCAGCCGGCGTAATTCCCCGCTGGATCCGCGCTCACGAGGCCGCCGTGGCTGCGCTGCCGTCGGGCGCTTTTGAGCCTGCGCCAAGCGGAACCATAACCGCTTGTGGCCAGTTGCCGGGCGGTCGCGGGATCACGACTGGCCGGATAGAATGGCCCGCTTGCCGACAGTGCTAACCGCGTACCAGAGGCGATGATTCTTACCATGGGCGACTGGATTGAACCGGGCCAAAAGGCCCCGGCATTTACACTGACAGCCGACGACGGCACGAAGGTTCGCTTTGCCGATCTGGCCGGCGGCCCCGTGGTGCTCTATTTCTACCCCAAGGACGACACGCCCGGATGCACCAAGGAGGCGTGCGCATTTCGTGACCGCAGCGGCGAGCTAGCGAAACTCGGGGCGAGGGTGCTAGGCATAAGCCCCGATGACGTAGCCAGCCATCAGCGTTTCCGCGACAAATACAGGCTTAACTTTACCCTGCTGGCTGATCCTGACCACGCAGTGGCTGAGAAGTACGGCGCCTGGCGGGAGAAGAACATGTACGGCAAGGTATCGATGGGCGTGCAGCGCAGCACCTACCTTATCGACGCCGCCGGCAAGGTGGCGCGGTTATGGAAGCGGGTGCAGGTCGAGGGGCATGATGAACAAGTCCTCGGGGCGCTACGGGAATTAGCCGGCGTCGGCGGCGCATGACTTGCGACGCCCGGTCGATCGACTCTGATGCTTTGGATACCGTAGCGACCGCCAAGGGCCCCGAACGCGTTAGCGACCGGCAGGGGTTTTCCAGGAGCCGCGCCGCCGGTCGCTCGAGGCTTTCTATCCGCCGACATCCGCATGCCGTTGCCCATCGCATTCCGCGCCCTGGCCCATCGAAATTATCGGCTATTCGTCCTGGGGCAAGGCGTATCGCTTATCGGCACCTGGATGCAACAGACGGGCCTGTCGTGGCTGGTGTACGAGATGACCAACTCGCCGTTCCTCTTGGGGGCGGTGGCTTTTTGCGGGCAGATCCCGGCATTCTTTCTGGCGCCGGTGGCAGGGGTGCTGTCGGACCAATTCGATCGCCGGCGGACGCTATTTATCACGCAGGCGGCGTCGATGGTTCAAGCGGGGCTGTTGGTGCTGCTGATGTGGAGCGGCCGCATTGCGATCTGGCAGATTATCGCGCTCAGCGCGGTGCTGGGCGTGGCTAACGCGTTCGATATGCCGACGCGGCAGGCGTTTCTCATCGACATGGCGCCGAACCGCCACGATTTGCCCAATGCGATTGCATTGAACTCGTCGATGGTGAATCTCACGCGATTGATCGGGCCGCTGTTGGGCGGGATAGTGATCGCGGCGGGAGGCGTGCTGGCGTGTTTTGTGGTCAATGCCGTCAGTTACGTGGCGGTGATTGCGGCGTTGGCGGCGATGCGCGATCTGCCGCCGCGGCCCCGCTCGGCGGCGAGATTCGGGTTCTCGGCCGTGACGCAGGGGCTCGTGGAGGGCTTCGCCTATGCTTTCGGGTTCGCGCCCATCCGCGCGCTGCTGTTGATGGTAGCGATGCAAAGCCTGCTGGGCATGCCGGTGACGACGCTGCTGCCGGTGTTTGCACGCGACATTTTGCACGGCGATGCACGGGTGTTCGGCACGCTCGGCTCGGCGTCGGGGATCGGGGCATTGGGGGCGGCCTTGTACCTGGCGCAGCGTCGAACCGTGGTAGGGCTCGGCCGGCCGATTGCCTGGGCGGCTGCGGCTTTCGGCGGCGGGCTGGTCGCGTTTTCGCTGTCGCACTCTACAGCCCTATCCATGGCTATTCTGGCGATTACGGGCTTTTCGATGATGCTGCTGTTGGCCGGGTGCAATACGCTATTGCAGACGGTCGTCGACGATGACAAGCGTGGCCGCGTGATGAGCCTATACGCGATGGCGTTCATGGGGACCGTACCGTTGGGCAGTCTTATGGCCGGGACGCTGGCCAGCAGCATCGGAGCGGCCGGCGCGGCGCGAGTGAGCGGATTGGGGTGCCTCGTGGGCGCCGCCCTGTTTGGCTGGCGTTTGTCGGGGCTCCAAGAGCAGGTGCGGCCGATCTACGAGCGGGCCGGGCTGGCTCCGATGACCCGCAAAGCGGCCGCGGTAGAAACGGCGGCGGAGCTGCAGGTTCCTCCGGAGCGGCCCTCGTGAGGGAAGGCTTGAGGGTTCGGTCGTGACAGTTGGGGCTCGTTCGATGTTCCAGTTGACAGCGACGACGGCGCTCGAGCCGCGCCCGCTAGAGCACGAGCAGGATGGCGGCGTACGCTCTGACGGACGTCCTGCGCCGCGGTATGATGGCTGGCGCCGGTAGCGACGGCATGTGACGTCAACCTACAGCCGCGTCCCATGGGCGACCTGACGTCCGTGCCGCATCGCCGTAATCACTTGACCTCGTCGAACTTTCCAGGACGGCTTGAACAATGAAGGCGCTTCCCACCCGCCGCGTGGCACTGACGTTATTGGCGCACCCCGACGACGCCGAAATTCTGTGCGCAGGCACGCTGATCCGATTGGCAGACGCCGGATGGGAGGTGCACATCGCCACCGTGGCGGCGGGCGATTGCGGCACGACGACGTTGTCTCGCCAGGAGATTTCGCGGGTGCGGAAGGATGAAGGCGTCAGGGCGGCCGCCAAGATCGGGGCGACTTACCATTGCCTTGAAGAACCGGACGTGCAAGTCATCTACGACCGGTCGACGAATCGAAAGGCCATCGACCTGCTGCGCCGAATCGCCCCGACCCTGCTGCTGACTCATCCGCGGCGCGATTACATGCTCGACCATGAGCAGACGCACCTGCTGGCGCGGGGGGCGGCCTTCGCCTACGCGGCGCCGAACGCCTCGGAACTGCCCCTCATCGATGGTTCGAGTATTCCGTGGCTGTACTACTGCGATCCAGTCGAGGGCCGCGACCCGTATTCGGGCGAGCCGGTCGCTCCGACGGTGCGCGTGGACATTAGCGAGCAGATGGAGCGAAAGCAGGAAATGCTCGCCTGCCACGCATCGCAGCGGGAATGGCTGCGAGCCCACCATGGCATGGACGAGTATCTCGACGCGATGAGGCGGCATGGCGCCGAGCGGGGCCGGGAAGTCGGCGTGGACTTCGCCGAGGCGTTCGTCCAGCATCGCGGGCATCCGTTTCCGCAAACTGACTTGCTGGCCGAGCTGTTCGGCGCCCCGATTGCTCGCCGCGAGGGCTAATGGGCGGCGCTTTCCGATCGGATTGGTCTGCCGTTGCGCAAAGGGAGCGGAGATGGCCTCGGTTCGCGGAATCTTCAGTCAGTTCATCGACAGCATTGGCATGTTCTTCAAGAACGACGGCATGCTGTTGGCGTCGTCGATCGCCTATTCGCTCGCGCTGTCGCTATTTCCGCTGATGCTGGTGCTGGTGGCCGTGTTGGGGTGGGCGTTCCGGTTCACCAGCGCGGGCGTTAGCGCCGAGCAGCGCGTGCTTGCGGCGATCGAGGAGCAGGCTTCGCCGGAGTTGAAAGAGCAGGTCGCTCTCAGTTTGGATTCGGTCGAATCAAGCGCCGGGACGGGCGGCGTGGTCGGGGCGGTGACGCTACTGGCGGCGGCGATCGCGATTTTTTCTCAAATCGATTACGCGTTCGATCGCATCTGGGAGAATTCGGCGGAGGCGGGCGTCGGCTGGAAGACGCGGGTCTGGAATCTGGCGTTCCGGCGGCTGAAGGCGTTCGGGATGCTCATGGGCGTGGCCGCGTTTGTCATTGCGGTCATGATCGCCTCGATCGTTTGGCATGGCCTGCAGGCGAACCTGGCCAACGTGATGCAGGCTCCCCCGTGGATCAATCGCGTGGCGCAACCGGCGCTCCAGGTGGCCCTTAACGCGGTGGCATTCGCACTGGTTTACCGCTACCTGCCCAAGGCGTCGGTACGGTGGTCGGCCGCGCTAGCCGGCGGTTCGCTTACTTCGGTCTTATGGGAAGTCGGCCGTCAGGTGCTGGCGGCGTACGTCGTGGGAGACAAGCTGCCGACAGCCTACGGCGTGATCGGCTCGTTCATGGCGATCATGCTATGGACGTACTATGCGATGATCATTGTGCTGTTTGGCGCGACGTATTCACGAGTGCTGAACGAAGGGCTGCGGACGCCGTCTACGCGACATCCATAACTTGGACTGCTGCAACCGCAGAGGCCTAAAGCGATTCCGGCAGAATCTGATTGTTCGCCACCGCG
>JADLBW010000155.1 GCA_020847515.1 Pirellulales bacterium | reverse complement strand
GAGACGAGGATCTTGAAAAAGAACCGGTCGAGCTGCGCTTCGGGCAGCGGATACGTTCCTTCTTGTTCGATCGGGTTTTGAGTCGCCAAGACGAAGAACGGGTCGCTGAGCTGGTGGCGGACGCGGCCCACGGTGACTTGCCGCTCCTGCATCGCCTCGAGCAGCGCCGCCTGGGTTTTCGGCGGGGTGCGGTTGATTTCGTCGGCGAGAATGACGTTGGAGAACAGCGGCCCTTCAAGGAACCGCATCTCGCGCTGCCCGGTGGAGCGATTTTCCTCGATGATGTCGGTGCCGGTTATGTCGGCCGGCATCAGATCGGGCGTGAACTGGATGCGGCTGAACGACAGATTCAGCGTGCGGGCCAGCGTGCTGATCAACAGCGTCTTGGCCAGCCCCGGCACGCCTTCGAGCATGCAATGGCCGCGGCTGAACAGGCTGATCAGCAGTTGCTCGACGACCGCGTCCTGGCCGACGATGACTTGGGCCAATTGTTCGCGAATGCGGTCGACCGCCGATGCAAGTTTTTCGATGATCTGTCCGTCGGCGACGGCGTCCGCGGCGTGAAGCATGCAGGCGTCCTATGGCTGGGTGCGTCTCAGGGGTCGAGGTGCTTTTGCGGCTGGCAGCGTTCGCGGCAATCTATGGATTGCTGCGCCGCTAATGAACCCCGTTGTAAATGTGGCTGTCGGCTATCGGCTATCGGCTTGCGGCCAGAATTAGGCTTTCCCTCCGGCAAAAAGCATCCCGACTCCGTGTTCTAGCGTTGGTAAATGGGTAAGTATCCGTTCTCAAGCTGCAGGATGATCAAGTTCAGCGACGTCGTATACACCGGTCCTACGTAACCTTGCTGCCACATGTACGCTGGCCCATCCCCCAGCTTTATTTCCGTCGCTTCACTGAGGATTCGCTTTTCGACCGCGCGGCGGTACTCATTCCACGTCTCCCCTCCTTCTCGGTATTGCACCTGAGAGTAGTAGAAATGGGCGTAGTGCCAATGGCCGAAGCTATCGCGGGCGGCCGGATCGAGCTGCTTGCGGCAATAGTCCATCATCCGCGGCACATAGTCGTCGTCGTATTCGCCAGCATTGTACAGACAGGCGATGGCGGCCGCGGTAATGGCTGGCCGGCCGCCGCCTCCCTTTGAACTATACTGCACGGCGCCGTCCTTCATCGTGCAGTTGTGGATGTACTTCACCGCCTTATCGATGATCTCCTTGGGCACCGGAATGCCGGCGTTGCGGCAGCCGCGGAGCCCCTGCACCTGAGTGATGGTGGTCGACCCTTCGTCGAAGCCGCCGCCGTCCTTGGAGCTGACGTAGCCCCAGCCGCCGGCGGGGGTCTGGGCGTTGCCGGTGAACTCGACCGCCTTGGTGAGCACGCGAATCAATTCTTCGCGACGCTCCAGGTCCTCTTCTTCGCCAAGCACCTCCGACAGAAATAGCATGGCGAACCCGTGGCCGTATGTATAGCGATCGTCGTCCGCGTCGCCGATCAGGCCGTTGGGGCGGCTGCGGTTGGCGAGGAAGTCTACGGCGCGGCGAATGTTTTCGGCGTACTTGCCTTGCGTGGTGGTCGACCCCTCGCAGAGCATGGCCATGCCCGCCAGGGCGGTCATCGCGGTGGGATATCGACCTTGGGCCGTCCACTGTCCCATTTTCTGTTGCTGCGTGACGAGCCACTCTAGCCCGCCATCGATTGTGCGGCGCACGTCTGAATCGTCGACGGCAGCACGCGCCGTCGCACAGCGCGCCGCCGCCAGCACCAGTGCAAGAGTAACGATCCTTCGAGACATTTTTTATCAGTCGCCCTGGTGCGTTTCGCAGCCCCGCAAACCCGGCGGGCGGTTGCCGCCCGCCGGGTCGCAGTCTTTACGGACCGGCCCCGCGCCGGACGCGGCCGACCGGTGCTCCCTAGTTTCCTAAGCCGAAGATGATTCCCATCAGGCCGCCAGTTCCCTTTTCGCCGCCCGACTCGACCTCTGCTAGCGGCGGCGGCTCCGGCGGGCGCCGCTGGTCGGTAAATTGTAGCAGAATCGTCCGGCCGGCCAGTTCCACCGCCGCCTGACCGTTCGCCCCGTCCGTCACGCGAGGGACGCAGTAATTCCCGTTCTGCGGCAGGTCGTCCTTCTGGTAGAGCGTTCGGCCGGTCGCCTTATCGAGGATCAGCACTTTGCACAGCGGCCGAGCATTGCCGCTGTTGGCATCCGTCGTTAAGCCGGCGAATACGATGAACGGCAGATCGGCTGGCTGCGTCAGCAACAACGACTGCTGCGCCACCTCCGCCGGCCGGTTCCATCGCATGGCGCCCGACTCGCGGTCGAACAAATAGATATGGCCGTCCATCACTTGCGAATCCAGCATATGGATGGGCTGGACGTTGCGGCTGCCGCCCCCGGCGCGCGGATGCTTAGCGGCGACCAGGAAGGAATCGCGGCCAACAGCCACGTGGATTTCGTCGATTCTGGGCGTCGCCGGTACAGGATGATCGACGAGCCGTGCGCCGTTGGCGGCATCGACGACGATCGCTCGTCCCTGCGGCTCGACGACGGCCACGTACCGCCCCATATCGACGTCGACCTGGGCATTAGCGGCGAAGTCGTATTGCCACGCCGTCGCGCCGGTCAGCGGATTGAGCGAGGAAAGCTGCGTTCGATCCGCCAGCGATTTCCACAGGATGAGGTTCCGCCCCAGTGCGACAAGCTGCTGCGGCCACGGCGGCAGCCTCGTGCGGGCGACTTCGCGCCCGTCAATGGCGCTGTAGATCCGGGCGTCGCCCGAATCGCTCGGCGCGGCAATGACGTAGCGCTCATCGCCGAAAAGATCGCAACCTTGCGGCACGTCGGTGCGCGACCAGCGGATTTCACCCGTGACGGCGTCAACGCAAACCAGCCGCCGCTGGTCCTGGAAGACGACTCCTTGCGTCGTGACCGGCCCGATGACGCCGACCCATTTGTCTTCGTCCATCGCCCGGGGCGCTCGGAAGGAACCGGGCCGGGCGGCGCCGCTCCCGGGACGGTTGCCGTAGAAACCTTGCGTATAGTCGAGCTGGCTGCCGAGATTCACCTTCCACAATTGGGCGGAGCCTCGATTGCCGCCGCCCCCCAGCGTGTTGAGGGCCGTGATCTGACGTCCGAGCGACGCTACCACCAGACTGCCCCGCGCGACGGCGTACATGTTGCCGACCGCCTGCCGGAAGTACATCTGCGTTTCCGGCTCGAAGCTCGAGCGGAAGAATTCGCGGCCGTAATTGTCGAGCATCACCAGCTCGCCCCCGCGGGCCGAAAGCTGCGCCGAGCTCAATCCCAGGATGGCGTCGCAGCGCTCAAACCGCACGGCCCAGGCCGGCGGCGGCACGCGCGGCGCTACGCCATTGGCGGCGGGCGCTTCGCGGACGTCCACCCTGCCGCCTGGCCACCGCGGCGCTGCCGCGCCCGGCAGCGACTGCCACTTATCGACAAGCTGCCGACCGGTTGCGCCGGGCAGGCAGGTCACGTCCGCCAGGGCGCCGGCCAATTCGCGGTCATACCGGCTGGCCAGGGAATGGAGCTTGGCGTCGTGAAGCTGCCCGGCAAGGCGGGCGATCGCCTCCGCGCGGGTCGCCGCGTCGGCGGAGCTTTCCAATTCAAGCAGCAGTTGCTGCGAGGCCAGCTTGTCGCCGCTATCGTTAAGCTCGCGAGCGCGGTGCAGTTTTAACGGCTCGGCCAGCGGCAAACTGCCAAAGAACGCCACCGCTCGAGCGAGCTGCTCCCCCTCGGGCTGCTGCTCGCCAGTGGCGAGCGCCGAACGGATTTGAGACTCCAGTTCGATACGCTGCTGGGGCGTCGCCCGGTCCCACGCGTCGGCAAGCTGCGATTGAACCCAGCGGGCGACGGTCGCCTCGTGGTCGCGGCCGATTTTGAGGAGCTGGTCCGCGTCGTCGGCGATTCGAAACAGCTCCAAGCACGCGGCCGCCGAGGCGAGGACGTCGCCCTCGTGGAGCAGCCCCTGGGCCTCAAGGCGCAGAATCACCATCCGTTGCGCGACGCCGGCGCCTTCGAGCTCCTTCAAGAGCGGCAAATGGCGGCGGAAGGCGGCGAAATCCTCGTCGAGCGCCGCCACCAGGCACTCGGCCAGCACTTCGCTTGCGGCGACGTCTTGGGGCGCGGCTCGATAGGCCCTTTCCAGCAGCGAGATGGCCTCGCTCAGCCGGCCGTCGTTGTAAGCAATCTCCCCCAGCGTTCGCAACGCTTCGACGTCGTCGGGCTGCTGGGCGAGCCGAGCTTGCGACGCCTCCCGCAGCACGTCGATCTGGTCGTAGCAATTCAGAAAGACTCCGTTCTGCGAGATCACCGCGCCGCGATGGCAGATTAAGTTGCCCAGCGCCAGCCCGTCCCGCGAAACCGTCCGGCTGGCGATCGTTCCGTCGCTCATGTCGACGGCGATCACCTCCGACGAAGTGAGCGGCAGATAATATTTGCCTTCGCTCAGGAAGCCCGTGCCAGAGGGCATGACGCCCGGCGACAACTGCAGTTCCGCCGCCCAGGCCGGCTTCCCGTCGCTGAGCGACAATGCCAGGGCTGTGCGATTGCCGGTGAGGAGGATGCGGTCCTGGTCGACGGCTGCCAGGCGATTAAAGTCTCCCCGCTTGTGCTTCCACAACAGCTTACCGGTGCGCAGATCAATCGCGTGGAGCTCATGGGAATCTGGCGGCGTCAAGAGTAAACGATCGCCGACGATCGTCGCCGCGCCGTCAAACCATCGATGTGCCAGGCGCCCCAGATTGTCGTCGCCTTGGCCCCGAAAATTAACGTCCGCCTGCCCCTCGATCTCGTACTGATACGCCCACGCGAGCGAGTGTTTGGCCAGGTCGACTCCAAGAACGACGCCCGCGCTGGTCGGGCAGACGAGCATTCCCGCCGCGTACGACGGCATGGCCGCCTGCATCCGGCGCTGGAAGTCGACCTGAACGCTGTTTTCCAGATAGGCCAACGGCTGTTGCCATTGAAATTCGCCGCTGGCGGCGTCCAGGGCGATCAAATGAATAGCGCCCTTGATCTCGGCAAGCGCATAAAGCGACTCGCCGACCGGCAGCGGAGCGCCCAGAAAGAACACCCCGGCAAGCGGCCCTGGTGCGCTGGCGCCGTCGATCTCCCACACCAGTTTGCCTTGTGTGGCCAGTTCGTAGGCGCTCAAGCGATTGAATTGATTCTTCACCTCGCCCTGAGGGACCGCCATCCAGGGCGCCACGTCGAAATCCTGGGCCGTCGGCATCGGCAGGTCGCGAATCATGTAGACCAGCGAACCGTCGCTGCTAGTGACCCCATAGAGGTAATCTTCCCACAAGCGGCGCGCAAACGATCGGGCCGGCTCGGGGTTGGCGGCGCCTTCGTTACCGTTGGCGCCCGACTGCATCAGTTGCAGCAGCTCGGCGTCTTGTTGCGGTTCGGAACGCCACACTCGCTTGCCGGTGCGGAAGTCGATTGCCAGCAATCCCTGCGGGGTGCGGGTGAGGATGTAATCGCCGGCTGCCAGCGGGTAACTGGCCACCGGGGCCATGTTGCCGCTGCGGGCCAGGTCGGCGACGAAATTCTCCACCAGCGAGTCCAGCGCCGGATGCCCCAGCAGACGCACCTGCCAGCGAACCCGTATATGGGGCAGCCCCCCGCTGGAGGCGCCGTTGCGTGCGGCATTGCCGCGGTAGGTAAGCCACTGATCCTCATGGGAAAGAGCTCGCGCCGCAGGCTCCCCGACCGTGGAGCGAAGCCACTCAAGCGGCTGTGCGCCCGCTTCCAGGCGGTACTCTCTACCGGCGATATGGATCGACTGCTCGCCACGGGCCAGCAGCTTCTCCAAAATGGCCTCCGCCCGGTCCTGGTCTCCGGCCGCGAGCCAGCTCGTGGCCGCACGAATCGAAAGCTGGGGATCGAAGCGAGCTACTGCCTCAGGTGCGGCCAGCAACTGCTCAAAGCTCAGGGCGGCTGCCAGGTGGCGACCGGCGTCGGCTTCGTCCATCGCTGCGAGCAGCGCCGCCTCGTATCCCGCCGAGGTGTAAAAATAGCGTCCGGCGACGCGATCGAGCGCTGCGCGATCCCCTGCCGCGACGGCTTCTGCCAACTGCCGCTGAGCTACCGGGCCGAAGGTCGCCTCATACGCTTGCCGGCCCCCTGGCGGCAGGTCGCGCAGTAGTTCGCGGGCCAACTCCTTCAGTCCAGCGACCCGTCCTTCCTCGCCGACTTCGACGAACAAGTCCTCATCGCTGCCTAAAACGCTATCGAGGAATGTAACAGCCTGTGAAAATTCGCCCTGGGCGATGCTCTGCTCGGCCCGCTTGATGCCGCGGGCGGCCACCCGGTCGGTCACGAGTTGGACCTTTGAAGGTCGGCCCTCCGTCGCGGTCCGGCCCTGGCCGAGCTGCACCTGAAACTGGACCTGCTGGGCAACGAGGCCGGATCCCCACCCGGCGATCAGGCCGCCGGCCGCCAATATGGCTGCTAATGCGTTCTTTCCAGGGGACATACCGCGTTCCTTGGGGCATCGTGCGGCGCCATGCGTCCTGCAGCCCAAAAGCACCCGCCGAGGAGCGACCCGCGGCTCAACCGTCCAGCCAAAAATGCCAATAGCTCGCCGTAACGGCTTAAGGCATTGTCTAGTCGAAGTTTACACCGGAAGCCGGTTCTGGCAATTGAAGCGGTAGGCCATCCCCTGCTGACGCGGGCGCAGGCCCCGAGGGTCGAGGGCCGGTTTACGATTTGCGGCGGCGCCGGGCGGCAACTTTAGCCTTTTTCCCCGGCATTTTCAGGCCGTCGGCGCCGAAAATGCCGAAAAACCGCTGGTTTTCCCGGCTTTTTTAGCGGTTCCACCTTGTAATTTGGCGATTTCGGCCCTTAAATCAGCACGTCGCGTGCTAGATTGCTAGTACGAGCGTCTGCCACATGGCCCGCCGCTCGTCACCGTCCCGCCAAATTTTCACCGCGTTTCCAGTTACTAAGGAGGGTTCTCTCACATGGCGAAAGCCGCTGCCAAAAAGCCGCCCACAAAGACCGAAATCTACGCCAGCATCTCGGAGTCGACCGGCGTTGCCAAGAAAGACGTCGCCGCCGTCTTCGACGCCCTGTCGGACGAAGTGGCCAAGTCGCTCAGCAAGAAGGGCGCCCAGGCCTTCACCATCCCGGGGCTCTGCAAGATCGTCGTCCAGCACAAGCCCGCGCAACCTGCCAAGAAGGGCGTTCCCAACCCGTTCAAGCCGGGTGAATTGATGGATGTCGCCCCCAAGCCCGCCAAGAACGTTGTGAAGGTCCGCGCCCTGAAGAAACTGAAGGATATGGTCTGATCCGCGACGATCGCCCGGCGAACCGGCCGGGCGAACCGCGTAGCACGATACACACGCTTGTACGGCAGTCGAATATCGAGGGCGGGTTGGCGTCGATTGGCGCCAGCCCGCCTTTTTCGTTGGCGGCCTGCACGCTAGAACTCGCGGCTGTGGCCTGCACTAGTCGCCGGAACTGTGCCGGGGCTTATCCTCGGGCTCGGCGGGCGCCTCCTTGTCACGGCCCGCAGAGGAATGCAACCAGGCGACTCCTTGCGATAGAACGCTCAGAACTGTCAGACCCAGCAGGGCGCCAAGTATGGCGGTCGTCGCCCGACCCAGCCCGGCGGCTATCCCAATGGCCGCCGTCATCCACACGCTGGCGGCGGTAGTGAGCCCATGAATCTCATCGTGGGCCTGATTCTTGAGGATCGACCCCGCCCCCAGAAACCCGATTCCCGCGATGATCCCCTGGATAATGCGGGCCAGGGAGTCTTGCTCCATCCCATAAAACTGCGGCACGACGACAAACAGGGCCGTCCCCAGTGCCACGAGCATGTGGGTGCGCAGGCCGGCGGCCTTGCCCTTGCTTTCTCGCTCGTAGCCGAGGACCCCGCCCAGCAGGCCGGCCAGGATGAGTCGAAAACAGAGGGTCGCCGCCTGTCCGGCGCTTTGAAAGTCGCGAAACTCGTTCGCCAAGGCGTCGCCAATCTGCTGCGAGATGGTCACGAACGTGAAACCCCCGAATTGGCCTGCCCTTTGCAGCAACAACGGACCGCGCGGCCAGTATTGTACTCTCAATTCGGCCCAGGTGGTCGGCTTTGCTGCATTCGAGCGGCTTGAGCGGCGTGCAGACGCGGGGCTATACTCTGGCCATGGCACTTCATGCCAGTTAGTCATGCTCGGCAAACTAGGGCGTCTGTTCCGGCGCATTCTCCAGGGGGGTCCGATCGCCGTGGCGAAAAAACAAGACCTGTCCGACAAGAAGACCAAGACCGCTCCGCGGGCCAAAGCGAAGCTCTCGAAGGTCGACAACGCCGAAGCGCCCGGCGGCGCCATGACCGAGGATAAGAAACAGACCACCAGCCTCGAGGCGCCGCGGCAGCGAGGGCTTTCCGACGAGATGATCGGTCAGGCCGCCGGCGAGGTGTGGCGAGTCCTGTCCGAGCGAGGCGGTCAGACTCTGGCCGGCCTCAAGAAGTCGCTCGACGCCTCGGACGACCTGGTGCTGTTGGGAATCGGTTGGCTGGCCCGCGAGGACAAACTGGCGTTCGAGACCAACGGGCGGACGGTGACGGTCTCGCTGAAGTGAATTAGCAGCCCCCGGAAGCTGCGCTTGAAGACGCAAAGCTCGGCGAGAGGCGATGGCTGCCGCCGAGCTTCTTTATGCGCCGCACGCCGGATCGATGCGCCGGCT
>JADLBW010000154.1 GCA_020847515.1 Pirellulales bacterium | reverse complement strand
GCTGCGAAAACCGCGACAGGTTAGCGACGACGAGAACCGACTCGGAGTCGGTGGCGCGGATGTAGGCCAGGACTTTAGGATTGTCGGCGGCGACTGTTTCAAAGCTGCCGTTGCCGAATGCGGAATACTGCTTGCGAAGATCGAGAATGCGGCGCATCCACCATAGCAGCGAGTGAGGGCTGGACTGCTCGACCTCGACGTTCCGCAACTCGTAGTGGTATTCCGGGTCGATGATGACGGGCAGATAGAGCCGCTGGGGGTTGCCGCCCGAAAAGCCCGCATTGCGATTGCCGTTCCATTGCATTGGCGTCCGGACGCCGTTGCGATCGCCGAGATAGTAATTGTCGCCCATGCCGATCTCGTCGCCGTAGTAGATGATCGGCGTCCCAGGCAGGGACAACAGCAGGGCGTTCATCAGTTCGATCCGCCGGCGGTCGTTTTTCATCAAGGGCGCAAGCCGCCGACGGATCCCCAGGTTGATCCGCGCCTGCGTATCGATGGCGTAGGTGCGGTACATGTAGTCCCGCTCTTCATCGGTCACCATTTCGAGCGTCAGTTCGTCATGGTTGCGCAGGAAGATCGCCCATTGGCACGACGGCGGCAGGACGGGCGTCTGGTCGAGGATGTCGACGATCGGAAACTTGTCCTCCCGCTCCACCGCCATGAACAGCCGCGGCATGAGCGGAAAGTGGAAGTTCATGTGGCACTCGTCGCCGTCGCCAAAATAGGCCGCGGCGTCCTCCGGCCACTGGTTGGCCTCGGCCAGCAGCATCTTGTCGGCGAACTTCTCGTCGATATGCTGCCGCAGGTCCTTGATGAAGGCGTGCGTCTCCGGCAGGTTCTCGCAGTTGGTTCCTTCGCGCTCGAACAAGTAGGGGATCGCATCCAGCCGCAGTCCGTCGACGCCCATCGCCAGCCAGAAGTCGAGAGTGTCGATCATGGCCTCGCGGACGGCCGGGTTGTCGAAGTTCAAGTCGGGCTGATGGTGATAGAACCGGTGCCAGAAGTACGCTCCGGCGACGGGATCCCACGTCCAGTTCGAGGCTTCGAAGTCCTGGAAGATGATCCGCGCTTCCTGGTACTTGTCAGGCGTATCGCTCCAGACGTACCAATCCCGCAGCGGCGAACCGGCCGCCGCGCGGCGCGAGCGCTGAAACCACGCATGCTGGTCGGACGTGTGGTTCATCACCAACTCGGTGATCACCCGCAGGTCGCGACGATGGGCCTCGTCGAGCAGTTCGCGGAGGTCGTCCAGCGTCCCGTACTGCGGATTGACGTCGCGATAGTCGGCGATATCGTAGCCGTCGTCTTTGAGCGGCGACGGAAAGAAGGGCAACACCCAAATCGCGGTGACGCCCAGATCCTGAATGTAGTCGAGCTTCTGCGTCAGGCCGCGGATATCCCCGACGCCGTCGCCGTTAGAATCGTAGAACGCCCGGATGTGCACCTGGTAGAGGATGGCATCCTTGAACCACGGCGCGGTCGCCCGGGAGACAGGCGCCGCCCGGCTAATCGTTCGGAGCGCCGCCGTCGTTCCCGCCGAAGAGGTGATTACTGTCGCCATGCCCTGCTCCTTGCCGTCTCACGGCCCCGTCGCCGCCCTTTCATAGCGCCCGATATTCCGGGGCCTGCGCGGGGAACTTCCGCTCGGCCCCCTTTCCTACTTCTGACGCCCTAGCGCTCTTTAGCGCTACCCGCAACCGATCACAGGTAGTACTCGAAATCCCGCTCCGACCGCGCGCGGCGTCGCAATCGAAACAGGTGCGCCGGCGAAACTTGCGGATCGAGTTCTACGTAGTTGCGATTCCCGTGCCATAAATAACGGGCGTCCGACAGCAGATCGTGCATCTGATAGGGGCGGTTGGAGGGCAACTCCAGTCGGTCGATCGGAAAATCGACCCAGCCGCTCTGGACGTGCCACGGATCCAGATTCACCACTGCCAGCAGAACATCCGTTAAATCCGGGGCCACGCGGCTGTAACAGATGAGCTGCTCGTTATCGATCGAGTGGAATTCGAGCGTACCGGCGTGGGCGATCGAGGGGGTTGACTTGCGGATCTGATTGACGCGGGCAATGAAGTCGTGCAGGCTGTCCGCCCGGTGCAGGTCGTGATGGTGGATTTCGTACTTTTCCGAGTGCAGGTATTCTTCGCTGCCCGGCTCGCGGGGCGCCGACCAGCCGTGCTCGAACGGCGGCCCGTAGATTCCATAGTTGCCCGACAGCGTCGCCGCCAGCACCAACCGAGCCATGAACGCCGGCCGCCCGCCCACCTGCAACGACTCGGGCAGGATATCCGGCGTGTTGGGCCACAGGTTAGGGCGAAAATATTCTCGCAGCTCGCTGCGGGTAAGCTGGTTGAGATACGTGGTCAGCTCGTACTTGGTATCGCGCCAGGCAAAATAGGTGTACGACTGCGTAAAGCCGATCTTGGCCAGCCGCTCCATGACCCGCGGGCGCGTGAACGCCTCGGCCAGGAAGATCGTCTCCGGGTACTTCTGCCGCAGCTCGTCGATCACCCACTGCCAGAACCGAAACGGCTTCGTGTGCGGGTTATCGACGCGAAATATCCGCACCCCTTCGTTGATCCAAAACAGAAAGACGTCCTTGAGCGCCTGCCACAGCGATTGCCAGGCGTCGCACTCGAAGTCCAGCGGGTAGATGTCCTGGTATTTCTTCGGCGGGTTCTCGGCATACTGGATCGTGCCGTCGGGACGTTTGCGGAACCACTCGCGATGCCCGCCCACCCAGGGGTGGTCCGGCGACGCCTGGAACGCGATATCCATGGCCAGCTCGACCCCTGCCCGCTCGGCGGCCGCTCGCAAATCGCGAAAATCGGCCATCGTCCCAAGCTGGGGATGGATTGCCGTGTGGCCCCCTTCCTCCGACCCGATGCCCCAAGGGCTACCCGGGTCGTCGGGCGCCGCTTCGGTCGCGTTGTTCGGGCCCTTGCGGTACGAGCGGCCGATGGGATGGATCGGCGGCAGGTAAAGTACGTCAAACCCCATCGACGCCCCGTACGGCAGGCGGGCTTCGACGTCCTTGAGCGTGCCGTGACGGCGCTCTGCCGCGGCCGAGCGCGGAAACATCTCGTACCAGGCGCTGAAGCCCGCCTTCGGCCGGTCGACCCAGATCGTCAGTTCGGGCGCATAGGTCGTAGCGAACCGCCGGGGCGCATACCGCCCCATGAGCCGCGACAGCTCCTCGTCTTCAGCGACCGCCAGCACCGCGGCGCCGACGCTCCCCTCGCGCAGCCGCCGCTCTAGCTCGTGCAATCGATCGGCGTCGAAGCCTTGCGCCGCGGCCGCTGCCTCGCACACCAGCTCGGCGCCAATCGCTTGCTCCACGGCCACATCCTGCCCCGCGGCGACCCGCTTGCGCATGCCGCGCTGCCACGTAACGAACCGGTCGATCCAGCCGCAAACGGTGAACGAGTATGTGCCTAGCGCCTCGACGGCGAACTGCGCCGACCACCGGTCGTTCACCAGCGGCTTCATGGCGGCTTCCGACCAGTTATCGGCGTCGCTGCGGCGGTAGAGGACCACTGCCGAGACGGCGTCGTGGCCGTCGGCGAAGACATCGGCCTCGACCGTCACGCGATCGCCCACGACTCGCTTGGCAGGGAAGAGGCCGCCGTCGACGTTCGGCGATACGGCCTCGATCACCACGCGGGCGCGACCCTGCGACCAGTCGCCCGCAGCGTCCTCCCGTATTGACCGGTTTGCCGACATGGCGACCAGATTCCTCCCGTCGCCCCGCTACAGCAAATGATGTGCCCCTCAAAACGTGCGAAGTTCAAGTCGCGGCGACCTCGTGCGGCCCCGTGTCTCGCATTGCCGGCGAGCACCGTCAATCGGCCCGGCAAACAAGCTCGTCCACCCGCACTAGCTCGTACCCGCGCTGGTCGAGCGCAGCGCACAGTTCGCCCAGCCGCACGTGAAAGGGATCCTTCCGTCCTGAACCGAGGTGCAGCAGCAGCAAGAACCCGTTGAGGCCCTGGGGTTCGCGCCTATCGTACGCCAGGACGTCCTGGAGAATCCTCTGCGACGAGACGAACCGCGCGTCCCCCTCGCGGGCGTAGTCGCGGTTCGATCCGCTCCCTGGCGTGAAATTGATCATCTGTACGCCCACCTCGGCCGCCCAGCGGACCTGCTCGGCGTTGTACCACTCGTACGGAGGAACCAGCAGCACCGGCTGGCCGGGCGGCAGCGCGCCCAGCGCCTTTAGCGCCGAGAGGTTCTTCGCGAGGTCGCTGCGGAAGAACTCGCGCGTGACAAGGCTTTTATTTCGATCATCCCAATCGCAATACAGCGGATGTGCGTCGGAGTGCGGACCGACGTAGTGGCCTTCGTCCACCATCCGCCGCACGAGCGGCCGCAACGCCGGATCCCGGGCAAATCGGCCGGTAATGAAAAAGCCCGCCTTGTCGCCCCGCTGCTGCAGCAGATCGAGAATGGCCGCCGTGCTCTCGGCGTACTGATCGCCGGTGAAGATCAGCGACATTCTCTTCGCGGCAACATCGCCGCGGATGACGGCGCCTTGCGGCTCGCGAACGACGGACTCGCGAAAATTCGGCGGGGCGCCGGTCGCTCTACTTGCGTGTGTCAAAAATGAAAACAGTAGCTGACCGATCAGAACAAGGGCCAAACGAATCTCAAATGATGAAGACCGTGCGCGTTTGAGCTTGTACCCGCTGCTTAGCCCCTCCCCAGCCCGGGCCGCCAGGGGGAGGGGGCCGGAGGGATTGCAGTTTGAGAGGGCGCCGGAGTTGTTTGGCTGCGGCGGCGTATTGCCCGATTGCCTGCGCGTTCCACTCAATCGCTGACTTCTTCTCACTCCGCTCACTTCCACGCGTTGACCAAGAATATCAGCGAGACCGTCCCGTCGATGATCGGTTCGTTCGTCGAGAAGTCGGCAAATACGTCGTGATAGACGATGTCGGACTGAAACCGTGCGAACTCGTCGCCAGCAAACGACGCCCCGAACTTCAGACTGTCGTTGATGTCCTTGTACACCGGACCGTCCACGACGCCCCCACGGGGCAGATGATGCTTGAGCTTCCAAAAGAGGTGATGGGGCCGGCTCGCCGCCCTCCCCTCCTCCGGCACGCCGATGACAAACGACACCCCCCAGGGGTTACGCCCAAACAGCCAGTCGCGGGCCTCGGCGCCCAATTCGCGAAAGCTCGCGTCGCCGGTCATTTGCTCATAGAGCGCCGCCTGCGTTGCCAGGGCCGTCACGTCGTTGGTCGAGCACCACACCATCGGCGTCGAGATGCGGTACGGGTTCGCGAGGGCCCGCTGGCGCAGCCGCGCGAGCCCCTCGCGGTAGTACTCGGCCAGCCTGATTTTCGTCTTCTCATCGGCGTAGGGCCACAGCCGCCAATGGGCGAGGTTCACATAAGGAAAATATTCATAGTGCCCGTGCCGATCCTTACCCATCCACGGGTTGCCCCCGGCGCGGTCGGCATATTGAACGGCGTCGCCGAGATACGCCGCTTCCTGGGTGGCGATGTACAGCTCGACGGCCCCCCACTCCAGATCGTCGAAGTAGCTGCTCTCGCCGTAGTAATAGGGCGCCCGCACTGGAACCGACATCGCACAACCTGGCTTCGCCTGGGCCAGCTTGTACATCGAGCGGGCCGTCTCAAGCTCGCCCGCCAGCGCCATGGCGGCCGCACTGCGGCCCGCCAGGTTGGCAACGCCCTTCGAGGCGTTCTTGTACTTCGGCCCCGACGGCTCGCCGGTCGCCGGCCAGGCGGCCCGCGGTCCGCCCGGTCCGCGCCCATAGTCCGACTGGTCGTCGTGCCACAGCGTTTCGGGCGGCAGGTGGTCGCGGTCGTCGCCGATCTGCACGTAGATCGCATCCGCCCGCGGGTGGAGCTTCTTAACAAGCGCCGCCCCGTGTCGAGCTTCATCCTGCGCCGCCTCGCCGGACAAAAACAGCGCCGCCGTCGCGTACGACGTGGTGATCATGTGCTTCAGCCGGTCGCCCGCGTCGTGCCAGCCCCCTACCAGGTCGACCATCTCGCCCGTTTCGACGTCGAAGCCGTCCTGCTGGTGGCACTTCTCGCCGGTCACCGGGTTTTCGCCGCAGCGCTGCAGCCGCATGAACTGTAGCAGCTTCGCGGGCACGTCGCGGTAGGCGTCGGCGCCGATGGCGAACTTGGGCGACTTCGTCTGGCCGCAGCTCACTTCATAACGGCCGGGCGTGTGGAGTGCGCTAAAGTCCAGCCGATAGTTATGAGCGAACGGCCCCCAGGCGCCCTGATCGGCGCCGATCGCAGCGCGAAACTCGCCGACCTGGAACTCGCCCGACAGCGGCTCGTCGCTCGAAACGACGGCGATTTTCGGATCGCCCGGCAAGTAGCCGACCTGGTTGACGCGGATCCACGCTTCGGCCCGGACTGCGTCCTTGCCTGCCGGTGGAAGCGCGGCAAGGGCCGCGCCCGCTAGCGCCAGCCGGAAGGCGAATCTGGCGCGGCCGCGCATTACTGCTTGCATGATGGTTCCCAGCCGCCGCAAGGCGAGCGTTACTTGTTCCGCACGAGCATCACCGGACAGTCGGCCTGGCGGACCACGTTCTCGGCCACGCTGCCCAAAAAGGCCTTGGCCACGGGGCCGCGGCCCTGGGTCCCCATGACGATCAGATCGACGGCATTTTTGGCAGCGAACTCGACGATTTCGCGCGACGGCCGGCCCTCGACCAGCGCAGTTTCCACGCGGGCCTTCGAGCCGGGCCGCCCGCCAGCCACCTCGGAAAGCTTCTTCTCAGCTTCCTCGCGAATTTTGGCGACGTAATTGGACGGCACGTATTGCGCTTGTCCCGGCGGCAGATCCATGCTCCGCGTCAAATATTCCAACGCGTCCAGCCCGAGTAGTTCCTCGGAAAGCCGCTCAGTAAAGATGGCGTGCAACAGCGTGATCCGATCGCCCTCGCCGGCGAGCTCCAAGGCGTGATCGAGCGCGGCCGACGCCGTATCGCTGAAGTCGGTGGGAACCAGGATGTGCCGCATAGCGCTGTACTCCGGCGTTATTTTCGACGGCGCGATTCTGCCCGCGCTCGATTTCAATATAGCCAGCTTGACGCGGCTTCGCGAACCGTGGCTCGGCCAGCATCATGGTTGACGCACGGGCAGATTGGCTGGCAACCGAACGGGCCAAGGCCCGCGATGCGGCCGCCGTTGCCCAAAAATGGAACTCCAGCCGCGGCGGGCGGCTCGCGGCGGCGCTCCGTCGAACCGGCGCCCTAGAGCGCCCTGCTTAGCAAGTCGGCAGCCATCCACGGCCAGTGGGTTGTGTTCGGCGGTAACCAGCCGCTTTAACGAACCTGGCCCCCGCGCAGTTCTACAGCACTGCGCAATAGCGGCGGCATGCGAGACCACCGCGGGGAACTTTGGCACGCAATTCGTTCACCTTGTCGCCATCGCGCCGTCAAGCCCCAGCGCCGCACTTCGCCGCGCTGCCCGTATTGCACGCCAGGAGGAGGTCGCCATGCCAGTCCCATCCACATCGCATTCCCGCCCGGAATCTGAGACCCTCGGCAGCCGCTCCGCCGGGGCTTCCGGCAGCGCTGTATCTCAGCGGTCGACCGAAAGCCAGGCGGCATTTCTGGCCGGCGAACCTCGCTCGTCCGGAACAACTCCCGCCGAAACCGGCGCTCGCATCAAGGACGCCGCCCGCTCGACCGCGGAGGACCTCAGCCGCACCGGGCGGGACTTCTTATCCGATCAGAAGACAAAAGCGGCGGAGCATCTATCGTCGCTGGGCGACGCTATCCACAGCGCCGCACAGCAGCTTCGCCAGGATGGCAACGCCTCGACGGCGCAGTATGCCGACATGGCGGCCCGTCAGTTGGATGGCTGGGCCCGCCGTTTGGGAGATCAGGACTTTGGCTCGCTGGCGGGCGAAATCGAACGCATGGCCCGCCGCCGGCCGGAAGTCTTTCTCGGCGGCATGTTTCTGATCGGCCTGGGCGTTTCTCGCTTTCTCAAAGCATCGCATCCCGATCGTCCCGCCCGGTGAGTAACGAGCCCGCCGGGCGCTGGGCCTTAAACCGATTCCATCCATAAGGAGAGCAGCCGTGGTCAGTACATCCTCAGACGGCCGGGCCTTGCACGATGCCCCGTCCGTCGATTTGCACGATCGCCAACGCAGCGATTACCGTCCGCTCACGGAGCTATTTCGCGAACTGCGCGACGAGACGACGGACCTGGTCCGCAACGAAGTGAAGCTGGCAAAAATCGAACTGGGGGAGAAGGTCTCGCGGGTCGGCCGCAACAGCGCTTACGCGGCGCTGGGGAGCATCTTTTCGACGGCCGCGCTGGTGATTTTAATGTTCGCCGCTGCCGCGGGAGTTTACGCCGCCCTCGTCGAAGGGGCGGGCCTGGCGCATATGACCTCCGGCTGGCTGGCGCCGCTGATCGTCGGGGGAATAGGCCTGTTGATCGGGCTGGCGCTGCTCTGGAAAGGACTCCGCACGATCTCTAGCGAAAGCGTCGTTCCGCAGCGCACCGTCGATTCCCTCCGCGATGACAAACAATGGGTCGAAAGGAAGGTGGGATAATGGCCGCGACACATGCCAACGGACAGCAGTCCTCGCGCGAAGTTCAGCACGAGATCAACCGCATCCGTCATGAGATGGATCATACGCTCGATGAAATCGGCGGCTATTTACATCCTAAACACCTGCTCGACTACGCCGTCGACTCGCTGCGTTCCGGTTCGGCCGGCGCCTCGAAGCAGAAGGCCCGTCAAATCGCTCAGCAGGGAGTCGAGGCGCTCAAGGCGCATCCTGGCCCCGCCTTGCTGGCGGGGGGCGCCGTGCTGTGGTATCTGATGGATCAGGGCCGCGGCGACGAACGCGATCGTCCCCCAGGCCGCATGGTTCGCGGCCCGCGGGCGGCGACCTATGGCGCCTGGGAAGACGGCTACGACTGGTCGACGGCTGCGGAAGACGAAGCGACTTGGACGGAAAAGGCCCGTGGGGCGCTCGACCAGGTTCGCGCCGTGATTGCCGACCAGGGCATCGCCGCGAAGGACAAGATCAAGTCGGTCGCCGCCCACATGGTGGGCGTCTCCGGGAAGACCCGCGAGGAGCTCCACGCCCAGTGGGCGAACCTCCGGGAACATTCCGGATCGTTCGTCGACGCCCGCACGGGCCAGCCTTACGACGAAAGCTATGGCGACGAGGCCTGGACGCACGCCGTCGCCTGCCAGCGGCTGTCGGACGAACAGGCCGACGATTCTTCCTGGAGCGACAAAGCGCAGAGTACCGTCGCCGCCATGTCGGATTCGCTCAAAAGCGCCGGCGCCTCCGTCCAGGAGCAACTGCGCCACTTGGGCGGACACCTGTCGGCCTTGGCCTCCAGCGGCAGCAGCGCCGTCGGGGACGCGACCAGGCGGACTGCCGCCCACGCGCAGCGCGGCGCATCGCGCGGCTATCGTACCGCTGCAGACGGCTTGCATTCCGCGGCCGATAGCGCCCGACAGGGCGCCCAGCGCATGGGAGGCGCGGTTCAGCACGGCTTCGAGCGCAGTCGCGATATGTTCTCGCAGTCGCTCCGCGACCAGCCCCTGGCCGTCGGCGCGGCGTTTCTGGGCCTCGGCATGCTGGCTGGCATCGTCGCCCCGACGACCCCGGCCGAGAACGAGTTGATGGGCGATGCGGCCGATCGCGTCAAGGAACAGGCCCGCGACGCCGGCGAAGAGGCCTTGCAGCAAACCAAGCGAACCGCCGCGGCGGCCGCCAGCTCCGCCGTCGAGCAGGCGAAGCAGGCCGTACAGCAAACCTGAGCCCCATGTCCTTCCTGAACCGGCCTCCATACGGCCTGGTCGCTTCCACTGCCAGCGACCAGGCCCGCGCGTGGTTCCAGGCGACGGTCGGATGCCTTCAGACCATCGGCTCCGGCTGTTCGTCGCGCTTGCGGGACCCATGCGACCTGCGGAGCATGCGGAAGCCCACGTCGGAGCGTATGAACCCGTACAGGCAGATCAGCACGAACGCCAGCACGCCCACCACCAGCGGCTTCGAGTAGTCGATCCCGTAAAACACGCCGCCGGAGCCGATCGACGGCATCACCGTCGGTTCCAAAGGCAACTGGTAGCGGTCGGCGAGCGTCTTGACGTGCACCAGGTGGATGACCGGCACGCCTTGCTTGCTGAGGCGGGGCATGACGCCGTCGACCTCGCGAACGTGCCGCGGCGGGCGGAGGTTCAGCCCGGGGCGGAACATCAGTTTGCCGATGTTCTTGCCGACCGAAACGGTGCCGCCGCCCACGTTGATGTACGCCTTGATCGGCTTGCCTTTGGCGTGATTCTCGTACAGCCGCATCCGCTCTTCGATATTCGCGACGAAGTCGATGTCGCTGGGGACGTACTGCCCTGGCGTTTCCGTCGCGGCCGTCGGCGGCGTGCCGGGGCTGAATACGTCCAGCCCGTTGCGCTCAATCGACGAGACGACCAGCTTGAGGCCTTCTTCCTGCAAGCCCAAGCCGCGGTCCTGCTCCCCGCCGATGGAGCAGGCGATCGACTTGATGTTGAATACGTCGTTCTGGCGCAGCTTGAGCTCCATGTCGGGCCACAACAGGGCCGGCACGTTGGCGCCGAATTGCGAGGCGCTCGCCCCCGAGATCACCAGCGGCGTCACCTTCAGCGTCTCGCAGGCGGCGTACGTGCAAATATTCAGCGCGGGGAATGAGCCCGAGACGCCCAGGGCGACGACGTCGCCCTCGTGGACGTCGGCGTCTTTGAGCATTTGGACGACGACGGCGGCGAAATTTGGATTAATCGACGTCTGCTTGGCGGAGATCTCGCCCCGAGTCGACGTCACCGGCGAGATCGGCACGCCGATCAGGCCCGACAGGGCCGGATCGACCGACGGATCGATCTCCGGCCCCAGTTCCTGGCGGGCCTTTTTGATCACCTCGAAGCCCTCGAGGGCCAGCTCGGCGGCCGCCCGCTTCTCATCCAGAAAGGGCTGCTCGGTCGAGATCTTCCAGCGCTCCACGACCACCAGTCCGGCGATCGAGATCAGCGATATCAACAGCAGCGCGGGCCGAGAAACCGACCGCGGCCGCCAGTAAATCTTCTTCATGGTTAGCGTTTTCTTGAGGGAAACCGATGACGGCGGCCGAGGGGGGCGTGATTGTCAGTTGTCAGTTGTCAGTTGTCAGTTGTCAGTTGTCAGTTGTCCGTTGTCCGTTGTCCGTTGTCCGTTGTCAGTTGCAGCAGGAGTCCAGCGCGCGGGCGCTACTGGCCTACTCACCGACGCACCTGCTCACCCCCTACAACCTCTGCAATTCCAAACCAAACACCAGCATCAGCACCAGTCGCACGACGACCGACGAGGTGACCAGCGCCGTCAGCGTTTCCAACACCCCCTGGCGGTCCATCCAGATGGCGATCAGTCCGGGAATCACGTAGCCGATGACCTCGAACGCCCCCGGAGAGTCGCTCAGCCGTTGGCTGATCTGAAACAGCGACTCAGAGCTGTAAAACGGGATCATCCCCATCAAGCCGCGAACCAAGTACCCCACAATGATCATCATCACGGTGCGGCGCTTGCCATAGATGATCATGAACGTCGATAGCGAGTGGACGACCAGGTAGGTCACCAGCGCCGCGATCAGCGTCAGCGTCACGTCCACCGGTCGGTTGAGGTGTAAGGCGATGTAGCCGGGCACTACCATGCCGCCGGCCGCCAGGCCAAACATCTCTGAAAACAGGAGGCTGACGGCCAGCCCGATGCCGATGGATGCGGTAAGTATGTCAACCATAAATGTTCCGCTGAGGGTAAATAACCGCCGTGGCGCGCTCACGGGGTCGGGATGCTTTTGCGGCGTTTTCCGCCTAATCGGAGCCGCCAGTCGCAAAAGCATCCCGACACCCCTTGGCGCCGCTACTTGAAAATCCTGGCGTTGCTGCGGTTGGCAAAATATCGAACCACGTCCAGCCCGATGCCGCCGATGTTCGCCATGCCCATGGCGAGCGAACGGCGCCCCGTAAGTTCTACGATCCGCTCGAAGATGTCTTCCGCCGGGTGATCCTCGGCGAACACCAGCTTGCGAGGGTCGAGCCCGGCCTGGACCGCGTACTTCCCGAAAATGAACGTGCCGGTCCCGATCAGCAGGTAGTGGTCCGCCGGCGGCCACGTGGGCGCCACCGACCCCAATTGCCGCGAGCGGTCCGGTCGATCGCCGCGGCAATTGAAGATCGCGATCCGCTTCTCCACGTCGGCGTAACGCTCCAGCGCCAGCCGCCAGATCTGCTCGGTCGACTGCGGGTCGTTGGCCGCGAAGCCGTTGACGAAGTTGATCTCGCGCCCGAAGAAGTTCATTTCATGTACGGTCATGGCGCCAGGATCGGGCGCCGCTCGCCACATCCCCTGCAGCGCCGTCGCGCGATCGACGCCGACGCCCGCGCACACCTTAAGCGCCAGTGCGACGTTGTCGGCATGTTCGACGTACGAGAACCCGGCCAGGTCCAGCGGGGTGATCGCCGTCGTCTCCGCCTCGCTCACGGCAATCAATTCGCACCCCCGGTCCCGGCACACCCGCTCGAACACATCCAGGTACTTCCGCTCGGCGGTGTACAGCTTCTGTCCGACGGGGACCATGCCGGCCAGCGCCAGCGCCACGTCGCGCCCGGTAGGGCCCATGACGTCGAGGTGGTCCTCGCGGGCGTTGGTGATCACGGCGTGGGTCGCGCGGACCAGCTTGTCTTCGCACAGGTACTGCAGCGATGGGATCAGCGCCATGCACTCCAGCACCAGGGCCTCGGATTCCGCTTCGACGGCCGCGCTGACAATGCGAATTTGCTCGATAACGTTCGCCTTCGACGGCCGGAACACGGGGTATTCCGAGGCGTCGGGCATGATCATCCGCGGCAGCGTGCCGGTCGTTTTGCAGCAGGTGCGAATGCCGGCGTGCCGCAGCCCGGCGGCGATCAGTCGGGCGACGCTCGACTTGCCCCGCGTGCCGTTGACGTGGATGCGGACCGGAATCTGGCGCAGCCGCCGACGATGGGCCGTAAGCTCGGCGACCCCGCTGCCAATCAGCAGTCCCGTCGTGGCGGCAAGCGTGGCGAAGGCGCTCATGGGGTACGTCGGGCGCGAAGGCCCGACCAAGTGCGATGGCAATCGAAGATCATCGGCCCAGGCTCGCGGCGAGTGCCAAGGGCGGGCGGCCGCTCCGTTGCGGGATTTGTCAATCGACCCTTCAGCGCGCCCTGGAGGCGGGAGCATTCATTCTTGCGCGGGGCAGTCCGCCAAAACATTTAACCTGTCTTACCGACTTTCCCCTTCATGCCGGAGGCGCATAGATTATAGAAACGGCTGTTTTTGCCAAGGGCAAACGCCGCAATCGTTGCGACGGGCCAGTGCATGCACTGGCCCCGCCCCGGACGTGCGGCCGCAGTCGCCCTGCTGGCGCCGCCGTTACTTTGTTAGACTGCCACGCACCTGGCGCCCAGCCCGTCCGCCGGCGCTCGCCTGCTGAGCCCCCCTCCGGAAGTTCGCCCATGTCGTCCGACCTCCGCCCCAACAGCGAAAAGGCCGCTCGCAACTTTATCGAGCAGATTATCGACGCCGACCGCGCCGCCGGCAAAGGCGGCGGCCGCGTCCACACCCGCTTCCCGCCCGAGCCCAACGGTTACCTGCACATCGGCCACGCCAAAAGCATCTGCCTCAACTACGGCCTGGCCCGTCAGTACGGCGGCAAGTTCACCCTGCGGTTCGACGACACCAACCCCGCCAAAGAAGAGCAGGAGTACGTCGACTCGATCGTCGACGACGTCCGCTGGCTGGGCGCCCAGTGGGAAGACCGACTCTACTACGCCTCCGACTATTTCGACCAGCTCTACCGCTGGGCCATCCAGCTCATCAAGGCCGGCAAGGCGTACGTCTGCGACCTCTCGGCCGACGAGATGCGACAGTACCGCGGCTCGCTCACCGAGCCCGGCCGCGAAAGCCCATACCGCAATCGTTCGGCGGAGGAAAATCTCGACCTGTTCGAGCGGATGAAGAACGGCGAGTTCCCCGACGGCAGCCGCACGCTGCGGGCGAAGATCGACATGGCCGCGCCGAACATCAACCTCCGCGACCCGGTGATGTACCGCATCAAGCGCGCCGCACACCATCGCACGGGCGATACGTGGTGCATCTACCCCTCTTACGACTGGACGCACGGCCAGAGCGACTCGATCGAGGGGATCACCCACTCGATCTGCACCTTGGAGTTCGAAAATCACCGGCCGCTCTACGACTGGTTCTGCCGCGAGCTGGCGATCCACCACCCGCGGCAGATCGAGTTCGCCCGGCTCAATCTCACCTACGCGGTGATGAGCAAGCGCAAGCTCTTGCAGCTTGTGCAAGAACGCCACGTCGCCGGCTGGGACGACCCGCGGATGCTCACGATCCGCGGCCTGCGCCGCCGCGGCTACACGCCCGAGGCGATTCGGAGTTTCTGCGACCGCATCGGCGTGGCGAAGTTTAATAGCACGATCGAGATGGCCTGGCTCGAGGACGCCATTCGCGAAGACCTCAACCAGCGCGCCCCCCGGGCGCTGGCCGTGCTGCGGCCGCTGAAGGTCGTCCTTACCAACGTGCCCGAGGGCGAGACCCGTGAGCTCGACGCGGCGAACCACCCCCAGAAGCCCGAGCTGGGCACGAGCAAAGTCCCCTTCTCGCGCGAGCTCTACATCTAGCGCGACGACTTTATGGAAGACGCCCCCAAGAAGTTCTTCCGCCTCAAGCCCGGCGGCGAAGTCCGCTTGCGCTTCGCCGGCGTCATCCAGTGCGACGAAGTGGTGAAGACTGCAGCGGGCGAGATCGCCGAGCTGCGCTGCACGTTCGACCCAGACCACGCGCGGAAAGTCAAAGGGACGATCCACTGGGTCTCGGCCCCCCGCGCCGTGACCGCCGAGGTCCGCCTCTACGATCACCTGTTCAGAGTCGAAAACCCCGACGACGCCCCCGCAGGCGGGACGTTCCTCGATAACATCAACCCCCGCTCGCTGGAGGTGATCAGCGACGCGAAGCTCGAGCCTTCGCTGGCGACAGCCGCGCCAGGCGACCGCTTCCAGTTTGAACGGGTAGGCTACTTCTACGTCGATCCCACCGGCAGCCAGCCAGGAAAACCGGTCTTCAACCGCACGGCCACCCTCCGCGATAGCTGGAGCAAGGATTCATCGCGCGACTAACCCTCCATGGCGACTCCTCTTAGCTCGATCATGATGTTCGTCGCCGCCGCGCTGCTGGGAGCGCTTGGCCAGTTCCTTTACAAGTCGGGCGCCGACGCGGCTTCAGGCGGCGTTAGCGGTTACCTCCTGAATTGGCGCATCGCTGCTGGCGTCGCCTGTTACATTGGCGTGATGGTGCTGTTCGTGGCCGCGTTCAAGCGGGGCGGCTCATTGACCGTCTTATATCCGATTTATGCGTCAACGTTCGTTTGGGCGGCCCTGATTGCGCTGGCGGCCTATGGAAAGCCGATTACACTGCCCAATATCGCCGGCATGGCGTTGTTGTTCCTGGGCATGTATCTCATGGGTCGCTGATTGATGTCTGCCGCGTCCCATGAAAACCGACGGCCCCTCAAATCCCGTCAGTGGGCCGTCTTTCAAGGCGCGGCCGCTTGGCTGGCCCGCATCGGCGTCAGTCCTAACGCCATCTCGCTGTCGAGCATCGCCTTTGCCGTCGCGGCTGGCGCGTCGTTCGCAGCCACCGCGAAGCTGGAGAGCGATTTAGCCCGCCGCGCAGCGTGGACCATAGCCGCCCTGTTCGTCCAGCTTCGCCTGTACGCCAACCTGCTCGACGGGCTGGTGGCCGTCGAGGGAGGCCGCGGATCGCCGGTCGGAGATCTCTATAACGAAGTTCCCGACCGGGTGGCCGATACGGCCATTCTGCTGGGGGCCGGTTATGCCGCCGGCAGTAGCCCCGCGCTCGGCGCCGCGGCTTCGATCGTCGCGGTCTTCACCGCCTATTGCCGGGCCTTGGGGGCCAGCCTCGGAGGCGGCCAGGTCTTCATCGGCCCCATGGCGAAGCCGCAACGGATGGCGCTCATCACGGCCATCGCCTTCTTCTACGCCTTCACGCCCCGTGCGTGGCAGGCCCCGTTGCTCAACCGGCTGCACCCGATTGAGCTGGCACTCTGGGCGATCGTCATCGGCGGCTTGATCACCGCCTTCCGCCGGCTAAAGCGCACGGCGAGGCATCTAACGAGTTAAAAGGCTTCAAAGCATGGGTTGGCCGGCACTCCCTGCGGAAGTCCTGTGGGCCCTCGCCTCGTTCGTCGCGCTGCTGGCCGCCTGCACGGCCGTCGCACAGTTCTTTGCCCGATCCAATCGCGCGAAGGATTACAGCGAACTGAACGCTCGCATCCGCACTTGGTGGTGGATCGTCGCCCTGCTGGCCCTTGCCCTGCTGAGCGGCCAGGCCGGAGCCGTTGGTTTTTTTGCGTTCGTCAGCCTGTTAGCGTTCAGAGAGTTCGTCACAGTTGTGCCGACGCGCGACGACGACCGCACTATGCGAGTGCTTGCCTATACAGCGATTCCGCTGCAGTACTACTGGGCGTATACCGATTGGTACGGGCTGTTCATTATCTTCATTCCCGTCTACGCGCTGTTGGCGATGCCGGCCGTGGCGATCCTCGCCGGCCGCACGACCGGCTTCATCCACGCCGCATCTGCACTTCATTGGGGGCTGATGATTACGACCTTCAGCATCTCACACGCCGCCTACCTGCTGGCGCTAACGCCCGGCCAATCGCCTCGCGTCGAACCGCAGTGGCCCAGCGCCGCTGCCGAGCACGTCCCGGGGCTTGGACTGGTCGTGCTCCTCATCGCCCTTACCGAACTGAACGACGTCGCACAATACGTCTGGGGAAAAACGCTCGGCCGCCGTCGCATCGTGCCGCGCATTAGTCCCAACAAGACGGTTGCCGGCTTTCTGGGCGGCGTTGCAACCACGGTCGCGACCGCCGCTGTGCTAGGCCCGCTGCTTACTCCCATGGACTGGGGGCACTCGCTCGCCGCAGGCGCCCTGGTTGCAATCGCCGGCTTCGCGGGCGACCTGACCATGTCGATGCTCAAGCGCGACCTGGGAGTCAAAGACACGGGCCACTCGCTGCCCGGCCACGGCGGCGTCCTCGACCGCATCGACAGCCTTTCGTTCACCGCCCCGCTGTTTTTTCACTACGTATACTTCTACTTCTTTTAAAGGCCACAACGCGATGCTCCGACTACAGTTCGCTATCGTTATAACCTGCCTCGCGTCGTCGCCGACGCCTCGGGCTAGCGCCAGCGGGCATGCCCCCCAGCGCCCGCCCAACTTCGTCTTCATCCTGGCCGACGACCTCGGCTGGCGCGATCTCGGCTGCTACGGCAGCACCTTCTACGAGACGCCGCATCTCGATGCGCTGGCCGCCAGCGGCATGCGGTTCACCTGCGCCTACGCTGCCTGCCCGGTCTGTTCGCCGACCCGCTCCAGCATCCAATCGGGAAAATACCCGGCCCGCACGCACAACACCAATTTCTTCGGCGGTCCCCAGCCAGAGGAAGCCGCCGAGTTACCGCGCTTCCAGCACCGCAGGTTGCTGCCGCCGGCGTATCTGGAGCGCCTGCCGCTGGAGGAAATCACCATCGCCGAGGCGATGAAGCAAGCCGGCTACGCCACCTTCTTCGCCGGCAAGTGGCACCTCGGTTCCAGGCAGTTCTGGCCGGAGGATCAGGGCTATGACGTCAACGTGGGCGGCAACATGGCCGGCATGCCCAAAAGCTATTTTTCGCCGTATCAAAACCCGACGCTCCCCGACGGCCCGCCGGTCGAGCATCTCGATCTTCGCCTGGCGCAGGAAACGGCCGCATTCATCAGCGACCATCGCGATCAGCCGTTCTTCGTCTGTTTCTGTCCCTACGAAGTCCACGTGCCGCTGCAAACCACCGACGAGCTACAGCGGAAGTATGAGGAAAAAGCTGAGCGACTGGGCCTGTCGCCGACCGCGCCGCACTACGGACGCGAGGGCGCCGGCCGGGTTCGCCTCGTGCAGGATCATCCCGTCTACGCCGGCATGATCGAGACGATGGACGCGGCGGTCGGCGCCGTCCTCGATGCGCTCGACGACGCCGGCATCGCCGACAACACGGTCGTTATCTTCACCTCCGATAACGGCGGCTTGAGCACCGCTGAGGGCTCTCCCACGAGCAACGTCCCGCTGCGGGCCGGCAAGGGCTGGATGTACGAAGGCGGCCTGCGCGTGCCGCTGATCGTTCGCGCCCCGGGCGTCGCGCGGCCCGGCGCCGAGTGCCAGCATTATGTCTCGAGCGTCGACTTTTACCCGACGCTGCTGGAGCTCGCCGGACAGCCGGCGCCAGAAAACCAGTTGCTCGACGGCAAGAGCTTTGCGCCCCTGCTTCGCAGCGAAACCGATTTCCAGCGCGGGCCCGTCTACTGGCATTACCCTCATTACGGCAATCAGGGCGGTCAGCCCGCGGCGGCGATTCGCGAGGGACAGTGGAAATTAATCACGTTGTTGGAGGAGGGCCGCACGGAACTGTACAATCTGGCGGACGACCCGTCGGAAACCAACGATCTGGCCGCCAGCCAACCGCAGCGCGTCGCGACCATGAGCCGCCAACTCGCTGCCTGGCAGCAGGATCTCGCTGCCCAGATGCCGTCCCCCAATCCAGCCTATCAACCGGCCCCCTAACTTTGGCCGCCGGCAAGCTTTTCTGTTTCTGAGGAGTTATGGCATGAACGCCTTTAATCGACGTAGCCGCTCGCACCGCTGCCTGTGCCTGATCATGGCGGCGCTGACGGTCTATGCGCCTGCCGCGGCCATGGCTCAGCAGCCTGCACGGCGGGGCCAGCCGATTGCCCAGACGCCCGCGGGCGAAGTTCCGACGGAAGGACGGGCGACGACCGACTTGCTCGCCGATGCGAAGGCCGAGCCGCTCGACGCAGCCTCGCTGGTCCCGTCAGCGTGCGCCGCCATCGCCGTGCGTCCGGCGCAGTTGCTCAAGTCGCCGCTGATGGAGATGTTTCCCGTCGAGGTCGTGCAAGCCGCGCTCATGAAAGAGTTCGGGCTCGACCCATTGACCGCCGAACAGGTAATCCTCTCGGCCGCCGCGCCGGAGAAAGGGCCGCCGCACTATGCCGTGGTGGCGAAGTTCAGCAGGCCATTCCAGATGAAGCCTGACAGCGAGCTCACCCGGCACGCTGCCAAGGCGACGATCGACGGCAAGCCGTATCTGAAGAGTTCCCAGCCCATGCTGCCGAGCTTCTATCCGCTTTCGCCCACGGTGCTGCTGGCGGCGCCCGAGTATACGTTGCCGCAGTTCGTCGATCCGCAGGCCGCCGCCGCGGCGCAGCGCGGCAAGTTCGCCGCGCAGTTCGCGGCGGCGTCGCAGGGAGACGACCTGTTCGCGATGCTCGACGCGGAGTCGTTGCGTCCGCTGATCTCCCAGGGTCTGGCGCAGGCCCAGGGCCAAATGCCGCCGCAGGCGCAGCAGTTTCTGGAGATCCCCAATCTCGTGCGGCAGATCGAGCTGCGGCTCAATCTGTCGCGCCCAGCGCCCTCGGAATTGATCGTCGCCGCCAACAACGAGGCCGACGCCGATCGCCTGGTCGAGCTGTTTAATGCCGCCAAGCAGTTGCTATTCGATCAAGTCGCCGCTGAAGCGGCAAAAGGCCTTGCGAGCGACGACCCGGTCGAGCGCGCCGGGGCCCAATACTCGCAGCGAATGATGCGCACTTGGGACGAGCGGCTGCAGTTGACCCGCGAGGGCCAGCGGCTGGTGCTGTTCCGCCATGAGGGAGGCGCACCCGCCAATCCGGCGGTCACGGCGGCGACCATCGGCGTGCTGGTCGCGCTGTTATTGCCGGCGGTGCAGGCGGCGCGGGAAGCGGCCAGGCGGAGCGTCGCCCAGAATAACATGAATCGGATCATGCTGGCGCTGCACGCCTACCACGCCGCCCAGAAGAAGTTTCCGACGCAGGCCAACTACGACGCCCAGGGCAAGCCGCTGCTGAGCTGGCGCGTCCATATCCTGCCGTACCTGGATCAAGATGCACTATACAGGCAATTCCACCTGGACGAACCCTGGGACAGCGACCACAACAAGCAGCTCATTGCCCAGATGCCCGAGGTATACGTCGAGCCCAGCTCGTCCCTTGGTCCCGGCGAGGGTAAGACCCATTTCGTCGGCGTCGCGGGGCCCGGCTACTTCTTTGACGACCAAGGCTCGCCGCGCTCTATCAAGCAAATAACCGACGGCACGTCGTACACGATCGCGCTGGTGCAGACAGATGATAAACACGCCGTCATCTGGACCAAGCCTGACGACTGGACCCCGGACGCCAAGAACCCGCTCGCCGGGCTCGGCGGGGTGCATCCTGGCGCCATTTTTATTGCGGCCTTGGGCGACGGGTCGGTGAGGATCGTTGGCTACAGCATCGACAAGAGCACGCTGAAGGCGATGTTCACAATTGCCGGAAACGAGCCGGTCGCGGCGCCTTAGTGCCAGCAGGCGGGACGCGGTTTGGCGCGAACACTCCCCTGCCCTGGTGCGTCTAACCAGGGTATTATGCTAGGCGTCTGCTCATGCCCCGCGCGGCTTCTCGCTAGCCTGACGCGAGGTGGACAGCCGCCGGAGGATCCCGCCGTGGCCGATACCTACCGCACGCTGGCCAGTGCTGAAACCGTAGAGGCGCCGCGCAGTCTGCTGCCGGACGCCGTCAGCTCCACCGCCAAGATCCGCGACTCCGCCAACCGCCGCGTCGCGCTGGTCGAAGGCAGCGCTCCCCATCTGTCGGCCGAGACTCGCGAGCTGCTCCGCCGTCGTCTGCGCATCGTGGCCTTGCTGCTGTTTGCCGGCTTCGGCGTGTTCGCCGTCTGGTCGGTCATCATGTCGCTCATCGACCCCCGCTGGCCGATGATGAGCCAGTTGTTCGGCTGGCATCTCGCGCTGACGGCGCTGTTGGGGTTCTTGGCCGTTCGCCTGTGCGGTCGGTGCGATCTTTCGCTCACCAAGTTGCGCGTCATCGAAGGACTCGTTTTCGGATCGCCGGCGGTCTTCTTTGTGTTGATCAATTACCAGCAGCTAACGCTCGCCGCGACGCCGATCGACGGCCACCCGCACGTGCCGCAGATCATCAGCGGATGGATGCTGCTGATCTTCTGCTATGCCATGTTCATCCCGAACACCTGGCGTCGCGCAGCGGTCGTCGTCGGCATTCTGGCCGTGGCGCCGGCGGTGGTTAACGGCATCGCCTACCTTCGCCTCCCGGCCTTTGCCGAACTGATGCACTCCGAAGATTTCCGCGGCATGCTCACCGAACAAGGCCTAAAAATGGCGCTGACGGCGATGGCGTCCGTGGTCGGCGTGCACACTATCGGCGCCCTCCGCCGCGAGGCCTTCGTCGCCAGGCAGCTTGGCCAGTACCGCCTCAAAAAGCTCTTGGGCAGCGGCGGCATGGGGGAGGTGTACCTGGCCGAGCATCAGATGATGAAGCGGCCCTGCGCCGTGAAAGTCATCCGCCCCGAGAAAGCGGGCGACCCCCAGGTGCTCGCCCGTTTCGAGCGCGAGGTCCGCGCTACCGCCAAGCTCTCGCACTGGAACTCCATCGACATCTACGACTACGGCCGCACGCCCGACGGCACCTTCTACTACGTGATGGAATTTTTGCCCGGGCATAATCTGGGGGAGCTGGTCGAACGACAAGGACCGTTGCCTGCGGCCCGCATCGTCTACCTGATGCGGCAGGTCTGCGACGCCCTGGCCGAAGCCCATGGCCAGAGCCTGGTGCACCGCGATATCAAGCCGGCGAACATCTACTGCGCCTACCGCGGCGGCATGTTCGACGTGGCCAAGCTGCTGGACTTCGGCCTGGCCAAGCCGCTGGCGGGCGTCGCCGCCGCGATCGACGGCAGCCTCACCCAAGAGGGCTCGATCACCGGCTCGCCGCTCTACATGTCGCCCGAGCAGGCCAGCAGCGACGAGGTCGACGCCCGGAGCGACATTTACTCGCTGGGGGCGGTGATGTACTTCATGGCGACCGGAAGGCCGCCGTTCGCACACTCCAATCCGATGAAGGTGATGATCGCTCACGCCAGCGAAGACCCTGAGCCCCCCCGCTATCTGAACGCCGAGGTGCCGAGTGAGTTGGAGGAGATCATCCTCCGCTCGCTGGAGAAGCGCCCCGCGGACCGGTTTCAATCGGTGGCCGAGCTGCGCGAGGCGCTAGAAGCGATTCCCGTCGTTTCGGACTGGAACGCCCGCCTGGCCGCCGACTGGTGGCACAACTTCGGCTGCCCCCACCGCAAAGCCCTCGCCGCCGAGGCGTTGGAGACCGCGGCGGTGTGAGTCGAACCTGCCCGGCGCTGCTACAAAATCCAATAAGTTGCAAGAATCGCCTGAGCTGCCATGAGCACCGACCTGAATATACCTCTCACCGACGCGACTTTCGCCGCGCTCTGCCTCGGGGCGACCCTCGCTGGTCGCAGCCCGCATGAAGAGGCGGCCGCTGCCTTGGATCGCCACTATTCGGGCGGGCCGCTGCCCAGTGCCCAGCAGCGCTCTGCGTTACGCAGGCGAGTCCATGGCCACTTCGGCGCACTTGACATGGGGCGTCCGGTCGGCGTTGACAACGACGCCATCGACGCCGACTTAGCCGCCGAATACGGTCAAAACGGCCGCGAATAATGCTACTCGACATATCGGGCTTGTTGTGTCCGCTCGACCAGCGCGAACCGCTGCACGCCATGGCCGTCTCCTGCTATATGGACGCCAAACGTCGAATCTCTCACGGCTTCGTGATCGCGGAACTTGTCGCGCTGGCGAATGCTTGAAAGCTGCCCGCTGCAATCGTCCTCGAGTTCATCAAGGACTTGCCTGCAAAATGCAGATATAGAAGTGGCGTGGTTGGACTTGGCGTTAACCAGCCAGGCTCTCGCGTTATTGGTGGCGAACCAAGGACGAGGCTACTCGCTCTGTGATGCGGTCAGTTTCGTTGTGATGAGGCAAAGCGGCGTGCGGTACGCACTTACTACTGACCCTCACTTTGAACAGGAAGGCTTCCAGCGGTTACTGTGTTAATCGCGACTGCCTTGTAACTGGTTGGGGCAGACCCGTTGGCAGTAGTAACTAGCCCCGCCCTCGGCTGCGGCGAACGAGACTGCCAAGTAACCAAGAGCCGCGGCTCGACGAGCCGCCGGAGCGACAGCATTACGCGCCCCACCCGGCGCCCGGCCGCCGAGTTTTGTCGCCAAAAAGATTAACTCGCGACATAATATCGCTAGTGGACGCAATCTAGCAGGAGCACGCCCCCCTGCGCCGGACTGCTCGGCCCGTGCCCCAACCGCCGCTTCCGCCTGAAACTAACTCCGCCTAGAATAAGGAGTTCGGCCCCGCGTCGCGGCCGCCCTGCGTTTTGCCCTAACGATTGTCCGAGAGGATCGAGGTCCGTTCGATGAGTCAAGTCGCCGCTAAGCCGCGCACCCTGTTTCAGAAGATCTGGGACGACCACGTCGTCCACGCCGAGGAAGGCCGCCAGACGATCCTGTACATCGATCTGCACCTGGTCCACGAGGTCACCAGTCCCCAAGCCTTCGAGGGGCTGCGGCTCAATGGGCGAAAGGTGCGCCAGCCCGCGCGGACCATCGCCACGGCCGACCATAACGTCCCTACGACAGACCGCACGGCGCCGATCGCCGATCCAATCTCCAAGCAGCAGATCGACACCCTGCGCAACAACTGTCGCGAGTTCGGCATCACCTACTACGACCTCCACGACGTCCGACAGGGCATCGTCCACGTCATCGGCCCGGAACTGGGCTACACCCAGCCGGGGATGACGATCGTCTGCGGCGACAGCCACACCTCGACCCATGGGGCCTTCGGGGCGCTGGCCTTCGGCATCGGCACCAGCGAGGTCGAGCACGTGCTGGCCACGCAGACCCTGCTGCAGTACAAGCCCAAAACGCTCGAGCTGCGGGTCGACGGCAAACTCGGCCACGGCGTAACCGCCAAAGACCTGGTGCTGTACCTTATCGGCCAGATCACCACCGACGGCGGCGCCGGCTACTGCATCGAATACACCGGCCAGGCGGTTCGCAACCTCACGATGGAGAACCGCATGACGGTGTGCAACATGTCGATCGAGGCCGGCGCCCGCGCGGGGATGATCGCCCCCGACGAGACGACGTTCAACTACCTGAAGGGCCGGCCGCACGCTCCCAGCGGCGCCGCCTGGGACGCAGCCGTCGAGCGCTGGCGCAAGCTGCCGACCGACGCCGGCGCTACATACGATGAATCGCTCCAGTTCAAAGCCGCCGATATCGCCCCGCAGGTCACCTGGGGCACCAACCCGGGACAGGTGGCGCCGGTCGGCGCCAAGGTCCCCACGCCGGCCGACTTCGCCGATCCGACCGATCAGAAGACCACCGCCCAATCGCTTGATTACATGGGCCTCGCGGGCGGCGAGGCGATCACCTCGCTCAAGCTCGACCGCGTCTTCATCGGCTCCTGCACCAACGCCCGCATTGAAGACCTCCGCGCGGCGGCCGCAGTCGCCAAGGGCCGCAAGGTCGCCCAGCACGTCCACGCGATGGTCGTCCCCGGCAGCGGCCAGGTGAAGCAGCAGGCCGAGGCTGAGGGCCTCGACCGCATCTTCCAAGAGGCCGGCTTCGACTGGCGCGAGGCCGGCTGCAGCATGTGCCTGGCGATGAACCCCGACAAGCTCGCCCCCGGCGAGCGGTGCGCCTCCACCAGCAACCGCAACTTCGAAGGCCGCCAGGGCAAAGGGGGCCGCACGCACTTAGTCTCCCCGGCGATGGCCGCGGCAGCCGCGGTGGCGGGTCACTTTGTCGACGTTCGGGAGTGGGAGTAGCTTAACGGCTTGAGAAGCGGTCTGGCACGGGGCCAACCTGTTACGAATCAGCGAGGCTGACATGAACCGACTCTTCATTACGCTTGCGGCAAGCGCTACGCTAACGGCATACGCTCAGGGACAAGGATTTGATTTGTCGAACCCTCGCATCGAGGCAGAATACCTAGCCGTCGAGAGCACGCGCGTCTTGACGCCGCCTGCTGAGTTGGCAGACCAGATTCAAGCCGATCTCGCCGAAATCCGCTCAACGCATCCGGAGGTTTCATCTATCCGCGTCTATCCAGACTGGATGCCGGGTGAGGTTTTGGTTGGCCTCACCGACGATGCCTTGAGCATGTACCGTGCGGGGTCATTTCATGCCTTCGACAACGTTTTCGCCGCGCATGGCACGCCCCAAACGCGACTCCTCGGTTCCCCCACGCGCCCGCTGCCGGTCGTACACATGCAATTCAACCGCGTATACCATGGAGAACTCCTCGCCGACTTATTCGACGACATCGAAGGAGTAAGATATTCGGAACCGAATTACGCCATAGGGGACGGCAACGACATCGAGATCCTCGGCGATCGGCTTTATGATTTATCGAAAGGCTTCGGCGACTGCCCGGCAGGATGCATATACCGTCAACATTGGCGTTTTGGAGTAAACCATGACGGCCAGCTCGCGCTCATACAGATTCCCGAACCCTCGACCCAAGCGTCGCTCATCGCAGCGTTATCGTTGAGCGTTTTTGCGTTTCCTCCCAGGCGCCGCCTCTGTTGATGGATCGCGGCTAGTCCAAGCGCGGCCTTGCCACGAACTTTGACCCTATGAAACTGCGCGCCCCTACGCTGATAACAGAATCGCAACGTTTAGCTGATTGCTTCAATTGCGAAAAGAGTTCTTCATGAGCACTGACTTTGCAAACGCCGGTCCCAGGCCTGCGACGGTAGTCCCCTTGGAATCTCCTGCCGAGGTGAAGATTCCGCCGTCAGCGTATACATGGGACGGATTCCGCGCATGGGCGGTCTCCGAAGACTATCCGAATCATGGGAAAATCACGTTCGCCGCTGGAAAACTGATTATCGACATGAGCCCTGAATCGTTCGAGGAACAAGGCGCCGTAAAAACCGAAATCGCCCGCGTTCTTTCACAATTCGTTCGGGAGCGAGGTCTTGGCTACTATCGAATCGATCGAACGCTGGTTTCCAACAAGGAAGCCAGCCTATCCAGCGAGCCTGATTCATTATTTGTCTCGCGCACTGCTCTCAGGTCCGGTCGCGCGAAGCTGGTTCCGGAAGTGGGCCGGCCGACGAGCAGCAAAGAGATTCTGGGGACCGTGGATTGGGTGCTTGAAATCGTCAGCCCTAGCTCCCGGCGCAAGGACGCTTCAACGCTGCGAGACGCATACTTTCGCGCTGGCATACCTGAGTACTGGCTTATTGACGTACTTGACCAGCAGATCAATTTTGAGATCCTTGTCCCCGGCAAGGACGCATATCAGCCGGTTATTTCCGAGGACGGCTGGCTTGCGTCGCCCACATTCAAAGCATCGTTCCGACTCGTGCGGGAAAAGGACGAGGACGATTACTGGCAGTACACCTTGGAATTGAAATAACCTCGAAGGAACATGAAACCCTTCACCATCCACGTCGGCAAGGTCGTCGCCCTCGACCGCGCCAACATCGACACCGACCAGATCATCCCCAAGCAGTTCCTCAAGCGGATCGAGCGGACCGGTTTCGGCGAGTTCCTGTTCTGGGACTGGATCCGCCGCGACGACGGCTCGCCGAACCCCGACTTCGAGCTGAACAAGCCCCAGGCCAAGGGCGCCAGCATCCTCTTGGCCCGCCGCAACTTCGGCTGCGGCTCCAGCCGCGAGCACGCCCCCTGGGCGCTGGACGACTACGGCTTCCGCGTCATCGTCGCCCCCAGCTTCGCCGACATCTTCTACAACAACTGCTTCAAGAACGGCATGCTGCCGATCCGCCTCAGCGAAGAGCAGGTCGACGAGTTGTTCCAGCGCGTCGCCAAGCACGACCACTATCAGCTCACAGCCGATCTAGAGACCTGCGCCCTTACCGACCAGCACGGCTTTTCGGCGTCGTTCGATGTCGAACCCTTTCGCCGCCACTGCCTGCTTAACGGGCTGGACGACATTGGCCTCACCCTCGAACACGAAGACAAAATCGCCGCCTACGAAGCCAGGCGCGCGGCGGTTGCCTAGCTTTACCACTGGTTCGGCGGCTCAGGCAAAGTATGATCTCGCGCAGCGGCGCCAAGGCGCTAAGGAGCAGTGCGTTGCCCAAGTACCTCTGCGTCTCTGCGCCACTGCGCGGAATCTTCTTGGCGTTGACCGGCGTTGCTGGGTGTTATTGCCAGGCCTCCGCCCAAGAGAAGCCGGCGACCGAGGCGGTCGCTCACGCGGAACTGGCGGATGAATCGGGCCAGTACGCCGTTGAGACGCTCGCCGAGAAGCTCGACAATCCGTATGCCGTAACGCTGCGGCCGGGAACTCCCAACGGCGGCCCGGATGAACTGTACTTCTCCGAGAGCGGCGCCGGCCGGGTGGCGAAGCTCAGCACCGCCCAGCCGAGCGAGCTGAAGCCGGTCGTCACCGACGTCCCCGTAAAGCCGCTGGGCGACAAGCCCGACTATCGCCTCGGCCCGCTGGGGTTGGCCTTTCTGACCCCCACGAAGCTCGCCGTCGGCACGGGCGGCCTGGGCATGGGCAAGGACGTCGTCCGCGTCTACGCCCTGCCGGACGATGGTTCGCCCCTTCCGTTCGACGCCCTTGATCACGCCGTCGGTCCCGTCGAGCCCGGGAAGCGTTCGAGAATCGGCCAGGGAGTCTTTCTGAGTCTCGCCAAGATCGAAGATTCCGTCGAGAAGGCCCTATTCGTCGCCAGCGCCGGCGATCCGGACGAGGGCTGGCTGCTGAAGGCCAAGCTCGCGGCCAACCGCCTGAGCGATTTACAGCCCTTCATCGCCACGCGCAAGGCCTCCGGGGTCGCCTCGCCTTCGGCCGTCGCGATCAATCCCAAGCCGCGCTCTCACTACCTGCTGGTCGCCCAAGCCGGAGACCGCGGCGCCAAGCGCGACAGCACATTGGGCTTCTACGGCCCCGCCACGGGATCGCTGGCGCTTAACATCCAAACCGGCCTCTACGACGTCTCGGCGCTGGCCTACAGTCCCAGCGGCGATCTGTATGCGGCCGACTTCGCCTGGCACGAGGCCGCGGCCGGCGGCGTCTATCGGCTCGAAGCAGCCGAAGTCGACGGCCTCCAGTCGGTCCGCCCGGTGAAGATCGCCGCCGTCGAGCGCCCCACGGGCCTCGCCTTCGCCTCCGACGGCGCGTTGTACGTCACCGCCTTCGGCGAACCTGCCGGTAATACTGATCAGCCCACCGGGGTCCTGCTGCGGATCGCGCCCAGAGAAGGAACGCCCAAACTTTAGCCCCTCCCTGTGGTCGCGTTACTCCGACACGCGGCTGCCCCGTACGCGCCCACTTCGTCGCAGCGTTTCATTGCTAAACAATCACTCCCATAGCCCCTCCCCTAACGAGGGGAATGAACACCCCCCATGTCTCGCCGCCAAAAGATCGAAGCGATGCTCGCCGACGACCCTCAGGACGTATTTCTCCGCTACAGCCTGGCGATGGAACTCGACAAGGAAGGCGACCACGACGCAAGCGTGGCGAAGTTCGACGAGCTGACCCGCGGCGCTCCCCCCTACGTGCCGGCGTTCTTCATGGCCGGGCAACAGCTCACCCGCCTGGAGCGCCTTGACGAAGCCCGCGCCTACCTCCGCGACGGCATCGAGGCGGCCCGCCAGCAAGGCGATGCCCACGCCGCCGGCGAAATGAGCGAGTTCCTTGCTTCGCTTGGTTCGGCAGGCGAATGACCACGGAGAAGCTCGCGCACCGGCGCGAAGGAATAGCAACGGCACAATACAGCAACAAGAACACTGATAACCGCTAATCTCCGCTAATGTTTGATGCGTGAAGATCAGCGCCGATCAGTGTGCCCCGCTCTCCTCTTCACCCTGGGCGGTTTTAGCGCCTGTGCAGGAGGCCTAATTCCGCGCCGCCTTCGTCCCACAGGCGCTGGCCACGGCGCAGCCGGTGCAGCTCGCGCAGCCCCCCTGCCCTTTCGCCTCCTCCGTGCCGCAGCCCGGGCCGCAGCCCTCGCTGAGTGCGTCGGCGAACCTGCGGAACTCGACCGCCGCCTCGTAGGTCTGGGCCAGCCGCCCGGTGATTTGCTGGGCCTCGGGCGGCAGGTCGCCCAAGAAATAAAAGTATAGGCCCTCGCCGTCGAATAGATGTTCTACGTCAACGAGCGTCGCCGGGACCGAGACCATGGCCAACAGCTCCTGGCAGGCCTCGAACGCCTCGTTCCGCCGTTGCTCCAGCCGGGCCTCCAGCAGGTCGTCCTGCACGCTCATCCGCCGCAAGATCTGACCGTCGCTGCTGGCAACCCGCCCCTCTCCGTCGGGCTCCGCGAGCACCTCGCCGACTTCCAGCCCGCGGGGACTGCGAATCACCACGCGGCTCGAGCGGGGGTACCGCACGGCGTCGACCGCTGCAAAGGCCCCCACATGGCCCATCAGCCCATAGCGAACAAGGTGGAATCCCATAGCAGGCGGCTCACACGGCACTTCAGCGAGTAATTCTCCATCTTACGCCCCGGCCGCGGCCTGCCAAGCGCAAGCCCGCCCCCCGCTCCGGCGGGCCATTCCCATCGATCTTCCGCCAGCGCGAAGCCAGTGGAGGGGTCATTGGCGGTAGGCGCCTCCGGCCCATTTCACGCACGTTCCAGAGCCCGCTCGCCCTGGAAGCCGCTTTTCGGCGTCTGCACCGCTGACGCGGAACGGCCCTTAGCTCAGTGGTTGATCCGCCCCGGTTGGCTCATTTGCGAACCTTGCCAACAAAGGCGGGTTCGCGATACTCAGGGCTGGCGTCTCGCGCCGCCGGCGGCGCCGCAGGCGTCGCCCCCGCAACCGTCCGACCTTCCGTTCGCCCCAAGCACGCCCATGAGCACCGCCGATATTTCTCCCGCCAGCACCTGGAACGACCTCGCCGAGCGGGTCCTTAGCGGCTATGAGCTCACCGCTGAAGACGCCCTCGCCCTGCTGGCGGCCCCCGACGACGATCTGCTTGATCTGTTGGCCGCCGCTTACCGGGTCCGCCGCCGCTACTTCGGCAACACGGTCCAGCTCTACTTCCTGATGAACGCCAAGAGCGGGCTCTGCCCTGAGGACTGCGGCTATTGTTCGCAGTCGAAAGTCTCCGAGGCCGAAATCCCCCGCTACAACATCCTCAACCGCGAGAAACTGCTGGCAGGCGCGGCCGCCGCCGCCGAGCGGCAGGCCAAAACCTATTGCATTGTCATCTCGGCCCGCGGACCGAACGAGCGCGAAATCGCCGCGGTCGAAGAGATCGTCCCCGAAATCAAGGCCCGCTACGGTCTGGACGTCTGCGCCTGCCTCGGCCTGCTTACCCCAGAGCAAGCCCGCCGGCTGGCCGCCTGCGGCGTTGACCGCGTCAATCACAATCTTAATACCAGCGAGGAGCACTACGCCGACGTCTGCACCACGCACACCTACCAGGATCGGGTTAGCACCCTCCGCGCGGTCCGCGCCGCCGGCATGGAGCTTTGCTCCGGCGGCATCATCGGCATGGGCGAGCAGCCCCGCGACGTCGTGTCGATGGCCTTGGAACTTCGCGATCTGGGGGTCGAGTCGATTCCCGTCAACTTCTTCAATCCGATCGAAGGCACGCCGCTCGCCGGGCATTCGGAGCTGACGCCCAACTACTGCCTCAAGGTGCTCGCGATGTTTCGCCTGGTGAATCCCAACCGCGAACTGCGGATCGCCGGCGGCCGCGAGATCCACCTCCGCAGCCTCCAGCCGCTGGGCATGTACGCGGCCAACTCGATCTTCGTCGGCGACTATCTCACCACGAAGGGCCAGATCCCCGAAGCCGACTACGCCATGCTCCGCGATATGGGCTTCGAGATCACCAAGACCGTAGAAGGCGCCTCCCAGTGCCACGACGAGCCGCATACGCACTGAGCCCGCCAGGGGTCGGGATGCTTTTGCGACTGGCAGGCGTGATAGCAAGTCGCAGCCGCCAGTCGCAAAAGCATCCCGACCCCCTTCGACGCTCCGCTCGCATAGTCCGCCCATACCTGCCGAGCCGGATTTTAGCTGCCGTCGCCATCTCGCCCTTCGCAGCCCCGGTTTTCCCAGCCATGCAAAAAGGCGCGGGGCGCGGCGGAAGCCTGTTGCGACGGTCGGCTGCGACTCGCTACTACCTCGCCAGCCAAAAGACATGGCCTCCTAGTTGCGCTATTTTACCTATTCTGCTTTACCGGAATTCTTTTCGACATTCATTCATTTCCCGCAACACGCAGTGCCGATCCCTCTCCACAACGGGCTTTAACCGAAGCAGGGGTCGGGAGTCTTTGGCGACCAGCGGGGTCTGGTAATCGATAGGGCCACAAGTCGCCAAAGACTCCCGACCCCGTTGGCTCTAGCCGCTCCGTACACGTTGTGCAGGGACGCTATCATGATGCGCCGATGGATCATTGCTGCGGCCGTGACGAGCTGCTTCGCCGCCAGCGCGCTGGCTCAAGACAACGCCCGCTATCGTCAACCGACGGCGCCGCAGGCCCGCGACGCCCAGCGCCCACCGCAGGCGCGTCAACCCTCCTCGCTGCCGCGCTACTACGACGCCAGCGTCCTGCCCGCGGCTGCCCAGTCGCCGCGCGAGGCCGCGCAGCGCCGAACCCGCAAGGCGCCGTCCCATAGCGGCGGCTCGTTCTTCTCCAAGCTCCACCTTCCGAATCTGCTGCCAAAATCGCTGCGGAGCAACGACGACGACCGGGACGACGAACTGGGCGAGGCGCCCTTGCCCTACGATCCTGCTGAAGTGAACCCCCAGCCCCGGTCGAACCGAGCGGTTCCGCAGCGCGGCTCGTCGGCTCGCCAGCCGGTCGCCGGGGGGCGTCGTCCGACGGCCGGCTCGGCGCCGGCCGCGGGAGCGCATGCCATGCCGCAGGCGGCGCCTACGACCTCGCGTATCGCCCGCAGTTCGCCCCCGGTGAGCCATCGCCGCAACGAGCTGGCCGACGCCCTGGCCGGCCTATCCGACGCCAAGAGCACTGCGGAACCGCCGGCGGCGGAGGATCTCGCCGTCGAAGCCCCGGGCGTCGAGCAAGTGGTTCCGCCGGCGGATGCCGACGAGGCGCTGCCCAGCTATTTGCAGGGCTCCAAGCCGTCGGCAGCCGCCACGGCGACGACCTCCCCGCGTCGGGCCGTCGAGGCCCCGCTGGATGTTCGCGATGCACTGCTGGGCCCCGTCTCGCCAAGCGAGTCGCCCCAAGACCCGCCTGAAGTCTCTGCCACAACCAATGCGCCGCCTGACAACTCAGCCCGGCTTGGCGCGATCCCGGCGCCCGAGGCGTCGGACTCCGCTCGCCAGGAGCCGGTCGCGGACCAGGCCTCGCCGCCAGCGGCGTCCCCGACCCCTGCGAGCGCCAGTGCGAAGGCCGCCTTCGGTTCCATCGAGCCGGAGGCGCCCAACCCTGCCTTCGAGGTCGAACCGCCCGCACCCGACGCCCCTGCGCCGGCCCCCGAATCCGCCGTGCCGACGCCGGCTGCCGATGCCAAGCCCGCCGCCGTCCTGTCCAGCACGGCCCAGCCGGTAATCGTTTCGGACATCGCCGGTCCGCAGCAAATCGTCGTCGGCAAGCAGGCGGAATATCGCATTACGGTCGAGAACCGCGGCGCCGCCGCCGCCCTCCAGCTTGTCGGTACGATCGTCGCGCCCGACGGGGCCGAAGTCGTCGATGCCATCGCCACCAATGGGGTCGTCGAACGCGGCGAAGCCGACGCCGCGGCTGGGCCGGCACTCGGCAATATCCGCTGGCAGCTCTACGAACTGCCCGCCGGCGCCCGGCAGACGCTCACGCTGCAACTCATACCGCGGAGCGGCCGCGAACTGAACCTCGGCGTTCAATGGGTCCACGCCCCGGTCCTCGCTCAAGCCACCGTCGTGATTCAGGAGCCCAAGCTCCAGATGGAGATCGCCGGCCCAGCCGAAGTGCTGTTCGGCGCCTCGCAGCGGTACGCCCTTACCATCAGCAATCCGGGCAACGGCTCTGCCGAGGAGGTGTCGATCGAGCTGATGCCCCCCGGCGGCAGCAAGGATTCGGTCGTCAAGCACAAGGTCGGCGCCCTCGCGGCCGGCGAGTCGAAGAAGATCGAGCTGGAGCTGACGGCCCGCGAGGCGGGGGAATTGAAGATCCAAGCGGCTGCCAGCGCCGCGGGCAACTTGCACGCCGACGCCGTCAAGACGGTCATGTGCCGCAAGCCGGAGTTGCAGGTCGATTGGCGAGGCCCGGACAAGCAGTACGCCGGCGCCGTCGCTACGTATTACATCCGCGTGCGTAATCCAGGTACGGCCGCCGCCGAACAGGTCGGCGTCCAGATGATCCTGCCGCCGGGGGCGGAGCTCGTCCAGGCCAGCGACGGCCATGCCTGGGACGCCCAGCGCCGCACGCTGGTCTGGAAGACCTCCGCCCTGAAGTCGGGCGAAGAGCGGTTCATGGAGCTGCAATGCCGCATGACTCAGGCCGGCGTCAACAGGCTTGAGCTGACGGCTCAGACCGCCGCGGGCGATCTCAGCGACGCCAAGACCGTACCGGTGATGATCGAGGCCCTGGCGGACCTCAAGCTGGAAGTCGTCGACCCTCGCGGCGTCGTCCCCGTCGGGGCTGAAGCCCTATATGAAATCCACATCACCAACCGCGGAACGAACGTCGCCCGCGGCGTCAACGTGGTCGGCATGTTCTCCGCAGGGATCGAACCGACGCAGGTCGAAGGCGCCCAGCATACCATGCGCGACGGACGGGTGACCTTCCGCACGATCGACTCGCTGGCCGCCGGGAGCGAAACGGTGCTGAAGATCAAGGCCAAGGCCTCCCAGGCCGGAACGCACGTCTTCCGCGCCGAGGTGGCCTGCGACGAGCTGGAGGCCAAGCTCGCCGCTGAAGAGACGACGCGGTTCTTCGACGACCAGCAACGCTGGGCCGACGCCTCGACCGCCTACTCCGAAGAAGCCGCCGGCACGCAGACGCGCTAAGCCGGCCGAGGATCGCGAAGCGGTTGCGCCGACGGTCGCTTCCTTCCGGCTCCCTCCCCCTCGCGGCTCGTCCTTATACACATGCTATCGCGAAGGTTCTCGAGGGCGGTGTTGGGCGAGCTGCCAGGCGGCGGCCAGGTCGTCCAACCGGCGCAGGCCGCGCCACAAGGTCTTCGTTCCTGGTTCGCCAT
>JADLBW010000153.1 GCA_020847515.1 Pirellulales bacterium | reverse complement strand
CTTTTTGTGAGTTGAAGTTAGTTCTATGCCTCCTGACACAAAGCCTGCGCCGTTGCCGCAGGAACATCGCAGACGCCAGCCGGGCTGCGGGGGCGGGACTTCGCTTCGTCGGCTGGGGCGTAGGACGCTGCGGGCCAAGCAGAAGCTGGGCAAGTATGTCGTTGAGCGGAAGCTGGACGAAGGCGGGTTTGCGGTCGTGTACCAGGCCCGCGACGAGATCGAAGGCATCCGCGTGGCGCTCAAGATCCCGCATGTGCATCTGCTTACGAGCGCGGCGATGGAGGATTTCCGCCGCGAGGTGCGGCTGGTAGCGCAGCTTGAGCACCCGAACATCCTGCCGCTGCGGACGGCGCAGTTCATCGACGACCATTTCGTGATCGTAAGCGCCCTGGGGCTGACGACCCTGGAAGAGCGTATCAGCCGGCGACTGCCGATCGACCTGGCGCTCGACTACGCCCGGCAGATGCTCGCTTCGGTGGCGTACGCCCATAGCCAGCGGATCATTCACTGCGACATCAAGCCGGATAATTTCATCCTGTTCGAGGGGAACCGGCTGCGGCTGACTGATTTCGGCGTGGCCAAGGTGGCGCAGCGTACGCTCCGCGGTTCAGGGGCGGGCACGTTGGGTTACATGGCGCCGGAGCAGGCGATGGGTCGCCCCTCGTTCCGCTCCGACGTATTTGCCTTGGGGCTGGTGTTGTACCGGATGTTTTCGGGGCATTTGCCGGAGTATCCGTTCGACTGGCCCCCGCCGGGGCACCGGCTGCTGCAGAAGAAGCTGCATCCGGCGGTGATCGAGCTGATGCGGCGGGCGCTGGAACTGGCGCCGCAGCGGCGCTACGCCGACGCGCAGGCGATGCTGGCGGCGTTTACGCGGATCAAGTCGCCGCGCGGCGCCCGCGGGGCGGCCCGGCGCTCGACGAAGAGCTCGCGGCGGAGCACCGACTGGAAGACCATTCAACGGCGGCAGTTTCAGCAGGAGTTCGGCAAGGCGCTGGAGACGAAGCATCACTGCCAGGTGTGCCATGGGCCGGTGTCAGAGCCGATGCAGTGCTGCCCGTGGTGCGGCAAGTCGCGGTTTGCGCACGAAGGATCCGTGGAGTTCCCGCAGCAGTGTCCCCGGTGCCGTCGGGGGATGAAGCTCGATTGGGAATATTGCCCCTGGTGCTACGGGCCGGGCTTCGAGCGATCGAGCAGCCGCAACTTCACCGACCGCCGCTACACAGGACGTTGCCAGAATCCCAAGTGCTCTCGTAAAGTGCTCATGCCTTTTATGCGCTACTGTCCGTGGTGCCATCGCAAGCAGCGGCGGAAGTGGAAGGTGCCCGGTTCGACGCACACGTGCGGTCATTGCGGCTGGGGCGTAGTCAGCGGGTACTGGTCGCACTGCCCCTGGTGTTGCAAGCGATTGGGCGGACAATAGGCGTTAGACGGTTTATGCCCGTTAATGCGCAGGGGGCGCCGCAGGGTGCTGTCGGCGGCCGGCGTTGGACGATCGTGATAAGTCAGGGCGCGACCTCGGCGAGGGATGGCGTACGAGCCGATCGACGGCATTGTTGGACGCCGACGACGTTTCCCCCGGAGAACCGACTCCAACAATTGCGCGAAATGGGCGTGGGCCGCGCCGGCGACTGTTATTGGCTTCGCTCTATAAATATCGGCGCCGGCGGTTTTGAATAGCTCCTTGGCGGCGGCTACCTTCCCTCTGTTCAACTACGCATCACGTTGCACCTATGGACGCCCTGCGACTCGCTACGGGCGAAGCGCGGACTTACTTGAACGCCGAACTGCTTGAACCGCACGTGTTCGAGCTGGCGGGGGGGTCGGCGGCCGTAATCTCGATGCGGCGACCGGAAAAAACGACGGCCAACGAAGACGCCGCCGCGATCGTCTCCGCCGGGCCGCGCGGCGCGGTGCTGATCGTGGCCGACGGCTGCGGCGGCATGGCCAGCGGCGAACAAGCGGCGCGAATCGCCGTGGAATGCCTGGCGTCCCACGTCTCGGCCGCCGTGATGGCCGAGGGCGCCTCGCTGCGGGGAGCAATTCTCGACGGCGTGGATGCGGCCAATCGCCAGATTCTCGACATGAAGAACGGCGCGGGGGCCACGCTGGCGGTGGTGCAGCTTGAGGCCGGTCAGGCGCGGCCCTACCACGTGGGGGACGCGCAGATCCTGCTGGTCGGCGGTCGCGGCAAGGTGAAACTGCTGACCACGGCCCACTCGCCGGTCGGCTACGCCGTCGAGGCCGGCCTGCTGGAATTGCACGAGGCGATGGATCATGACGAGCGGCACCTGGTCTCAAACTACTTGGGCTCGGACGCGATGCACGTCGACGTCGGCAGCGGCCGCAAGGTGGCCAGCCGCGACGGGCTGCTGCTGGCTAGCGACGGCGTGCTGGACAATCTGACGATTGACGAGCTGATCGTCTTGCTGAAGAGCGGCGGCGCCCCCCAGGTGGCCGCGCAGATCGCCGCGATTGCCTTGCAGCGGATGGAGGTCGCCCAGGACGGCCTGCCGCATAAGCCGGACGACCTGACGCTCATCGTATACACGCAGCGGGGCGTCCGCGCGGCGGCGCCGCCGCGGGAGACGCAGCTTGTCCTAATCGACGAGCTGGAGCCGCGGCAGGCAGGGGAGACGGCGTAGTCGCGCGGTCGAGGGGCGCCGCCGAAGGCGTCCAGTACGTCGGCAGCGGCCTTCAAGGCTGATGCGATGCGCAGGTTTCGCCAGGTCGGGGTCGACGTCGCCGCGCACCGACGTTATCGCGCAGGAACGATCGATTCTTGCGGCGCTGCCTTTGATTCATGGGCGGAGCCCGATTGGTCGGGAAGGGCGTAAAAGAGGAGATGGGCGATGCGCCATTTATCCTGCTGTCGGATGAGCGTGAAGTGGTCGTATCCATACTGCAGGCGGTCGCCTTCGACGAGCTTCCAGTAGACCAGCGCATGGGCGACTTTGGCGTCGAAGCGGACCTCGATGGACTCGGGCGCCTCGGTCATCGGCGCGGCGGCGCGGCGGTGGGCCTCCTGCTGGCTGCGGAGGAAGGGGGCGAGCGGCATCGTCGTCAACTCGCCGCTGGAATCGATCATTTGCACCACCGCCTGCGCCGCAAAGCACTGGCCGTAGCGGGGGATGTCTTGCGCCGACCAGGTGCGGAAGTAGCGATCGACGAGCTGCCGGACCTCCGCCTCGCGGGGATCGCTGACCGCCGTATCGGCCGCCAGGGCGTTGACCGCGGCGGCCAGCGCCAGGCACAACGAGGCGGGGTAGAGGGACGTGCGTGAGAGCGGGAGATGCGCTGGCATGAGAGGTTGAGGGTTGAGGTTGAGGCGCGAGGCGCGAGGTCGGCGTGCGAGTTGCGGAGAAGGCGGGGCGGGAGGCGAAGGTTATGGGGATTCGAAGCTCATGGTTTCGATGGGGGCGTAGTCGTCGGTGAAGAGGGGCGCCGCAGTCGTGTCGGGCGGGGCGGTTACCAGGTCGCTCACCATCCGCTGGACGCTGGCGCGATCGACATAGGAGGCGGACTGGTACTGGTCGGCCAGGGCCTTCCACTGCGGGGCGGCTATCGCATGCTGGTCGTCGACGGCGACAAGAACGATGTTCGTAGATTGGTCGCCGAGGCCCTGATCCAGGCCGAGGGCGAAGGCGTAGGTGTGCGGAAATGCGCTGTCGATCGTCTTGTAGATCGATAGGAAGATGGACGACGCCGGGCCGCGGACGGCGCTGTTGATATTCATCACGAAGACGCCGCCGGGGGCCAGCTTCCGTCGGCAGAGCTCGAAGTACTGGCGCGTCACGAGATGGAAGGGGATGCGGCCGCCGATGGTAAAGGCGTCGAGGATGATGCAGTCGTAATGGCCATCGGGCGCGCTGCGTACGAAGGTGCGGCCGTCGGCGGCGATGGTGCGAATGCGGGGCGACTCTTCGAGATAGAAGTCGAGCCGGGCGACGTCGAGCACCGCCTGGTCGATGTCGACGACGTCGACGTCCATGTGGGGATCGTGGGCGTGAAACGCACGCGGCCCGACGCCGCCGCCGGCGCCGATGAACAGCGTACGGCGAATATCGGGCTGGGCCAAAAAGGCGAGGTGGAAGTATTCGGTGTAGGCGCTGCGCGTGCGGTGCGGAGGCGCCAACTCGATGGAACTCTCGGTGAATCGGTCGAAGCGGAGCTGGCGCGTGCCGGTGGCGCGATCGTCTATGACCGCGATGTGGTGATAGGGGGTGGCGACGTCGCGCACCAGCGTGGCGCCGGGCGGCAGCGCGGCCCGGGAATCGCCGACGCTCCACCAGCCGAGGGCCAGCGCGACCAGGGCGGCGGCGCTTCCCCGCGCGGCTGCGCCGAGGCTGGCGAATGGGAAGGTGGCAATCGCCGTGATCCCCAGTGCCGCGGCGAGCCCCTTGAGGATGGCGGTGGCGCCGAAGGAGGGAATCAGCATGAAGGTCGTCAGCATCGTGCCGGCGATGCTGCCGAGGGTCGAGAGTGCGTACAGCGTGCCGGCCACCCGGCCGACCGAGGCGACCGTTTGGGTCGCCAGCCGCACGGCGAACGGCGAAACCATGCCCATGCCCAGGCTCGGCAAGAGGAAGAGGATCGTGGCGGCGAGAAAGGGGCCGGACTTTTCGCCGAAGCCGGCCGCGAGGACGGCGCTGCCGACCTCGGCGGCGACGGCGGCGATGAGCATCATCAGCGCTGCGACCGCTAGGACGACGCCGTTCATCAGGGCGCGGGACGGCCAGCGATCGGAGAGCCAACCGCCAATGAAGTAGCCCAAGCTGAGTGCGATGAGGAACAGCGAGATGAGGCTTCCCCAGACGAAGACCGAATTGCCGAAGTAGGGGGCCAGGATGCGGCTGCCGACGATCTCCAGGCCCATCAGGACGGCGCCCGAGACGAAGACCAGCAGATTGAGGCCGCCGGCGGCGGGGATCAGAGCGACGGCGGTGCGCTGGTCGTCGGGGGCGATCGCGGGGGCCGGTTTAAGTTCGGGCGCCGCCGAGGCGCGGGGTTTGGGCTTCTGCTTGGCCGCCATGCTGGGAGAGTCGACTGGGTGCGGGGGCGGGAGGGGAGGCTACCGGGGGGCGTTAGATTGTATGGACGGACCGCTGGGAGGCGGCGGCCGCGAGTCAGCGCTGGACGCGGCGGGCCAGTTCCTGAAAGCGGAGCGTCGAGCGGAAGCGGCGATCGAGCTCGGCGCCGCGGGCGGTAAGTTCGGCTGGCTGGAGCCGCTGCTGTTCGGAGGACGCCAGGGCGACGGCGCCGCCGAAGCGCGACAGGGGGAAGACGTAGGTCTGGGGGAAGGCCGCCGCGATGCCGCGAATGTCGCCGTCGATATCGGCGTGGGGATTTAAGTTGAAGGCCACCACGCCGCCAGGTTTGAGCCGCCGCTGCAATTGCTGATAGAACTGCTGGGTTCGCAGCGCCAGGGGCGCTCCGGTGCCGTCGGTGTCGGCCGAGGGCTTCAGGAATGCGTCGAGGTAGATGGCGTCGTACTGTTTTTCCGATTCGGCGATGTACTTGAAGGCGTCGGCGGTGATCAGTCTGGTTGTGCCCTCGCTGCGGACGTCGAAGTACTTGCCCGCCAACTGGACGACCAGAGGATCGATCTCAACCGCATCGATTCGTACGGCGGGGTCGAGGCGGCGGAGGAAATGGATCATGCCGCCGCCCCCCAGGCCGACAATCAGAACGTCTTGCTGGTGCGGCTGCACCAGGTAGCTGGTGAACATGAAGCGGAGATATTCAAACTGCAGCAGGTAGGGGCGGCGCAGGTCGACCTGCGATTCGAGCACCTCTTGGCCGCCGTCGCGGACGAAGAGCATTGAGCGGAGCTGGCCGTTGCGGCGAATGCGGATGTGCGAATAGTCGCTGTGGCCGTCGTATTCCAGCCGGCCGGCGGAGGCGTCGAGCGGCGGGGGTACGGCCTGGCCGAGGCCGCTGGCGACGGGCGCCAGCACGGACAGCGCCGCCGCTGCCAGCAGACAGGGCAACGGCCATCGGGACGCTTGGAAAGGCGAGGTCGGCATGGCTGGCATTCTAGGGCAAAGGTCGTGATCGAACTATACGGGTGTCGCTGGCGCGCGTGCCGGCGGGCTGGTCTTGTAGCCGCATTGGGGGGCGCCTAGAATCGTCGCCCCGCGCCCTCCTGAGGACTGCCTGTGCGGGGCGTTCGCCAGGCTGGCCAGGCCGCGTCGAGGGAACGGTTTGAGGATGACTTTTGGCGACCAGGAAGCTGATCGAGGCCGCTGTGTTGTTACAAGGACCCGTGCTGATGCGGATTGAACCGAAAAAGATCGTCAGGTCGATCAACAAGCTTCATCGCGAAACGGTGGTCCGCTGGCATTCGTGCGAGCCGGACAACGCGTACGAGGATCTGCTGGGCGTGGTCTGCCAGCAGCATCAATACAACTTTCTGCTGTGGCACGAGGAAGACATCGCCCGCAGCCCGGACGTCGCCGACGCCCGCATCGCGATGGTGAAGCGGGCGATCGACGGTTACAACCAGCAGCGGAACGACTGGATCGAGCGGATCGACGAGACGCTCGTCGAGTTGTTGTCGGACGCCGGGGCGAAGCCCGCGGCTGGCGCCAGGCTCAATACCGAAACGCCGGGCAGCGCCATCGACCGGCTGTCGATCATGTCGCTGCGGATCTATCACTTCGAGGAGCAGCTCGAGCGAACGGACGTGGACGAAGCGCACCACCAGCGGGCGAGGCAGCGGCTTGCGCGATGCCGCATGCAGCAGGCCGACCTGTCGCAATCGCTGGCCGAGCTGCTGGCGGATTTGGCGGCCGGGCGGAAGGCGCTCAAGGTGTATCGCCAGATGAAGATGTACAACGACGCGACGCTCAATCCGTATCTCTACAAGAGCGGCAAGAAGCAGGTGGCGTAAACCGGGACGAGAACCATGGAAAGCGAGGCGCCATGTCGGTTTCCAGCGTAAACCAGTCTGTGCGGCGCTGGTCGGCCGCGGCGGCGATTGCCGCGAAGGTGGTCAACTGCCGACGGGTGTTGCAGGTCATTACGCCGTCGCACATGTCGGGCGCGGAGATGCAACTGGTGCGCTTGACGCGGCGGATGAAGGCCCGCGGACACGAAATGCCGGTGCTGGTGAAGTACGATTCGCCGGCCATCACCGAGATGCTGCATCAGGGGCTGGAGGTGGAGCGGGCGCGGATCGGCGGCAAAATCAACGTGCTTGCGGTCCACCGCATCGCGAAGGCCGCCAAGCGGCATCGGGCGGACCTGGTGCAGTCGACCCTGTCGACGGCGAGCTGGTGGTGCGGATGGCTGGAGGCCTTGGGCGGGCCCAAGACGGTGGGGCACGTGCAGGGCTTTACGTCTGCCGCCTGGCACCGGCGGCAGAGCCATCTGCTGGCCGTGTCGGGGGCGGTGCGCGACGACCTGGTCGCCCAAGGCATCCCGGCCGAGCGGATCACGGTGCTTTACAACGTGCTGGAGCCGGAGGAGTTCCGGCCGCAGCGCGACGCGGCGGAAGTCCGGGCGGAATTCGGCGCCGGGGCCCGCACGCCGGTGGTGGGGACGTTCGGCCATCTGTCGGTGAAGAAGGGCTATCGCGAGTTGTTTGCCGCGATGCCGCAGGTGCTGGCGGCGATTCCCGAGACGCAGTTCTGGATCTTCGGCCAGGGGGATCTCAAGGCAGAACTGGAGCAGACGGCGCGAGCCGGGGGCTTCTTGGGGCAGGTTCGGTTCGCCGGGTTCCGACGGGACGCGGCGTCCGTGATGAACGCCGTCGACGTCATGGCCCTGCCCTCGCACCGCGAGCCGTGCGCTCTGGCGTACCTCGAGGCGGCGCTGCTGGCCAGGCCGATCGTCGCCTGCCGCGCCGGGGGGGCCCCCGAGTCGGTGGCCGACGGCGAGACGGGCATCCTCGTGCCGGTAGGCAACGGGGCCGCGGTCGCCGAGGCGATTCTTACGCTACTGGAAAATCGCGACGCGGCCCGCCGAATGGGCGAGGCGGGTCACCAGCGGGCGCGGGAGCTGTTCGGATGGTCGCGGTTCATCAGCACGCTGGAAGGGGTGTACGAGCGCGTGCTGGCGGACTAGTCAGCGGCCGTTGTGCAGCATTCTGGAACGCCAGGGCGGGTAAGGCTGCCTGAAGGCGCCAATGCCGATCTGCGGCGGCAACGAGTTACGTCAGCGGCCTGCGCCTTGGCGCCGGGCCTCGGCCTTCAACACGGCTTCGATTAGCGCCGCCCTGGCGAGCTAGGATTAGGCGCACTCTCGGGCGTTTACGGCGAGCAGTCGCCGGCAGGCGGCGTGGGCCATATCGACGCTGATGGCCCGCATGGCGGAATCGTCGGCCTGGCGTCGCTGGCGGGCCGAGCCCTCTTCGTAGCGGGCCTGAAGGCGGATGTTGTGCGGACCGTAGGCCCCGCACCACTCGGCTCGACTGGGGCCGTGCAGGCTGATTGTCGGGGCGCCGACGGCGACGGCGAGGTGCATCGGGCCGGTGTCAGAGCCGAGAAACAGCGCAGCCCGCCGGCAGAGGCTGGCCAGTTGGGAAACCGTGGTCGCCGGCGAGATGGCGGCGGCGCCGCCGCTGGCGGCGACGATGGCCTCGGCCAGCGGCAGCTCGCCAGGCAGGCCCCAGACGGCCAGACTCGGAAGGTTGAGGTCGCGGCGTAGCCGCCGGGCGACCTCGCCATAGCGCTCGGAAGGCCAGATTTTTGAGGCCCAGCCGGCGCCGGGATTCAAAATAACGAACCGGCCGGGCGTGAACTGGACCTGGCGAAGCAATTGCTCCGCCGCCTGGCGATCGGCGGCCGCTTCAGGGAGATCGAACCGCACCTGCGGGGAGCGGATCCCTAGCGGCTCGAGCAGTTGGAGGTAATGGTCGACGACATGTTGGCCGCCGACGGCGACCAATTCGTTGTTGAAGATTTTACTGAGCTCGCGACCGTCGGCGCCCGCCTTGCCGAGGCGTCGGGGGGCGCCGCTCAGCCAGGCGGCGACCGCGCTTTTCGTGAGGCACTGCAGGTCGATCGCCGCGTCGAATTTCAGGGCGCGCAAGCGGCGGCGGAGATCGAGGACCGCCGTTGGGGACTTCCACCAGCGGCGCGGTAGGCGGATGAGATGATCGATTGCCGGATGCCCCGCGAGAAAATCGGCCGCGCGACCCTCGACCGCCCAGCCGATGGACGCCTCCGGCAGGTGCTCGCGGAGCGCGCACGCGACCGGCAGGCCGTGAATGACGTCGCCCAAGGCCGAAAGGCGGACGATGAGGATTCGCCGCGGCGGCGAGTTGGCGGATTGACGGGACATGGGCGGAGTGGGCCCCCGGGCGTGGAAGGCGAGCGGATCGGGATGCTTTTGCGACTGGAAGCTTTCCAGGCGAATTGTTGATTCCTGCGCAGTAAATTTGGCTAGCGGCTAGCGGCCAGAATTAGGCCTTTTACCTCTGGCCGCCGGCCGCTAGCCGACAGCCCGGCAGGGTTCATTAGTCGCGCAGTCCTCAATGGATTCGCCAGTGGCAAAAGAACCCCGACCCCGACTTTGGAGTGAAAGGTAATGCGCGGGAAAACTAGCAGGAGACGGCCCGGGGAACAAGAGCGGGGGCGAAGAAAGGTCGGATGGGGTCGGGATACTGTTGCGATTGGAGGCCTTCCAGGCGAACCAGAGTCGCCAGTGGCAAAAGAATCCCGACCCCGCGTGTGGGGTGGAAGATGATGGGGTCAGGATGCTGTTGCGACTGGAGGCCTTCCAGGCGAACCAGAGTCGCCAGTCGCAAAAGAATCCCGACCCGGCGCTTGGTTTATGGCTGCGACTCGCTGGCCAGGTCGGCTTCGACCATCATTTTGGCTAGCTGCTCGAAGGTGACGCGGGGCTTCCAGCCAAGTTCGCGGCGGGCCTTCGAGGCGTCGCCCAGGAGCAGATCGACTTCGGCGGGGCGGAAGTAGTTGGCGTCGATCTCGACGAGCACCTGGCCGTCGGGGCCCAGGCCGCGCTCTTCCACTCCCCTGCCCTGCCAGCGCAGCGGCAGGCCGACATGGGAGAACGCCGCCTCGCAGAACTCGCGTACCGAGTGTGTTTCGCCGGTGGCGATGACGTAGTCGTCGGGCTTATCGGCCTGCAGCATCAGCCACATGGCCTGGACGTAGTCGCCGGCGAAGCCCCAGTCGCGCTTGGCGTCGAGATTGCCCAGGTAGAGCCGCTTCTGCAGGCCGAGCTTGATGCGGGCCGCGGCGCGGGTCACCTTGCGAGTGACGAACGTTTCGCCGCGGCGCGGCGATTCATGGTTGAACAGGATGCCGTTGACGGCGAACGTGCCGTAGGATTCGCGGTAGTTCTGCGTGATGTAGAAGGCGTAGGCCTTCGCCGCGGCGTAGGGACTGCGGGGGTGAAACGGGGTCCGCTCGGTCTGCGGCGTTTCGACGACCTTGCCGTAAAGCTCGGAGGACGAGGCCTGGTAGAACCTGGCGGAGAGGCCCAGTTCGCGCATGGCTTCGAGGATCCGCACCGCCCCCAGTCCGGTGACGTCGCCAGTGTACTCGGGAACGTCGAACGAGACCTTTACGTGCGATTGGGCGGCCAGGTTATAGACTTCGTCAGGACGGACCTTCTGGAGGATCTGGTTGATGCTCGAGGCGTCCCCCAGATCGCCGTAGATCAACCGCAGGCGTACGTCGCAGTCGTGAGGATCCTGATACAGGTGGTCGATGCGTCCGGGGTTGAACGACGAGCTGCGGCGGATGATGCCCCAGACGTGATAGCCCTGTTCCAAAAGCAACTCGGCGAGGTACGAACCGTCCTGGCCGGTGATGCCGGTGATCAGGGCTTTCTTGCGGGGCGTCGAAGGCTGAGACATGAAGCGGCGGCGGGTTGGAAGGGCGGGAAGGGGGCGCTAGCGGCGGGGGACGCTCGCCGGGGTCGGGACGCTTTTGCTACTGGAAAGCTTATTTGGAAACGAAGCCCTCCAGTCGCAAAAGCGTCCCGACCCATTGGTTGGGCGCTGCTATGTAACGGCGGCGGGTAGCTGCGAGCGATACCACTGGTAGGCGGACTCGATCCCTTCGCGGAGCGGAATGCGATGCCGCCACCCCAGCGCGTGGAGCCGGCTGACGTCGAGCAGCTTGCGCGGCGTGCCGTCGGGCATCGAAGGATCGAACACGATGTGGGCGGCGGGGCAGACGACGTCGCGAATCAGTCGCGCGAGGTCCGCAATGGCGATGTCTTCGCCGGCGCCGACGTTGATGGTTTCCTCCTGGTCGGAGTGGTCCATCAGGAACAGGCAGGCGTCGGCCAGATCGTCGACATGCAAGAATTCGCGTCGCGGCGCGCCGGTTCCCCAAACGGCGACCTCGGCGGCGCCGTCGGCGGCGGCGTCGTGGAATTTGCGCATCAGGGCCGGCAGCACATGCGAGCTGGTCAGGTCGAAATTGTCGTTCGGCCCGTAAAGGTTTGTCGGCATCGCCGAGATGAAATTGCAGCCGTACTGCCGGCGATAGGCCTCGCACGACTTAAGGCCGGCGATCTTCGCGATGGCGTACGCCTCGTTGGTTTTTTCCAGGGGGCCGGTGAGCAGGTACTGCTCGCGAATGGGCTGGGGGCAGTCGCGCGGGTAAATGCAGGAGCTGCCGAGGTAGAGCAGTTTGTCCACGCGGCAGCGACAGGCCGCGTGCAGCACGGTGGCGTGGATCAATAGATTGTCGTAGAGGAAGTCGGCCGGGCGGCTGGCGTTGGCATGGATGCCGCCGACGGTGCCGGCTGCATGGATGACGTAGGCCGGCTGGTGGACGTCGAACCACCGATCGACGGCGGCTTGGTCGCGGAGATCGAGTTCGTGGCGGGTGGCGGCGAGGATGCGCGTAAAGCCCGCGGCGCCCAAGCGGCGAACCAGCGCCGAGCCGACCATGCCGCGATGGCCGGTGACGAACGTGGGAGCGGTGCGGTCAATCATCGTGGGAGCAGCCGGGCTGCGCAGCCGCCGAAAGGGTCAGACGGGCTGGGCGTGCCGCTGGAGATACTCGCCGTAGATCCAGTCGTAGGTCCGGGCCATGCCATCCTGCAGTCGAATGCCGGGCTCCCAGCCCAGGGATTGCAGGATCTTGGTATTGTCGCTGTTGCGTCCGTTGACGCCTTTGGGGGCGTCGAGGTTGTAGCGCCGCTGCAAGGTGACGCCGGCGATCTTCTCGACGAGGTCGACCAGGCCGTTGATGGTCACCAGCTCGTCGGAGCCGAGATTGATCGGCTCCAGGACGTCGCTAGCGGTAATGTCAAGGATGCCGCGGATGCAGTCGTCGATGTACATGAAGCTGCGGGTCTGCTTGCCGTCGCCCCAGATTTCGATGGAGCGGTCGCCCGTTTCTTTAGCGTGAATGACCTTGCGGATGATGGCGGCGGGGGCTTTCTCTCGCCCTCCGTCCCAGGTTCCGAAGGGGCCATAGACGTTGTGAAACCGCGCGACGCGGGTGTTCAGGCCGAAGTCCTCGCGGAAGTGACGGCACATCCGCTCGCTGAACAGCTTTTCCCAGCCGTAGCCGTCTTCGGGCATGGCGGGATAGGCGTCGGATTCCTTGAGCGGGAGGACCTGTTCGCTCTTTTGCTTCTCGGCGTTGTAGACGCAGGCGCTGCTGGCGTAGAAGTAGCGCTCGACGGAGGCCTCGAGCGCCGCCTGCAGCAGGTGGGTGTTGATGAGCACCGACAGCATGCAGAGGGCTTTGTTGTTTTCGATGAAGCCCATGCCGCCCATGTCGGCGGCGAGGT
>JADLBW010000152.1 GCA_020847515.1 Pirellulales bacterium | reverse complement strand
GCTTTTCAGTAGGGCCAACTAGCGAAGAGTGCAAGTTTTCGCCACCGGTTGCACAACCTGAAGCGCTGGCCGCCCGCCAGCCGGCAACTCCGCCGCGGCAGAACCTCCGACTGCCGTGGGCCGGCTACCTAGGGGTTCAGCGCCTATCCCCGGTGAGTCCCGCATGTCCGTGCGCAGGCTGTACGCAGTTGGCCGGTTTCTTGCCGTCTGTCTCGTTCTTGCCGGCCCTCCGGCTGGGGCGCAGGTCGTCACTCTGGCCGAGCCGATCGCGGTGGCCGACGACATGGCGGCGGTGTTTCAGAAGGGTTCGCAGCTCGAACGCGAGAGACGCTGGGCCGAGGCACTGACGCACTACGAAGACGCCCTGCGGCAGCACCCGGAGCGGACCGAATTGCAGCAGCGGGTGACGATCTCCCGGGCCCACTACGAAGTTTGCCGCCGCTATAACGATCCGTCATTCGCAGGGGCAATTTCGGCACTGAGCGAGCGCGACGCTTTGGCGATTTATGACGAGGTGCTGCTCAAGGTGCAGTCGCACTTCGTTCAAGAGCCGAAGTGGAATCGTCTGGTCACCAGCGGTCTGGTCTCCGTGCAGGTCGCGGTGACCGAGCCGTTGTTCGTCAGCAAACACCTGCCCGCGCTTTCGGCTGATCGGCTCGGTGCTCTGCAGGCGGACGTACAGAAGCTCGTCGCAGGCCGCACGGTGGCCGATCGGAAACAAGCGGCCGAACTGGTGCAGCTTGTCGCTGGGACTCTCAACGCCCGCTTTGGCCTGCCGCCGCAAGCGGCGATCATGGAGTTCGTCGGCGGGGCCGCGGCCGCTCTGGACGAGTATTCGAGCTTCCTCACCGGCGGTCAGATGGATGAACTGTTCTCGCAGATCGAGGGGAACTTCGTCGGTCTGGGCGTCGAACTGAAGACTGAAAAAACGGGCCTGGTGATCGTCAGCGTTATTCCCGGCGGCCCGGCGGCCCAAGGCGGCATTAAGCCGGGCGATACGATCGTCGCCGTCGATGGCAAATCGATCGGCGAAGCGTCGCCCGATGCCCTGGCCGACATGCTCCGCGGCCCCGAAGGGACCGAAGTCGTAGTCACGATGCACTCGTCGCGATCGTCGCCTGAGAATCTTCGCCTCACCCGCCGCCGTGTCGAGATCCCCAGTGTCGAGCAGGTGAAGATCGTCGATCCACGGTACGGCGTCGGCTATTTCAAGCTCACCAGCTTTCAAAAGACGACCAGCCGCGATGTCGATGCGGCCCTCTGGAAGCTGCACGAGCTGGGGATGCGACAGTTGATCATCGATCTGCGCGGCAATCCGGGCGGGCTGTTGAAGGCGGCTGTCGATGTGGCCGACAAGTTCGTCTATGACGGGATGATCGTTGCGACACGGGGCCGCAGCCCGCGCGAAGATTTCGACCACCGCGGCGAAGTTGCCGGGACCTGGCGCGTGCCGCTGGTGGTGCTGATCGACCACGATTCGGCCAGCGCCAGCGAAATCCTGGCCGGCGCGATCCGCGACCACCGCCGCGGCACGGTCGTCGGACAGACAAGCTACGGCAAAGGCTCGGTCCAGGGTATCTTCCCGCTGGCCGCCTCGAATGTCGGCGTCCGCCTGACCACGGCCAAATGGTACACTCCCAGCGGCCAGGCAATCAGCGGAGCGGGGATCAAACCCGACGTCGCCGTCGCACTCAATGCCAATTCACACGCGGCCGCTACGCAGGTCCTCAAACCGGCGACAAACGCCAATTCGGCAAGCGAGTCCGGCTTGGACAACCGATCGGTGGCCGCCCTGTCACCCGCCGCTGCCGAAAAAGACGCCATCTTAGAGGCCGCCCTGCAAGTCGCCCGTTCTCAGACATCGTCCCGCCGCACGCAGCCGTAGGAACCACTTATCGCCGGGAGCGACCTTGCACCCGCTGCGGAGCGGGCCTCTGGTCTGCTCAAAGCCAGAATTCACCTACAGATTCTGGTGACGAGGCGAAAATCGTCGGTTCCGGCTCCGGCTGACTATCCCTTTGCGGTTGCGCGTCGTTGACCAGTGTCTCGGAACTGGCCTACGGCTCTAAGAGGGGGTTGAACGCCGGCAACTCCACGCCGATTGCCGCCGCTCGCAGCCGCAGGCCTTCCTGAAAATACGGAAACGGAATGTCGCTCTTGCGGCGGCGGGCGAGCAGTTCTTTCCGTGAGCGCTCGGCCGCCCACTTCATCATGCTCAGCACCAAAGGCAGCGGCAGCTCGCCGCTATCGACCTTGGCCGTCACGAGATCGACATAAGCAAACTCGACGCTGCGGCGGCATTTCAGCACCGAGCGGAGCGTCTCGTTCAAGTCGGCCTGTTGCTGATCGGCCCGCGATCGCCGCAGCAGTCCCAGCGCCGCGAGCCATCCGACCGACCAGGCGACACAGCCCATCCACCAGCGACGAGTCATCGGCAGCCTCCTGCTAGCTAGGCGAAGGAAATCCGTAATCGGAAGATCACGGCCCAGCGTGTAGCAGAGCGGCTCGAAGCAAACAAGATCAGTGCGGCAAAGCTCGACCGACGGGATCGACGACCGACGGCGACCGACGAGCGTCATGGGGAAGCCACCTCGCAAAATGTAGAATTTTTGCGGCGGCAGGAAAGTTTATTTCGATGCTGTAGGAGGAATTTCCGGTACGTCCGGTGGCGGCCGCAATTTCCTGCGGCGAAAATCTCCGCGGCGACGAGCGCGCTAGCCCTCCTCATTCACCCATCTTCCTTCATCCTCTTCCTCCATGTCCAAATCCTCCTTCTACGGGCCGCTCGAACGTGTCAACGACTACTGTTGGCGAATCCCGAAGTCGTACAAGGCCGGGATGCGCGTCGATGGGTTGATCTATGCCGACGAGGCGATGATCGATCTCATCCGCCAGGATCAGGCCCCGGAGCAGGTGGCCAACGTCGCCTTCCTCCCCGGCATTCAAGAGGCCAGCCTGGCCATGCCCGATATCCACTGGGGCTATGGCTTTCCGATCGGCGGCGTCGCCGCGACCGATCCTGAAGAAGGCGGCGTCATTTCACCAGGCGGCGTCGGCTACGACATCAACTGCGGCGTGCGGCTCGTCCGCTCGGACCTTTCGTTCGCCGAAGTACAACCGCGCCTGGTCGAACTGATGGATCGTCTGTTTGCGACCATTCCCGCCGGCGTCGGTCAGTCAGGCAAGTACGCCTTCTCGGCCGCCGAACTGCGCAGACTTCTGGGCGAGGGGGTCGGCTTTTTGAAAGCGCGCGGCCTGGCCACCGCGAGCGATATCGAGCATACCGAAGCCCGTGGCTGCTTGCCGACTGCGGTGCCCGAGAGCGTCAGCGAGCGGGCTCTGACGCGCGGGGCCGAGCAGTGCGGCACGCTCGGCTCGGGCAACCATTTTTTGGAGGTGCAGGTCGTCGATCGGGTGTTCGACGAGGAAGCGGCCGCTGCAATGGGCCTGGCGAAGGACATGATTTGCGTGATGATCCACAGCGGCTCGCGGGGTCTCGGCTACCAGGTCTGCGACGATGCCTTGCGCTCGCTCCGCGGCGCTCCGGCGAAGTACGGCATTCGTCTGCCCGACAACCAACTCGTCTGCGCCCCGGTCGATAGTACCGAGGGGCAAGCGTATCTCGGCGCGATGTGCGCCGCGGCTAACTTCGCCTGGTGCAATCGCCAGCTTCTCATGTGGCAAGCTCGCGAAGCGTTCGAGCACGTTTTCCATCGCGGCTGGGAGCACTTGCACATGATGCTCGTCTATGACGTCGCCCATAACATCGCCAAGCTCGAAGAACATGAAGTCGCTGGCGTACGCAAGCGCGTCTGGGTCCACCGCAAAGGGGCCACGCGGGCCTTCCCTGCGGGACACCCGGAAGTGCCGAGCATCTACCGCGGCATCGGGCAGCCGGTGATCATCCCCGGCGACATGGGGCGGGCGAGTTGGGTCCTGGCCGGCGAGCCCGGCAGCATGCGCGAGACATTCGGCACCGCTTGCCACGGGGCTGGCCGCGTGATGAGCCGCACCGCCGCGGTCAAGCACGCCCAAGGCCGCCGCATCGACGAGGAGTTGGCGGCCTTGGGCGTCATCGCCCGCGCCCGCAGTTGGAAGGGGCTGGCCGAAGAACAACCCGACGCCTACAAGGACGTCGATCTGGTGGTCGAGGTCGTCCACCGCGCGGGAATCGCCCGCAAAGTCGCCCGCATGCGCCCGATCGGCGTGGTAAAGGGTTGAAGCGCCAAACGACCATTACCCATCACAATCGTTTCCAATCGACGCTAAGCGGCGATTGGGAACTACCGATCCTCGTCGCGTGGGCGTTCGTCGTCACGTTCGCGTTCGCGCCGCGGCGGCCCCGGACGGTCGCCCTCTCGGGGCGGGCCGAAATCGCGCGGACGTTCGAGCCGCTCGCCGCGATTCGCTCGTTCCTCGCGCTCGCCGCGCTCTTCTCGTTCGCGCCCATCTCGATTGCGTCCCTCGCGCTCGTCATTCTCCCGGTCGCCGCGCTCCGCGCGCTCCCGCGGTTCGTTTCTGGCAGGCTGGCGACGAGCCATTGGCGGCGCACCGGGCGGGCCGAACGGCGGCCGTTCGAACCGCAGCGTTCGCAGTTCTCCGAGCACCGCGTCCAACTTGCGCTCCAGCCGATTGAGGCGCTCGTCCAACGAGTTGCCCCGTCCCATATCACGCGGCGGAATCATCATCGGGCCTCTTGGCGAGCCAAAGCCGCGCGAGCCCGGCTCGAACTGCCCGCCGCCAAATCCGCGGAAATCACCGCGAAAACGCGGCTCGCCAGGCCCGCGATCTTGTGGCCCGCGATCTTGTGGCCCGCGATCCTGCGGCCCACGGCGTTCCCGTTCCCGATCTTGTTCACGATCCTGGCCGCGGTCGCCGCGATCCTCTGGCCGCCGCTCCCCTTCACGCGGCGGCGG
>JADLBW010000151.1 GCA_020847515.1 Pirellulales bacterium | reverse complement strand
TCGCCGGCGGTAAACGCAGAGCCGCCGTTCGATCCCCAGGCCGTCACGCCGGATCTCTATATCGCGATGGCGCAGATGAGCCATCGCGGCGGCAACGTGGCCTATGCCCGGTCGCTCTACCAAAAGGCCCTGGCGAAGGACCCCCGGAGCCTCGAGGCGCTGCTGGGGGCGGCGCGAATGGAGGATCGCGAGGGGAATCTGGACGTGGCGATCAGCCTGTACCGGCGGGCCGTGCAGGCGCACGCCGGCAGTGCGACGGCGCTGAATGACCTGGGCTTGTGCCTGGCGCGGCGGGGCGACATGCAGGGCGCGCAGCAGGCGCTGCAGCAGGCGATTCGGATGGCGCCGCAAAAGCCGCTCTATCGCAACAATCTGGCCAAGGTGCTCGTCGAGAGCAATCAACTCGACGCGGCGACGAACCATCTGCTGGCGGTCAATCCGCCAGCCGCGGCCCGCTATAATATGGCGGTGCTGCTGGCGGAGCGCGGCCGACTGGCGGAATCGCAAGGGTATCTGCGGGCGGCGCTGGCGATTGATCCCAACCTGGCGCCCGCGCAACAGATGCTGGCCCTGCAAACATCGCCAAGCGCGGCGCCCGCGACGGCCGCGGCGCCGGCGGCCGTTGCTCAGACTTCGCGCAGCCCGTCGGCGTCGCCGAACGACGCCAGCGAGTCGATCCTGCCGACGCCGCAAATAGTGGCGACGATTCCTTGGCGGGCGCCAGACGAAGTCGATGCGGCGGCGCAGCCCGTTCTGCCGGCAAATGCACCAGGCGGGGCGTCGTCGCCTGCGCAGCTTCCGCCGACGGAGTAGCACAGGAGGGAACGGAGGAACGAGGAGAAGTTGTACGAGCCTACGTCGCTCGTAGCCGCCTGCCAGGATAGTACGGCGCCTTGCGGCTGGCCTGATTTCGACAACGATCGAATCGGTTAGCGGCCCGCCAGATTTCACCCCTCACTGTTCAGGTCCCAGTCTTTCGGCGACGCGCAGCTTCGCGCTTCGCGCTCGGGGGTTGCGGGCTACTTCCTCAGCGGAGGGTTGCACCGGTTTCCGCGTGACGGCCCGCAGGCGCGGGTCGTTGCGGAAGGCCTCCTTGACCAGCCGGTCTTCGAGCGAGTGGAAGCTGATGATTGCCAGGCGGCCGCCGGGATTCAAGCATTCCGGCAGGCGCCGCAAGGCGATCTCCAGGGCTTCCAGTTCGTCGTTTACCGCGATTCGCAAGGCTTGAAAGGTCCTGGTGGCCGGATCGATGGAATGCCCGCGACTGCGCGGCACGACGGCCCTCACCAGCGTCGCTAGTTGCAAAGCGGTCCGTATCGGCTCGATGCGGCGGCGCTCGACGATGCGGCGGGCAATGCGGCGGCTGCACCGCTCCTCGCCGTAGCGATAGATGATGTCGGCCAGGTGCTCTTCGCTGAGGCGGGCGAGCATCCGCCAGGCGGGTTCGCCATGCTCGCGATCGAACCGTAGGTCGAGTTCACCCGCGGCATTGAAGCTGAAGCCGCGATGCTCGTCGGCCAGTTGATCGCTCGACAGCCCAAGATCAAGCAGAACGCCGTCGACCGAGCCGGCGCCGGCTTCGTCCAAGACCTCCGGGGCGTCGGCAAAGCTGGCGGCGACGACGGCCACCGGGAGGCCCGCCAAGGTGCGTTCAGCACGACGAACGGCCTCCGGATCTCGATCAATCGCGATGACGCGGCCGGCCGGGCCGACCCGCTCGGCGAGGGCCCTGGTATGGCCGCCGCCGCCGAGCGTGCCGTCTATGAAGATCTTACCGGGCGCAGGCTGGAGGCCCTCCAGCACCTCGGCGAGTAGGACTGGAATATGGACGGCGGCATCGCTCATCCGGCCAGCTTAGCCGACGGCTGGGTGAGATGTCAGCTCGCTTTGGGGGCCGGCCAGACTTCGGCCGCGATGAACGCCGACAAACGAGCGCAGACCGATGAGCTGCCGATCAAACGCGGGCAAACGCCGCAGGGCGGGCGGATTCGACCAAGGGGAATGATTCGAGATGAGGCGTCAGCGGCGCCCGTTGCGCGCCTCGTCGAGGGCTGACGCTGGCCGGCCGCAATGAGGGTCGAAGAAGCGGCACGCGCGGACGCTTCCCTCGCGGGAAAGGTCTGATACGGTCTATGCTCTCCGGAGCGCCGCTCAAGCCAGAAGAGGATCGACTGGAGGGCTCGTAGGAGCAATACCTCAGCCGAAGCGCGTCCCTGCGCTCCGGGGCGAGGTTTGCCGGAAAGCGCGGGCGCGGGCGGAGGAAACGCCCGGCGCACGCTCTGGCCAATCGCTCTTGGGTCTCCTTTCCAGCGAGCGATGTCGACGACCCCAACGGACGACGCAAGCCTGTGGCCTTCGCCCGCGTCGTTCGCGGGGCTGTCGGAACTACCTCCATTAATGGCCGGCGACGCGGGGCTTGCAGGCGAGCCCCCGCGTTAGCGCGGCGTTCTGGCAATAATCCTGTCGGAATAGTCGCAATGGTGATCGGACTCGAAGTGCGGACTCGGCTCCGGGGCGCCGCTTGCCCCCCGGAGGGCGCCGCCGTTGAGGGCCGATTCGGCCAGCTTCTCGTACTGGCCGTCGCACTGCTGGACATAGCTCTGCCAATTTTCCGCGGCCCAGATCTCGATGTGATCGCGAACGCCGACGACCACGAGGTCAGATTCCAGCGACGCCCATTTGACTAACTCGGGAGTCAGGCGGAAACGCCACTGAGAATCGGGAACGACTGATGCGGCCTGGGAATAAAACAGCCGACTGTAGGACCGCACTTCGCGGGCCGCGGGCGAGCTGGCAGCGAGGCGGTCGGCCAGGGCCTCGAAGGCAGGCATGGGATAGACGGCCAAGCAGCCATCCAGGCCCGGCGTGAGATAGAGCGGTTGCCCGCGGGCGAACTGCTCGCGGAGGGGTTTGGGGATGGCCAGCCGCTGCTTATCGTCGAGGGCGCGTCGATACGACCCCGTCAGCAGCATGACTTCGCCCCCAATTTTCCCCAAATGTCACCACCGGCCCCCAAGATACCCGGCAGGCGGCCTTCGTCAACGGAAAATGCCGGCAGACGTTCGGCATGGAGGGCTCTTGCGAATTGCTTCCTGCGGTGAGGCAATGAGTTGCGCGGAATGAAAGATTGTCGAAATTCTTGCCCGGCCGCCGGCGAGCCGCCGCGGGGACTGGGCGGCAGCGTCGATAGGGCCGTTTGTGGTAGCCGGTAAGGCGAAGCGGGGCTTATATTTGCATGATTTACGGGGTGGAGCGTGGGCCGGTGGGTGTGAGCAGCGTGGCGCGGTGCAGTGGCGAACACGGGGGGTCGACGGCTTAATGTGTCGACCCGGTCGGGGCTGCTCGGACGGTGGAAAACTAGCACAAAACGCGGACGTAGATTGATCATGGACGCCTGGTTTGATTACGAATTGCCGCACGAGCTGGTGGCCCAAGAGCCGCTCCGTAACCGGGTGGATGCCCGGTTAATGGTCATTGACCGTGCGCGGCAGTCGATCGACCACGCCCATGTCCGCGACCTGCCGGAATTGCTGCGAGCGGGCGACCGGCTGGTGCTCAACGATACGAAGGTCATTCCGGCCCAGCTCCGTGGCCTGCGGGAGCAGACGGGCGGCCGCTGGCAGGGGCTTTTCCTGGGCCAATTGCCCGACGGCGACTGGCTGTTAGTCTGCAAAACCCGAGGAAAGATTCACGAGCCAGAGCGGGTGACGCTGCTCGACCGGGAAGGTCGTCCGGCCGCCAGGTTGTGGCTCGTCGAGCGGGCCGACGACGGCCAGTGGCGGGCTCGGCCGGAAGACGGGGAACTTCCGCTGCGGCTGCTGGAGCGGATTGGGAGGGTGCCGCTGCCGCCCTACATTCGTTCCGGCAATATGGTGGACAGCGACGTCCAGCGTTATCAGACCGTGTTTGCTCGCCGACCTGGCGCCGTGGCGGCCCCTACGGCGGGGCTTCACTTCACGGCCGATCTGCTGCAGACGATCGCTCGGCGCGGAGTGGGGGTATCGGCGGTGACGTTGCATGTCGGCATGGGGACGTTTCGACCGATCTCGGTGGACGATCCTGCGCTGCATCCGATGCACGCCGAGTGGGGCGAGCTCAGCGAGGCGGCCGCTCGCGAGATCAACCTAACCCGCCGCGGCGAAGGGCGGATCGTCGCCGTAGGGACGACGGTGGTCCGCGTGTTGGAAACGGTGGCCGCCGCGGCCGCCGCGGGGGGCGTCGGCGACGCGGTCGCGCCCTGGCAAGGAGAAACGCGGCTGTTCATTCGCCCGCCGTATGAATTTCGGGCGACCGACGCGATGCTGACGAACTTCCATTTCCCGCGCACGACGCTGTTGCTCTTGGTGCAGGCGCTGGGCGGGTCGGAGCTGATAAGGCGGGCGTACGAGACGGCGATTACCGAGCGATATCGATTCTACAGCTACGGCGATGCGATGCTGATCCAATGACGACGCCCGGCGCCGCGCGGAGCGCGGCGCGACTGGCGAAAAAAATAGCCCGGCCAGAATTGACCGGGCTATGTCTTTATGGGGCGCGGCACGTTGTCGTGCAGGCATAACCGCCGGAGGGCGGGGGGCGCCGAACCGACATGGCTCGGCGAGATAAACTGCGGCGTCGAGCCTGGAAGGCTCAGTACTTTAGCTGCCGAGGGCTGAGGCAATTTCGTTGGCAGACGTGTCGAAGCTGTCGCCCGTGTTACGGGCCAGCACCTGAATCGAAGTCAGGCACATGGCAACGATCAGCGCCAGCATGACGGCATACTCAACGGCGGTGGGTCCGCTTTCGTCGTTCCATAGGCGTTTAAGGAGATTGACCATGGCATCACTTTGCCGAGAAAAGATTCGATCTAACCGAAAAAGCGGGGCGCTACCTCCAAGGAGCGTCCCGGACACTTAAAAGCTACGTCATGCCACGGAAATCTGCCGGGGTTGCGCCCGCGGCAGAAGGCGCGAATTCGAGATTTCCGCGGCCCGCAGGAGGAACGCGACGGAGGGGGGGATTGTAAGGTTGAGAGGCCCTGTTAAGCCGGCGGCAGAGCGATCAACCGAAAGCGTCAAGAAAAAGAAAACGGCCGGTTCAGCCGCAACTGAACAGGCCGTCGGGTGAGTTCAAAGTCGCTAGGCGTCAACGCCGAGGCTTTGGGTTATGTACCTTAGCTGCGGGGCGAAAGCCCCCGGTTTCTGGCGGTTTGACGGCGCTGTAAAGGTTTAACCGCGGGCTAGCGCACGGCGGCTGGTTGAGAAATCGGCCTGTAACCGAGCGCTAGGCCTGGAACGAGCTGCCGCAGCCGCAGGTCTTTACGGCATTGGGGTTGTCGAACATGAAGCCGCGGCGGTCAATGCCTTCGTAAAAGTCGACCGTCGTGCCGTCGAGGTAGAGGGCGCTCTTCTTGTCGACCACGACCGGCACGCCGTGGAATTCATACTTGGCGTCAACCTTTTCGTCGTAATCCTTGGCGAAGCCGAGGGAATAGCTAAACCCGCTGCAACCGCCGCCGGTGACCCCGACGCGGAGAACGTAATCCTCGTATTTCTGGGCCTCCATGATCCGCTTGACCTCGTGGGCCGCCTTTTCGGTGAGAATGACGCTCATGTTCGATCGCTCCGCTTGCGGGGTGTCAGATTCACTTTTTTTCGGGGCGCGCGGCGCGCGGCGAGGAACACCGCGGGGCCCGCTGGCATGTCAAATTATAACACTAAGCGATGTGAGAAAAGGGCGGGTTGCCGAGATTGCAGGGCATTGTGTCCTCCTCTCTCGAAGATTTGCAGACCGGCCTAGGCGTCTCACGCTGCTCAGAGAACTCTTCGGGGGGGCCGCCGCCGATGACAAGCGGCCCGGCTGACTGACGCCCGCCGCCGCCGCGGTAGCGGCTCACGCGAGCTGTCGGAGTTTGGCCACCGCGCGGGCGACGGTCTCGACAGCGAAGTCGATTTCGCCGGCCGTGTTGAATCGCCCCAGGCCGAAACGTAGCGTACTGCGGGCCCGGTCCTCGCGGAGGCCGAGGGCCAGCAGCACATGGCTGGGACCGGGGTCGGTCGAGCTGCAAGCGGCGCCGGAACTGACGGCCAGGCCGCCCATAGCCAAGAGCAGGGCCTCGCCGTCGACATTGCCAAATGCCACATCGAGGTTGCCGGGCAGTCGTAGCGGCACGCCGCGAGCGCTGGCGGCATCGAGCGCCGGTCCGCAGAGCTCGATGTCGGAGATTTGCGACCGTAGCCCCTCCCATAAGCGGTTGCGGAATGCCGCGAGGCGAGGCATTTCAGTCGGCAGCTCTTCGAGGCAAAGCTCCAGGGCGCGAGCCACGCCGACGATGCCCGGGACATTAAGCGTGCCGCTGCGCAGGCCCTCTTGCTGGCCGCCGCCGGTGATCTGCGGTTCGAGCCGCACGGCGGGCCGCGTCTTGCGGACGAACAGGGCGCCGACTCCTTTAGGGCCGTAGATCTTATGGGCGCTGAAGCTCATCAGGTCGACGCCCAGCTCACGTACGTCGACCGGAATCTTGCCGACGGCCTGCGTGGCGTCGCAGTGGAGGGTAACCCCCTGCTGGCGGCAGTGGGCGGCAATTTCGCGCACGGCTTGGATGACGCCGATTTCGTTGTTGGCCAGCATCACGCTGACCAGGGCGGTGTCGTCTCGGATCGCTTCGGCGACGCGTTGCGGGTCGAGCCAGCCGGCCCGCGGGCTGCCGTGCTGCTCGACCTCCAGCAGCGTCACCTCGTAGCCGCGGCGGGCCAAGCGGGCGAGCGGATCGAGCACGGCCTTGTGCTCGGTGCGGACGCTTACGAGGTGATCGCCGCGACGGCGCTGGCGCTCGGCGATGCCGCGGATGGCGAGATTGTTACTTTCGGTGGCCCCGCTGGTGAAGATGATTTCGTTAGGGCCGGCGTTTATGGCCCGCGCGATGGAGGCTGCGCTCTGGGCGACCGCCGCCCGGGCCGCCTCGCCGAACGAATGGCCGACGCTGCCACTGTTGCCAAACTCGTCGGTGAAATAGGGCAACATCGCCTCCAGCACGCGGGGATCGACCCGAGTGGTGGCGTGGTTGTCGAGGTAGACGGGAGGCGAGAGGGGCATGGAGGGGGAAGGGGGTGGCTGGATGCTGGATGCTGGATGCTCGATGCTTGATACTCATATCGCTGCATACTATGCAGCGCAGAAGCCCATCAACGTGCGCCCAAACGCCACCACGTTGCCGCCAACGTTCAGCATCCAGCATCCAGCATCCAGCGTCCAGCATCTAGCATCCAGCATCCAGTAGGGGGAGGTGACTGTAGGGTGAGGCGTCGGTCAGTTGACGTTTAGGCGAAGAGGGCCTGGAGCACGATTTGCGACCAGGCCTCGAAGTGCGGGAGGTCGGCGAGCAGGTCGTTCACGGGGCGGAAGCCGGCGTCGAGGATATCTTCTTCCCGCGGCTGGACGGCGGGACGAGGCAGGTCGCACAGGTGAACCACGCCGAGGTGGACCTGGCCCACCGGCGTCTCGTCGTCATTAATTAGGCCGACGCAGCGCTCCTGGTATTGCGCGCCAATAACGACCTCCTCCGCCAGTTCGCGGCGCAGGCCCTCGCGGTAGATATCGTGATGGCAGGTGTGCACGCCGGCATCGTCGGCCGAGATGTGGCCGCCGACGCCGACGCTGCGCTTGGCGTGGAGCCGCTGTTCGCCCTGACCGCCGCCGCGGGTGTACTGGAAGAGGTTCGTGACGCCGGCCGAATCGACGTAGCGAAACAGCACGTAGGGGATGAGCTGCTTGAAAGCGGGATCCTGTTCCATCTCGCCGCGCGGGCGGTAGCTGAGATCGTCGCCCGTGAGCAGGGCCGGGAGATAGCGCTCGACGTCGGCCGAAAAGCCCTGAAAGTGCCCAAGAGCGTGAAAGCGGCTCGTGGGAACGACCAGAACGCATTCTTGAGCGACGGCGGGCATGGAGAATCCTTTCGGGAGGCAAGGAGAACGAGCGGCGCGCGGCGCGAACCGGCGTGCGCAGCTATAAGGGCTTTCCCTTCGTGCAGCGTAAGGGTAAAGGGGCGCCAGTGATTTGGCAACCGTTTACGAGGGGATAGCCGGGGCTCAATTCCGCCATCGGGCCAGGAACGTTTGGCCGCGAAGGCCCATCGGCCGGGACATGGCATGCCAGAAGTCTGCATGTCCACGCGGACGTGGACATGGACGCGTTTGCTTGGCCGGCGGCGACCGACGGCCAAGGCTGCCAGATCGATCACGACGGCGAACCCGGGGGCGGCGACCAGTGCCATAATCGCGGCACGAGCGGCGGCGGGGAGGAGCGACTGGACGCTGCCGGTGTGCATGGCGGTCGATCGCATGGCAGTGCGGTTGGTGAATGGCGGTTAGGGGTATAATGTACGTTCTATTGAGATCTGCGCGACTAATGAACCGTGCCGGGCTGCCGGCTGGCGGCCAGAGGGAAAAGGCCTAGTTCTGGCCGATAGCCGCTAGCCGAGTTACAGCGCGTTCATTAGCGGCACAGGAATCAACAAAGCGAAGCGTGTGAAATGATTCGCCCGCGAAACGCGCGAAACAACGCGAAAGGATATGAGGGATATGGGTGGCGTCTTCAGACGCCCTCGACAAGGCTGCAGCGGCCTGGCCACATGTCAGTTTAGCGTCGCCGATTCAGGGAAGTCCCCATGAGTGCGTAGAGAATAATGTATCCGAGCCCTTGCCGAGTTCGCGAGGGTAAGCGAGGGGCGGATTCGCCGGCGGTCCAATCCCTTCCCTAGCCCCTCCCTTCCAGGGAGGGGATTGCATAGCTGAAGGCCGTAATCCAACTGTCAGGTCCTGAATAGGCGAACCGTAAGCCCATGTCTACGCACCAGCTTCATACGCGGCATGAGCGGCGGTTCGCGGCCAACAGGTTTGTCTATCCGGTGCTCAGCCGGCGATCGCGCGGCATCTCGATCGGGGTGAATCTCAACCCTGACAAGGTCTGCAACTTCGACTGCATTTACTGCCAGGTCGATCGCACGCGGCAGAGCGAAACGCGGTTCGTCGAGAACGAGGCCCTGATGGCCGAACTGGACGACATGCTCGCCCTGGCGGCGTCTGGCGAAATCTACCTGACGGAGAAGTTTCGCGACACGCCGGCGGAATTGCGGCGGCTGAACGATATCGCCTTCTCCGGCGACGGCGAGCCGACGACCTATCGCAACTTCGACGAGTTGATGGCGGCCTGCGCGGCGCTCAAGCGGCAGCATGGGCTCGATGCGGTGAAGATGGTGCTGATCACCAACGCCAGCATGTTTCATCGGCCGCACGTGCAGCGGGGGCTGGCGATTCTCGATGAGAACAACGGCGAGATCTGGGCGAAGCTCGAGGCGGGGACGGCCGAATACTTTAAGCTGGTCGATCGCACGTCGATCCCGTTTGAGAGGATTCTGGAGAACATCGCTGCGGCGGCGCGGGTGCGGCCGCTGGTGATTCAGTCGCTGTTCATGCGGGTGGCGGGCGAACCGCCGAGCCCGTCGGAGCTGGCGGCGTACTGCGATCGGCTGAACGCTATCATCGCCTCCGGGGGGCGTCTCCAGTTGGTGCAGATCTATACGGTCGCGCGGCGGCCGGCGGAGGGCTTCGTCGCGCCGCTGGCGGACGCTGAAGTCGATGCCATCGCGGCTTTGGTGGAAAGCCGCACCGGGCTGCCGGCGGCGGCCTTTTACGGCAGTTCGGGGTATTGAACCGTCGCGGCGATGGCAGGGCGAAAGGGGGTCGGGGCGCTTTGGCGACTGGGCGCCTTGCCTTACTTGGCGAGTCCCCAGTCGCCAAAGCTCCCCGACCCCTTCCCACGTCGCCAAAGAGTCCCGACCCCGTTCCGCGCCGCGATTGCGGGCCTGCTGTTTGCTGGACGGGGGCCGGCGACTATGCTGGGGGCTTTCATTGCACAGGCCGGCCGTGCTGGGGCGCTGTTCGCCCGTGGGCTGGCCCGCCTCAGGACGCATCGCGTGGCGTTTTCGTTGCTTAGGGTCATTCACTGATGAAAATTGCGGTCGTTGGCACCGGTTATGTCGGGCTCGTCACAGGCACCTGCTTCGCCGATAGCGGCAACGAAGTGACGTGCGTTGACATCGACGCCAAGAAGATCGAGGCGCTCAACCGCGGCGAGATCCCGATTTACGAGCCGGGCCTCGCCGAGCTGGTCGAGCACAACGTCGAGGCCCAGCGGCTGCACTTTACGACGGACCTGGCTGCAGCCGTCAAGCCGGCCGACATCGTTTATCTGGCGGTGGGCACGCCGCAGGGGAGCGACGGCGCAGCGAATCTGTCGGCGCTCTGGAGCGTGGTGGAGCACATCGCCCCCCACCTGCGGACGGATGCCGTCGTGGTCACCAAGAGCACCGTGCCGGTCGGCGCCTGCGCCCGCATCACCGGGATGCTGCGGGAGTTTACCGGGCGCGACTGCGACGTGGCGAGCAATCCCGAATTCCTCAAGGAAGGCGCCGCGATCGAGGACTTCATGAAGCCCGATCGTGTCGTGGTCGGCGTGCGCCGGCCGGAGGTGGCCGACTGTCTGCATCAGCTCTACGAGCCCTTCCTGCGGACGGAAAAGCCGTTTCTGGTGATGTCGCCCGAGAGCGCGGAGATGACGAAGTACGTGGCCAACGCGATGCTGTCGACGAAGATCAGCTTCATCAACGAGATGGCGAACCTGTGCGAGCGGATGGGCGGGGACATCAACGACGTGCGCCGCGGCATTGGCCACGATAGCCGCATCGGATTTGCGTTTCTGTTTCCCGGCGTGGGCTATGGGGGGAGCTGTTTTCCGAAAGACGTGCGGGCCCTGGAGGCGATGGCCGTGGAGCACGGCGTCGAGCCGACGATACTTCGCGCGGTCGACGCGGTGAATGAACGCCAGAAGACGATCCTGACGGACAAGATCCGCGACCACTTCCGGGGGAAGCTGGCGGGCAAGACGCTGGCCGTCTGGGGGCTGGCATTCAAGCCGCGGACTGACGATATCCGCGAGGCGCCGGCATTGGTGCTGATCGACTGGCTGCTGGCTCAGGGGGCCAAGGTGCAGGTGCACGATCCGGAGGCGCTGAAGAACGTTCAGGCCCATTACGGGGAAAGGGTCGCGTACTACGAAATGCGGATGGACGCCCTCGAGGGGGCCGACGCCCTGTGCATCATGACCGAGTGGAAGGATTACAACTCGCCCGACTTCGCCGAGATGTACCAGCTTCTGGCGTCGCCGGTGATCTTTGACGGGCGGAACTTGTACGAGCCCGACCGCATGCGGCGGCGCGGTTACAAGTACTACAGCATCGGTCGGCCGGCGGTGTGAAGGCTGCCGCCGGTGGCGGCGCTTGTTTCGACGCGCGGTCCTTTCGGGTCGCGGCTGTGCTATCGCAAACGGGCGTTGGCGAGGGTTTGCGGCCTGTCGGGAGGAATTCGAGTTTCGGAGAAACTCGACCGCCGGGGGTTCGTTGACACCCTTGTAGCGGCCGCTTAGTGTGGCGGTAGGGCCTTGTTTCGGAACAGAATCTCTCGGCGCGCGTGTTGCCGGCGACGCCCCGGCGACTGAAAGACGCGCGACCTTGCCGCCATGACACAGTATTGTCACCTGCTCGCGACGGTCGCCGGCTTCCTCCTGGCATGCTCGACGGCTGTCGCGGCTCGTGGGGCCAATGTGCCGCTAGGCGGGTTCATACCGCTGGTCGGCATGGGGCTCTCCGACGAGTTCGAGACGTTCGACAGCGATCCGACGGGTCTGTACAACATCGCCGACCCCAGCTTTTCGTGGGGCGGGTCGCCGCTGGGGCCAGGCAGTTCGGCGTACTTCGACCTGGCGCTGCTCGACACGGGCGCATCGGCGCACATTCTGACTCAGGCCGCCGCATCGGCAAGCGGTTTTGGGATCCAGGCCGAGGGGTTTCGCGGCACGAATTTCCAGACGATCTTCGGGGCGGTCGGTCCGGTAGACCTGCGGGTCAATGACCCGCTGGGCGTCTACGTGGCGGGACTTGGGGACCGCACGGCGGCCGGGACGGCCCTGGCGATGAACACCGCCGTCCTCCGCGGGCAAACCAGCGTGGCGACGCTCGAAGCGCCCGCGTCTTGGGGATTGCCGAACGTGCTGGGGTTGCCGATGGCGGCGCAGCACGGCATCGCGATTCGCAATGACCAGCCGCAGATCTTTCAGCACCAAGGGCGCACGGTGCGGACGCCGCAGGTAGAGTTCATCGACTTGGGAACCGGCGGGCAGCAGGGGATCGCTCGGCGAACCAATCTGCGGCTGCGCCCGTCGACGTCGTTCCTCACCGGCCCGGCTTACCTTCCGAACCTGGATCTGGGGGGCGGGCTGGAGTTCAATTTTCACGACAACCCGCTGTCGCCAACGGTGGTGGAGAACGGC
>JADLBW010000150.1 GCA_020847515.1 Pirellulales bacterium | reverse complement strand
TGCCCAAAAACCACCCCGACCCCGTCCGCTCTGCCAGTGGTCCGTTGCCCGTTGTCCGTTGTGAATTGTTGGTTGCGCTCGACCATGACCTGCAAAGACGACCACTAACAACTAACAACAACTAACATGACCCCGCAAGACGCCGTCGACTTAGGCCGCGAAGCGCTATTAATCGCCACGCTGGTTTCGGCCCCGGTGCTGGTCGCCGGCATGGTCGTCGGCCTGGTGATCGGCCTGCTGCAGGCCTTGACGCAAATCCAGGAGCAGACCGTCGCCTTCGTGCCGAAGCTCGTCGCCATGGCGCTGGCGCTGGCCCTGGCCCTGCCGTGGATCATCACGCGGCTGATCGACTATGCCCAGGAATTGATCGAGAACATTCCCCATACGCTGTGAACGCGGCGCTGCGCGAACCGGGTCGGGACTCTTTTGCGAGAGGCGACTCTCCACGGCAAGAAGCGCCTCCAGTCGCAAAAGCGTCCCGACCCCTTCGGCGCCTGCAGAATTTCCGCCCCTACTTTCACGAATCCCTTTCCGAGCCCCTCCCTTCGCGCGAGGGCGATGCGACCCCAATACCCGCGTGAATCCGTCGTTCCTTGAATCCCTGCTGCTAGCGCAATTCGCAACGTTCGTGCTGGTGCTGGCGCGGGTCGGCGGGCTGATCGCCACGGCCCCGATCTTCGGCACGCGGGCCGCCCCCGTGCAAGCGCGGGCGCTGCTGGCCGTCGCCATGTCGCTGCTCATTACGCCGCTGCACGCGTCGCAAGCCCCCGCCGGGCTCGAGAACATGCTCATCTTCGGCAAGCACGTGCTCAGCGAGTCGCTGGTCGGACTGCTGTTGGGCCTGGGGGTCATGATCCTGCTGTCGGGCATCCAGCTCACCGGGCAGATCATCTCGCAGTTGGGCGGCACGGCGGTCGCCGAAGGGTTCGACCCGCTGGCCGACGAAAACGTGCCCGTCTATTCGCAGTTCTTCTACTTCCTGACGCTGGCGATGTTCGTGCTCATCGACGGTCATCGCCTGCTGGTCGAGGCGCTGCTCGATACCTACGCCTGGCTGCCGCCGGGCAAGGCCGTGCTGGGCCGCTCGTTCGTCGACGTGTTTTCGGCGCTGCTGGGGCAAAGCTTTCTGCTGGGCATCCGCGCCGCCGCCCCCGCCATGGCCGCCCTGCTGCTGGCGACGCTCGTGCTGGGGCTGATCGGCCGGACCGTCCCGCAAATTAACATCCTGGTCGTCGGCTTCAGCGTCAACGCCCTGCTAACCGTGGGGGCGGCCTGCGTCACCATCGGAACCATCGCCTGGGCCTTTCCGCAGCAAGGGGTCGAGGCCATTGATAAGCTCTGCGAAGCGGTCCGCGCAGCGGCAAGGTGAAGATGTAGGCGCGGGCGGCCTACCGCGAAGAAGCACCAATGACCAAGCACCAATGACCAATGATCTCTGATCTCCGACCTCTGTCCTCTGACCTCCGACCTCCCACCTCTGTCCTCTGCCATCTAATCCCTCCCCGCCATGCCTGAACAAGCCGGCGAAAAGTCGTTCGAAGCGACTGCCCATCGCCGGCAGCAGGCCCGCGACGAGGGGCATGTCGCCTATAGCCAGGACCTCGGCTCGGCCGTGTTGCTCTTGGTCGGCGTGCTGGTGCTCGTCCACTGGGGCGGCGGCGTCGTCGAGCACGCCGTCAGCCTGATGCATCAGCAGCTTCGGGACGCCGGCTCGCTCGCCGTCGGGCCGGCCGACCTCGCCAGCCAGGCCCTCAGCCTGCTGCAGAAGTTCGGCGTCTCGCTGCTGCCGATCCTGGTCGTGCTGGCGGCGGCCGGCGCCCTCTCGACCGTCCTGCAGATCGGGCTGTTGTTCCTGCCGAACAAGGTGCAGCCCGATCTGTCGCGGCTCAGCCCGCTGGCCGGCGCCAAGCGGATCCTGTCGCTGCAGGGCGTCGTGCGGCTGGCGCTGGGACTGCTGAAGACCGCCGTCGTCGGCGCGGTCGCCGCGGCGGTGATCTACAACCGCTGGGACCAGATCGTACACGCCAGCGACCTGCCGCTGGGAGAGCTGGCTCGCTTTCTGGTCGACGTCTGCTTCTCAACGGCCCTCTGGGTGGGATTTGCGCTGCTGGTGCTGGCCCTGCTGGACTTCGGCTTTCAGAAGTGGAGGCACGAGCAAGACCTGCGGATGACCCACCAGGAAATGCGCGAAGAAATGAGGAATCTGCAAGGCGATCCCCAGATTATCGCCCGCCGGCGGCAGATACAGCGGCAGATGGCGCTCAACCGCATCGGCGACAAGGTCCCCAAGGCCGACGTCGTCGTCACCAACCCGACCGAGCTGGCCGTGGCCATCCAGTACGATCCTGAACAGATGGCCGCCCCGATCGTCGTCGCCAAAGGCGCCGGCGTCCTGGCGCAGCGAATCCGCCGCCTGGCGTTGGAGCACAACATCCCGGTCGTCGAGCGCAAGCCGCTGGCGCAGCTCCTGTACAAGGAAGTCGACGTCAACCGCCCAATCCCCGACCAGAGCTACGCCGCCGTGGCCGAGGTGCTGGCCTACGTCTACCAGCTCAAGGGGAAGAAGATGCCGACGCCGCGCGCGGCGTGAACGCGTTGACGCCGACCCGGCTACCGCATACTGAGCCCGGCGAAAGATCTTGCCCCTTAAAAAACGCGCACCCTCCGGCCCCCTCCCCCTCCGCGGAGAGGGCTGGGGAGAGGGGCGAATCGAGTATAGGCTTTGGTTTGCTGGCGTCCGAAGTCAGTGCGGTAGGCGCGGCTCATCCCCTGCCCGACTCTTCCTGCAAGGCGGAGGAAACCTGAGAATCTCGCGTTGGCGCGGCGCAGGGCGGTCGCCGGATATCCGCCTGGTCACTGCTATTTCGCCAACGGCGCGAAGCGCACTTTCTCGATCAGCTTGTGCTGCTCGCCTGTGGCCGGGTCGATGTAGCCGGTGATCGCCGTCATGGCGCTAATCACGTATTGGTACTTCAGGTCGTAGTCGGCTTCGATCTCCACCTCCTGGTCCGTCGAGCCCGGCCCGGCCGAGTCGTCGACCATGCCGCGGATCCGGGTTTGGAGCTGGCCGAACGGGTCGTCGCCGGCGATCGCCACGTCCCCAAGCTGCACGCTCGCCAGGTCGCGGCTCTCGCTCGCCCGCAGCCGCACCCGCAGCACCGGCGTCTCGCTGGGCACGGCGGCGGCGCCGGCCTGGGCGGGCATACGGATGTTGAAGTCCCCTTCAGGCAGCGAGATCTTGAACGTGAACACGAAGAACACCATGAGCTGAAAGACGATGTCGATCATCGGCGTCATCTGCAGCGAGAGATCTTCGCGATGCTCGGCGTGGCGAATCTTCATGGCGCTTGGGCGGAGAATAACGAGGCGACGGCGGGCGGGGAGCGGTGGCTATGGGCTATCGGCTGTGGGCTGTGGGCTATGGGCTATAGGCTATAGGCTATAGGCTATAAGCTATAGGCTATAGGCTATAGGCTATAGGCTGTGCGCTGTGGGCTGTGGGCTGTGGGCTGTGGGCTGTGGGGCCAGAATGAGAGTCGCTCATCTGGTCGCTGGCCGCCGGCCGCCAGGCTCTATTCTAATCGCTGCGGATTCGATGCACCTCGGCCTGCTTGCCGCGGAGCGCGAAGCGCTCGAACTGCAGCTCCTGGCAAAGCTTGATGATCTCCTGGACCTGGCCGGTGCGAGCGTCCTCGTCGGCGCGGATCACGATGGTGACGTCCGACAGCTTTTCATTGTTCGTTTTGGCAAAGCGATCGATGATCTGCTTCTCGCGCAACAGCGCCGAGCGCAGTTCGTCCAGCGAGCCGTAGGCGTCGCCGCCGTAGATGTACTGGCCGTCCTTGGTGAGGTGGACGGTGAGCGGGTGATCGTACGGCGCGTCGGGGGGTTTGGCCAGCTCGCTGGCCGGCAGGGTGACCCGCTGGTCCTGCTCGGTGTCCGAAAAGTTGATCGTGAACATGAAGAACGCGATCAACTGGAACGTCATGTCGATCATCGGCGTCATGTCCGGGCCGACGGCGGCGTCGTCTCGCTTGGCGAATCTCATGACGGGGCGTTCTTGGGGTATTGAAGGATGGCGCCGAGGGACGCGCCGCTGGCGGGATTGCGTGCTTTTTTAAGCTCAGGCGCCGCTAGTTTTTTGGAACGCTTCTGCGACAAGGCTCCCCCCTCCCTAGCCCTCCCCACAAGGGGGAGGGGACCGGATGAGGACAGGACGTACGCAAGGATCGCCCGTTGACTCAGGCGTCGGTCTTCTTCATGTCGCCCGGTTTGCGGAAGCGGCGCATCATCCCCTCGCTTACTACGCCCACCTCCAGCACCAGCCGCGAGACGCGGTTGCGGATGATGTGATAGGCCATCAGCGCAGGAATCGCCAGGTACAGGCCGACCAGCGTCGTGAACAACGCCTTCGAGATGCCCTTGGCCAGTTCTTGCGGGTCGGGGGCCCCGGTGGCCGTGTTGGCGATCACCATGAACGACTGCACCATCCCCTCGACCGTGCCCAACAGCCCGATCATGGGGCTGATCGTGCCGATCAGCGCCAGGTAGCCCAGCCGCTGCTCCATCCGCAGGTTTTCTTCTTCGCCGACCTCCTGCATCGCCTCGATGGCTTCGCTGTAGCCGCCCGAAACGCGGGCCAGCCCCGCCGACAGGATATGGCCCAGGAACGATTCATCGACCTTGGCCAGATCGTACGCCTCCTGATACTGCTTGTTGTTCAGGTGCTGCTCGAAGCCCTCGACCAGGGCCGAGGGGACGACGTTCTCGCGCCGCGCAGCGAGGATGTTCATGACGAACAGTGCGACCAGGGCGAACGAGATCGCCAAGAAGGCGATCGTATAGTGCCATCCCATGGCGTCGACGATCCACGTCAGGTAGTTGACCTGCGGCGGCGGCGTGGACGCGGCCGCAGCGTCCTTGATGCTGGCGTCGGCGGCCGGCGCCGCGGCAGCAGCGTCCGCCCCGGCGGCGTCCCCCTCTTGGGCTCGCGCCCAATCGGCGGCCGACAGGTTCCACCCCAGGCCCACGAGGGCCGCCAGTGCGAACGGCGCCAGTCGCCTTCCGCAGTTCACTCGCAAGCTGCCGGATGAGTGCATGACATTAAGTCTCGCGTTAGAAAACTTATCATCACGGCCTGGGCCGCAGAGCTATCGATTACCAAAACCTGCGCCCGGGCGGGCGCCGACAACGAACGACAGCGTCGATCCGTGATCTCCCTGCATTCGCGTCATTGGCGGGCAACAAATCCGACTTCAAGGCTCCCAGTGTATCACGGCCTGGCCCAGCGGCTGCCGGGGTACTTCTGCGCCAGTTTGCTCGCCGCCTCGGCTGCACGGCTATCGCGTCCGACGGCCTTCCATAGTGCGACCAGTTCGTGCAAGGCCTTGGCGTGCGCCTCCGGCTGCTGGTTGTACAGTAAATCGACGTGCAGAAACTAGAACAAGGCGCCGTGCGTATCTTTGCTGGCCAGATAGCAATCGCCCAGCGCGTTGTACGCGCGGGCCAAGAGCTCGCTGTCATCCGGCTTCGCCTCGGCGATGATGCCGCCGATGGCGGTGGTCGCCTCCTTGAGCTGGCCCGCAGCCGCCTGGGCGACCGCGCCTTCCAACGTGGCGGCAAGCTTCAACGGCGCGATCGTGGGACCCTTCTCCGGTGAAGCCAGCACCCGCTGGAACTCGGCTTGCGCCTTGGCGTGGTCGCCCTGGGCCTGCCACGCTTCGCCGACCAAGAGCGCGCTTTTGAGCTCGAAGTAAGCGGACTTCGCCTTGGCCAGTTTGGCGTACTCCGCGCGGGCGTTGTCGAACTGCCCGGCCGCCAGATACAAATCGCCCAGCGCCTCGATGGCCTCGGGAATGTGAAAGCTCTTGCTGCGGCGGGTCATAAACGAGCGGACCGCTTCGATGGCCGCCTCCGCCGGAGCGGCGCCAGCCAAGGCCTGCCGGGCCTTCACCACCGCGGCGTAATACTCGGCGTCGGTCGCGATTTCCTCCCGGGCGAGTCCTTCCTGCGGAAGTTTCGCGATCGCCTCGGCCGCCTCCTGCAATCGTCCCGCCGCCAAGGCGTTGCGGGCCGAGTTCAGTTCGGGCGGTTCGCCGGCGAAGGTGACGGTTTGAATCTCCTCGACCGGCACGGCCGATTCCACGCCGCCCTTGGAAATGGTCACCGCCAGCGGCGTGACGGCCGTGATCTTGCCGCTGTCGACGCCGCTAGTGCGAATAATGCGATCGACGGCGCCTTGCGCCTGCGCGACCGCCGGGCATAGCGCCGCAGCAAGCGCCGCCGCGGCCGCCGGCTTCGCCAGCCGCCGCAGTGCCCATCGACCTGGCAAGGAAAGTATCACTTCTTGGCAAGCTCCTTATGGATATCCTCTAGCAGCTCGTTGAACGCCGTTTCCCACTTGTCGCCCCCTAGGTCCGGGTAGAGCTGCTTCATCTGCTCGACATTGGCCTGGGCGGCCTGCAACTGCTCCTGCCGCTTGTCGACCGGGACGGCGTCGGCAGCCAATCGCCGCGCGCGGGCGATGTTATAGCGGGCCTCGAAGAACAGGTCGCGGAACCGCTCGGCCCGCTGGCGCGCTGCCGCGTCGACCGTGCCGGACGTCGCTTGCCGCCGCGCCTGCTGGGCCATCGACGCCAGACGCAACCACCCCCAGATGAGATTCTTGCCGTCGGCCTGCGGCCGATCGCCTTGGATCGATCGCTCGATCGCATCGGGATCATGTTTCGCAGCGCCCCATTGCATGAGCGCTCTGGCCGCCGCCAACTGCAGGTCGAGGGTATTTGGCCGCTGGCCGAGGATCGCCGCGTACTGGTCAATCGCCCGCTGATACTCGCCCTCCGCCGCCAGGCATTCGCCCAGTCGCATCCGCACCGCCAGCAGCGCATTGGCGTCGGGGGCGTAGTTCTTGTCCTTCGCGGCGGCGGCGAGCATGGCTTCGTAGATCTCGCGGGCCCGCACGGCGTGGGCCTTCGCCTCGTCGCCGGCGAGCGACTGAGCGATCTGCAGATTGGTCTGCGCGAGCCAACTGCGAATTGGCCACGTGTCGGCGTCGGGGCGCTCGCCCACGCGGCGCAGCACATGCCCGAAGGCGGCGGCTATCTGGGCGGCGTGCTCCGCTTGGCCGGCCGCCGCCAGTTCCTCGAGTTGACGCTGAAGCTGCACCGCCAGACTGAGATAGATGTCGGTCAGTTTTTTTGACGCCGCCCGGCCCCCTTCGCCGCCGGCGAATTCCTCCAGGGAGACCATCACTTGCTCGGCCTTGTCCGCCTGCGGAGGCTGCGCCGACAAATAGGCCCGCAGCGCCGCCTTATAAGCCTCCAGCACATACTCCGGCCGCGCCGCCGCCGGAGATTGCGCGCTGACCAGCGCAAGGGGCCCGGCGGCGCCATCCTCCAGCACCTCGATCGCCGCGGCGGCGTCCCCCGTCGCCAACAAATACTGCACATAGTAGAGCGCGCCCGCCGCAGCCGCTGCCGAGGGATCGCCCTGCTGGCGCAGCCTGGCGAACCCGCTCTTAAGCAACCCGCCCGCCTTGTCGCGCTGCTGAAGGGCCTCTTCGCTTGGCGCTCCGCGCCGGCCGGCCGTGGCGCGCAGATATCGCGTCCACAGCCCCGCCCCCAGGCTCAGTTCAGCGGCGCTGCGGCTCTCGGCCGGCAGCCGCGCGAGCAGCGCCTCGGCGTCGGCCAGCCGGTCCTCCCGCAGCGCGGTTTGGATCAACACGTTGACCGCCGCCGATGCATCTGGCGACTGCGGCCACCGCGAAGCAATCAACTCGGCAAGCTGAGCCAGCCTTTGCGACTCGAACGAGGCCCCCGACATTGCGGCTGTTTCGGGGCCCCCCTGTTGTCGCGCCTCGACCGCCGCTTGTTCATAGGCCGCCAGCGCTACTTTTGCGGCGCTAGCGGCGTACTCATTCTCGGGGTACCGCTTCGCCAGGAACTCGCCCATTACCGCCGCTTCGTAAATGCGTTTGTCTTCCCAGTACAAGATCGCCAGGAAGTACCGCACGGCGTTTACGTCGTCCAGCGGCGTCTGCCGGTCGGCCAGCTCCAGCGCCCGTTCAAAGAGCTGCAAGGCCTCGGCCTGGCGAGCTGCGGCCTGCTGCTGGAGCTCCGCCACCGCATCGGGATTGTTCTCCTTGGCGAGCCTGGCCGCCAGCATCGATGAATTCCAAACCTCCAGCGCCGATTTTCCCGCGGCGTACGCGTCGGCGAAGGTTCTCAGTTCAGCCCCGTTGCGAGCCGGCTGGCCCAGCGCCGCCAGCGCCAGCCGCGCCTCCTGCTGGAATTCATTGGTCCGTTGCGACACGTCGCGCAGCAGCGTGCGGGCCTTCGATTGAAGCTGCTTGGCGTCGTCGCCGCCGGCGTCGGGGGTTTTGGATTTTTCCAGATAGGCCGTCGCCAGGCGGTAGGCGACCTCAAGCCATTCGGGCTGCTCACGCTCGGCGGGCTGGGAACCTGCCAGCCACTGGTCGCACGACTCGATCGCTTCGTCGACCTTATCCAGCGCGATCAGGCACTCTGCCTGCCGCCGATAGACGCGGGCCTTCAGCCGCCGGAACTCTTCATTGGCGGACGGGGACCCCAGGGCGTCCTTATAACATCCCAGCGCCTTCTCGAAGGCGCCTAGCTCCTGCGCGCAGCGGCCCTGATAGAAGCGGCTCGTATCGCCCACCACCGACCCGCGATACTCCTCGACCAGCTCGCCGAACTCCCCCGCGGCCTTTTCGAGCGTTTGAGCATATTCGCCCGACTTCGCCTCAAAGGTCGCGGCCGATTCGAAGGCGATGCGGGCCCGCAGGAACCGCGCCTCCACCTCCCGCCCGCGCAGGAATTCGCGCCGTGACTTCGCCTCCGGATCGGCCTGCGCTTGCGCCGCCTTTGGCAGCGCCGCCAGGGCCTTCCCACACACGGCCGCCAACTGCTGCGCGGCCTCGGCGGCCTGCTGCAATTGGCCGCGGGCCTTCGCGCGGGCCTCGTCCCGCTGGCTGGCGGCCTCGTCGGGCAACTGCTGGGCCGCAGCTAAGGTCGAGAGTCCCCCGCTGGCGTAAAGGTTGGCCGCTTCCCGCAGGGCGTCGAGCGCCGCGGGCGAGTCGGGCTGCCCGGCGGCAAACTGCTGAAACGCCTCCGCCGCGGACGTTTGGAGTCGCTCGCGCTCGCTGCGGTTTTTGATCTGGCGGGCCTGCGCCGCCAGGCTCAGCGCCCGCTGGTACGGCAATTCCGCGGCGAATTGCGGCGTCATCAGCGGCGACTTCTCGACCCAGTTCAAGTAGTCGATCGCCGTGTCGTCCCAGCCCGCGGAGCGCAGCGCTTCAACGAACGCCACGTTCCGGTCAGCCGCTTCGAGCGTCCCCCCGATAACGCTACCGACGACGGCGACCAGCGCACAACAGCGCCCGCGGCGGCGCTTCGCCCGGCAGACCAACCGATTGCTCGATTCAGCACGATTCACCGACACCACCAGCAGCGCAAGCGACGCCTCTAACCGATACGGCAACGAGAGAATGGGCCGTCGTGCGACAGTGAGTTGCCGTCGCCGGCGACTGACCATCCGCCTGCGACGCGCGGTTTTTGCCTCTGTTCCAAATCCATCTTACCGGCCCGCGCACGTCGAACCAAGGATTCTCCAACGATTCCCTTCCCGCGGCGGACGCCCGCGGCATCGCCCCCCGCTGCCTCGGCCGATTGTGTTGTCTGTGACGATTAGCTAACGGCCTTACCGCGCCAGGTCGGCGCGGCGCCGCCTCCAGCGGCCCGTTCACGCGGCAGGCTGCCGCGCAGCTCGACGACCGGGGCCGGGGCGGCGCCCGATTTACCTGTTGGCGACTCGCCACCGGAAGCAATACTTAATGTACGGCGATCGGGGTTAGGCCCGTTCCAGCCGCCCTCTTTCCAGGAGCCTGCATTGCTGCGCTTCGGCGACCGCCTGAACTCGCATCGCCGTCCGCCAGGTCGACAAACCCGCGGCGTCTGGGTGCTGCTAGTCATGCTCGGCGCGGTGCTGCTGCTCATGCGGCAACTCCAAGAGCAGGCGACGGTCGATTACCTGGGCCGAGTATTCACCGCACGGCCCGCCGACCCCCGCCTGGCCGGACAGCGAACACCCGCGGTCCCCACCGGCCGAAGCGGCGGAATCTGGGACGAAGTGCAGGACAACGCCATGTTCCTCCCCGGCGAGCAAGCCGCGTGGCAGGCCCTGCTTGCCGAAGCGCAACATACCCCTCGGGCGGAACTGGCTCAGAAATCGTTGGGCGAAATCGCCTACGCGCAGCTTGTCAATCAGCCCGAAGTCTATCGCGGCGAAGTCGTTCGCCTGCAGGGTTACGTCCTGCGAGCGGCGCCCAAGCAACTGGCGACTGGCGACGGCAAAACGAGCCCGTATTACCAGCTCGTCGTCGCGCCGAAGGGCGGAGGCCAGTGGCCGTTCATCGTCTACGTCCCGGAATTGCCCGCCCAGTTCCCCCACGGCGACGGCCTGCGAGAACCGGTGGTAATCGACGGGCTGTTCTTCAAGAACTGGTCCTATTCCCACGGCGGCGGGTTTGGACTGGCGCCGGTGTTGGTCGCCGGCGCCCTCCAGTGGTCTCCGCCCGTCGCCAGAAAAATCGACGGACGACCGGCGTCCAATCCCCGCAGCCTGGGCTACGCCGCCGCCGGCGCGGCCCTGGTTGCGCTGTCGGTTACCTGGTGGATCCAGCGCCAGACGCGGCGACCCTCAAGCCCCGCGGCGACGCCCGACTTCAAACATCTTGAGGCCCCGCCATGAGCCGCCGCAGTCTCGCAACGAGCGCGGCCCTTCGGCCAGCGGCGGCCATCCTGTTGTCTGGCGCCCTCGTCGCGGCGGCAGCCCGCCCCTGCTCGGCCCAAAGAACCCCTCACGTCGACGGCCCGGCAGATCGCGATTTCCGCACCCTGCTGCGCGATGCCGGCATCACGGCTGCCGATATGGCCAGTTTGGCCTCCCTCGACGAGCGACTGACCGGCGACGAGGCCGCTCTACTGGCCCGCATCGTCTTTCGCCTCGAACAGCTCGACCGGGGCCAGCTCGCGCTGGAAGACCAAAACGCCCCCGGCGTCCACGCGCAACTGGCGCCCCTCGATCAGCGCCCCGTCGGCAGCCTGCTGGAGTTGTCGGGCCAGGTGACCTCCGTCGCACCGCTCAGCTCCCCCGCGCCATCCGGCGATAGGCCAACAGCAGCGAACTACTACGCCTGCCGCGTCGCGCTTCCGGCCGACAAGCATCTGCTCGTCGTGGCCGCCTCGATTCCGCGGGCCTGGCAAACCACGGCCGATGAACAACTACCGGCGCCCGTGAGCTTCCGCGCCGTACTGCTCCGGCCTGCCAGCGCCGACGACCAATCGCCGCCGCTGGCGCTCACCCATCGCTTCCAGTGGTATCCCCAGGACCATGCGCCCTCGGGCGTTCTATGGCTCGCCGCCCAGGGTTACGATGCGGCCTTGCTCGACGACGTGCAGCAGGGCCGCCCGCTAGCGCGGACCGATGAGGGCCGCGAGGCCGCGGCGTTCTACCAGGCCCTCGCCAGGCTCGCCGCCGCCAGGCCGATGGAGCTGACCTCTCTGGCCCGCCACGCGGTGCGCGACGCGGCGCAAGCATGGGCCCATCGGGCCGCCGACGCCACGGCCCGGCTGGCTGAGCTCGCAGGGAGTCGGCCCGCCGCCGACCCCGACGAGCCGGGCCGCGAAAGCCAGTTCGCCGCCCTGCGACGGCAGCAGAACATCGCCCAGCACGTCGCCGCGCAGGCCAAGCGCGGGCTCTCCTCGGTGTGGCCCATGTTCCTCGACGCCGAGCGCTCTGTCGGCGAGCTTTTTCTCGTCGAAGGAATCGCCCGCCGCGCCGTTCGTATCGTCGTCGAGCCCCCCGTCGGCGAACTGACGCACTACTACGAGCTCGAGATCTTCCCCCGCGACTCGCAGAATCAGCCCGTGGTGTGCTGCGCCGCTCGGTTGCCCGAGGGCTTCCCCACTGGCGACCAGATTCGCGAGCCGGTCCAAGTCGCCGGAATCTTCTTCAAGCGCTGGCTCTACGTCCGCCGCCCGGCGGCGGCGCCCGACCGCTCGCCCCCCCTGCCGGAGCGACTGGCCTCGCCGCTCTTGCTCGCCGCCCAGCCGCTGCGGCTCCCCCGCGCCTCTGCCGACGCCCAGCGCGGCGGACTGTGGGGGGGCGCGGCCCTGTTGGCGGCGCTCGCCGCTGCCGGAGCAGTTCTCGCGCGGATTGCCTGGCGCGACCGGTTGGCCCGCACGCAGCGAGCGCGTTACCATGCACCGCTGGACGATTTGACGCGCTTGCCGTAGCCCCGCGCCGTTCTTCGACCCGGCTTCGCTCGGCGGCAGCGCATCGGGCGTCCGCAGCATCGACGGTCCGTCTCGCCTTTACCTCGGCGCCTCGCGGCGCCGCAGCCCAACTTCATGAGCGTACTCGCCCGACGCCACGACGCTCCCCATCGCGAGCGGGCCGTTAAAAACCCCATGGCTTGGTATATGCCGCGCTTCTGGCACGGCATGCGGTTTGGCGTCTGGGCCCGGGCGCTGGCCCGCAACCGCCTGGCCATCTCGCCCAGCCGGCTGCCGATGGCCGTCGCCATCAGCGGCTTCACCGCCATGAACAGCGCGCTGGCGGCCGTCGACCGTCTGGCCTACGGGCGCCGCGTCGATGCGGTCAACATCGCCCGGCCGCCGCTGTTCATCCTCGGCCACTGGCGCTCGGGGACGACGTTTCTCCACGAGCTCTTGATCCGCGACCCCGAGCACACCCACTTCACCACCTACCAGTGCTTCACGCCCCACCACTTCGTCCTGACCGAGAAGCGGCTGGTTCCCTGGATCGGCATGTTCATTCCCGACCGCCGACCGATGGACAACATGGCCACCGGCTGGGACCGGCCGTTTGAAGACGAGTTCGCCCTTCAAAGCCTGGGGGTGCCGACCCCCTACCTGTCGATCATGTTCCCCAACCGCGGCGCCGTGTATATGGACTACCTGACGCTGCGAAACGTCCCGCCCCGCGAGCGGGAGCGCTGGAAGCGGGAACTGCTCACCTTCTGCAAGCGGCTTACCTTCCGCGACCCGCGGCGGATCGTCATCAAGACGCCGGCCCACACCGCCCGCGTCCGCACGCTGCTGGAGATGTTCCCCGGCGCGAAGTTCGTCCACATCTCGCGCGATCCCTACGCCCTCTATCGCTCGACGATCGGCCTGTGGCGCTCGCTGATCGCCGAGGAGGGCCTGCAGATTCCCCGCGACGAACGGTGGCTGCAGGATTTCGTCCTCGACTCGCTGCGCTCGATGTACGAGGCCTACTTTGAAGACCGAGCCCTGCTGGCCGACGATCAACTGATTGAAATTCGCTACGAAGACCTCATCGCCGATCCCAAGGACGCGATCCGCGACATCTACCGCCAGCTCAATCTCGGCGATTTCGCCCGCCTGGAAGCCCACCTCGACGCGCACCTGACCGAGGTGAAGAACTACCGCACGAACCACCACACGATGGACGACGCCACCAGCGAAACGATCCGCCGCCAGTGGCGGCGGTACTTCGAAGAGTTCGGCTACGAGTGAGCCGCGACGCAGCCCCGGCCCTTAAGCCTGGAGCGCCGAAACGCCCCTGGCCTTATCCCACGGCTGCACGTGTGCACGCGTGCCACTGGCATCCCGCCAGTGCGAAGCGGGTAGCGGGTAGGATGGATTGCCGTCTTCGGCAACCCATCAGAATGTTGACCGCAACGATTGAGCGCAGCCATAACAGTTTGATCGCTCCTGGCGACGCCGCCGCAGTAATAGCTCCGCTGGAACAGCGCATGCCAGTAGCGCAATAGACGCCGGCTCAGGAACCACATCCAGCAGGATGAACTGGCCCTGAAGTCCTTGCAAACCGCCTAAGATGACTCGAATGGATTCGCCACTGTCTTGTACGTAGTCGTCCGTGAAACCGGTCCACGTGGTCGCCCGATCGGTCGTCACTTTGTTGGTGAACAGACCGGGGATATTGCTCCTCGTGTCCCTAAATGTCAAATCGTCCAGAAACGCCGGTGGCTGGTCAATCACCAGCGTAATCAAGATTTGCCGGTCCGACACGTCGATGTCCACAAGGGGCGGCAGCACTGGTGGAGAGCTGCGGGCGCCGAAACCCTCCAGTTCGACGCCCGGGCCAACCACGAAATCGCCGGAGTTAACGAAAACCCCGCTACTTTGCATCGTTTCTTGATGATACAAATCGACGTAAAGCAGCTTGCCTTCCAATAACGCCCCACATCCGGTTCGGCAAAACGCGGTTGTAACACAAAGCGCGACCCCACAAATGTAAAGTGGTTTTCGCGAAAGGTTAGCGGACATTAAGTCGTCCTCGCGGTTTGAAGAGCCACTCGGCTAAGACGGTGGTTTTCCACGTGCCAGATCAAGAAGTTCTTCTATCTTGCCACTCCAAGGCGCAGCGAATCTTGGCGTCGGTCGGTTGCCACGCATTGCTCGTCAAACGGATATATAGCTCATCCCCGGCCACAAAGTTGTTCAGCCCAGGCGGTTGCCTAGTTGCCTTGCGATTGATGTTCGTG
>JADLBW010000149.1 GCA_020847515.1 Pirellulales bacterium | reverse complement strand
GGGCGGGCTGTTCCACGGCAATCCCGACCCCGACGAATCGGGAAATGATACCCACCCCGGACCGTCGTGGAATCAGAACAACCCCCTGGCCTTCCTCAGCGCCCGGCGGGGCTACACAGCCGCCTCCAGCGAGATGCTGCTGCTCAACCCAGACTATCCCACGTTCTTCGTCAGGCCGTTCAAGTCGCCCGATTCGGGGACCCTGGTCCCGCTGCAGACGATGATGACCACGGGGGCCGACTGCACGCTGCTTCGGCAAGGGCAACCGCAGGCCGGCAGCAACATTGCCTGGCCGCTGTTCTCCGCGGCTACCGACGAGCCGTACCATGACGCCGCACGGAATCCCTATTTCGGCTACCAGCCGATCATCCGCCTGGATAACCTCGTGACCACCCGGTCGAACGTCTACGCGGTCTGGATCACGATCGGCTTCTTCGAGGTCGAGCCGGCGCCTACTAAGGCCGACTTCGCCCAGCGCAATGGCAACCTCACTGAGCCGCTGCTCACGCAGCTTTACAACCGCGTCTACCCCGACGGCTACATGCTGGGCCGCGAGGACGGCGCCGACACGGGCGCCATCCGCCGGCTGCGCGGCTTTTACGTCATCGACCGCTCGCTGCCGACAGGCTTCGAACCCGGCGTCGACGTCAACCTCGAAAACGTCGTCCGCCTCCGCCGCCGCATCGAGTAACCGCCGCCCTGGGGGGTCGCCCCAAAAGGGGTCGGGATTCTTTCGCGACTGGCGGCAAAGGGGTCGGGATTCTTTTGCGACTGGCGACTCCGCCAGCAAGTTTAGCCCCCCAGTCGCAAAAGCATCCCGACCCCGTACCGCTCCGACCCCGGCTCTTCCAAAAAGAAGCTATACCGCTCAGCCAAACCTTGCCGATAAATCCGGATACGCCGAAGAACTTGCGCTGCCCCCAAAGCACGCCGCATTCTTTGGCGACTGCCGAAGCGGCGGTGCTAGCAGGCTTCCCCGTCGCAATCGCATCCCCACCCCGTTAACGCTTGGGCGAGAAGCGAAGATTTTGTCGCGGCTAGCGAGTTTGCCGATAGCGCCGGACCTTTAGTCGCAAAAGCATCCTGACCTCGGCGATTCCGCAAGACTGCTGCGCTTGATACTTCTTCATGGGTAGAATCACTTCCAGCGTCGGGCTGATCACCGGGCTCGATATCGACGGCACGGTCAAGCAGCTTATGGCCGTTGCGGCCCGGCCGCGCGATCTGTTGAAAAGCCGCAACGAAGCGCTCAAGCAGGAGCAGACGGCCCTCGATACGCTCGGCTCGCGGCTGCTCGCCTTTCAGTTCGCCGTCAACAAGTTGAAGTCCACGAGTGTTTTCACGTCGCGCCAAGTCGCGTCGTCTAACAAGGACCTGCTGCAAGCGTCGCTGCCCGCCAGCGGCACGCCGGCCGTGGGGGCCTTCCAGGTCCGCCCGGTGCAAGTCGCCTCAGCGCAACAGCTTATCAGCCAGGCGTTCGATTCATCGACCGCCAGCCTCGGCAGCGGCACGTTCTCATTTCGCTACGGCGGCTTTCTCGACAAGGGAGCGTCGCTCGACCAGCTCAACGGCGGCGCTGGCGTGCCGCGCGGCAAAATCCGCATTACCGACCGCAACGGGGATTCGGCCGTCGTCGACCTCACGTTCGCCCGCACGGTCGACGACGTGCTGGCGGCGATTAACACGACCGCCGACGTCGCCGTCACCGCCTCGACCAGCGGCGACGCCTTCGTGCTGACCGATTCCTCCGGCGGCGCGGGCAACCTCGTGGTGCAGGAGGTCGCCGGCGGCACGACGGCCGCCGGACTGGGATTGGCTGGGATCAGCGTGGCCGCCGCTCAAGCGACCGGCGGCGACGTGTACCGGCTCGCCGGCGCCACGAAGCTCACGGCGCTCAACGACGGCCTCGGCGTCCACACGACCCGCGAAGGGGTGACCGATCTCGACATCACCCTGTCAGACGGCACGGCCCTGGCCATCGACCTGCACGACCTTACCACGCTGGACGACGTGCTGGCGCAGATCAACGCCGCCGATCCGGCCCGTCTTTCCGCGGCGATCTCGGCCGACGGCAACCGCTTGGCGCTCACCGACCTTTCCGGCGGCGCCGGCAGTTTCGCCGTCGCCAACGGCGCGGCCAGCCGAGCGGCGACCGACCTGGGCATTGAGAATACGGCTGCCGGAGCGACGCTCTCAGGCGAGCGACTCATCGCTGGCCTTCGCGATACGCTGCTGGCGAGCCTCAACGGCGGCCAGGGACTGGGCGCCCTCGGCCAGATCAGCATCACCGATCGCAGTGGCGGCGTCGCCACGATCGATCTGGCCGCTGCCGAAACCCTGGGCGATGTTATCGAGCTTATCAACGGCAGCGCCGCCGACGTCGCCGCGGCGGTCAACCAGGCTCGCAACGGCCTGACGATCATCGACCAGTCAGGCGGCAGCGGCAACCTTATCATCGCCGATGCCGACGCTGCCGAAACCGCCGCGAAGCTCGGCATCGCGATCAATCAGGCCGCCGCGGCGGTCAATTCGGGCGCCTTGAAGCGGCAGACCATCGGCGAGGCCACGCTGCTATCGTCGCTCAACGGCGGCAAGGGCGTCAGCGTGGGCGACATCCAGATCGTCGACAGCGCCGGAGTGCGCAAGGCGGCCGATCTCAATCCGCTGGGCGCCGAAGTACAAACCGTCGGCGACGTGATCGACGCGATCAATGCGCTGGATAACGGCGTCGAGGCCCGCATCAACGACGCCGGCGACGGCATCCTGCTGGTCGACACGGCCGGCGGCACGGGCGCGCTTGGCGTTAAGGATCTCAGCGGCAATATCGCCCAGTCGCTCAACCTCACCCGGACCAGCAAGACGATCGACCTCGAAGGCGCGCCGACGCAAGTCGTCGACGGCACGACTTCGTATTCGATCGACCTGGACGATCTCGACGTTTCCAGCGACGCCGTGACGCTCGCTTCGCTCAAAGGAGGCGCGGGGATCGCCCGCGGAGACGTCCTCATCACCGATTCGACCGGCCAGCGGAGCCTCGCCCTGGACCTCAACGGCGCCGACGCCGGCATCACGACCATCGGCCAACTGATCGACGCCATCAATGCCAAAGCCGCTTCCGGCGGCGTCGGCGTCGCGGCCCGACTTAACGACGCCGGCAACGGCATTTACCTGGAAGATACGGCCGGCGGGCCTAAAAAGCTCACCGTCGCCGACCGCAACTCAACGGCCGCCGCCGATCTGAAGATCGCTGGCGAGGCGAAGCTCGTCGGCGGCAAACAGGTTATCAACGGCGCCGGGGCCTTCTCGTCGACTTCCGCCCTGCAAACAGGTCTCGGCGCCTTGGCGGCGCAAATCAACAACCTCGGCGCCGGCGTCACCGCCAGCACGGTATTCGACGGCGCCGGCTATCGGCTGTCGCTGGCCGTCAACGCGACCGGCGCCGCCAATGAGCTGTTAATTGACGCCCAAGATTCGGGGCTTGTCTTCCACGAAGTAGCCCAGGCCCGCGACGCCGCGCTGCTGTACGGCAACGGCGGCGCAACGGGCGGCGGCATACTGGTCAGCTCGCCAGACAACACGTTCGAGGGCGCCGTCGGCGGGGTCGATCTCACGGTGGCCGGCGCTAGCGAGACGCCGCTGACGGTTACCGTTCAGCAGACTGACGCCGATCTGGTAAAAGCGGTGCAGGACGTCGTCGACGCCTACAATGCGCTCCGCAGCGATCTGGGCAAGCTTACCTCCTTCGACGCCGAGACGGCGACCACCGGCCTGCTGTTTGGCACTAGCGAAGCCCTGCAGATCGATAGCCGCCTCTCGCGGGCGCTCACCGACCGGTATGCCGGGCTGGGCAGCCTCGAGTCGCTGACCGAAATTGGTCTCTCGGTCGATGCCGACGGCAAACTGGAGCTCAACAAGAGCAAGCTGCAATCGGCCTTTGCGAAAAATCCCGAAGAGGTGCAGAAGTTTCTGGCCACGCCGACCACCGGCGTGGTGGCCAAGATCTCAGCCGCCGTCGATCGCCTCGCCGGCGCCGAGAATTCCATGCTGTCCTCCAGCAGCGACTCGCTGCAGGACAGCATCGCTGCCAACGAAGACCGCCTGGAGCGGTTCAGCTCGCAACTGGAAAAGCAGCAGGAACGGCTGCTGGCCCAGTTCTATCAGTTAGAGTCCATCATCGCCAAGCTGCAGCAGAGCCAGACCACCCTTGCCGCACTGCAGCCCGTAGCGCCGCTGGGCAGCTAACGTCGACTGCGGCGGCGGCACGGCGGGCGCCGATAATTGGGTTATCACTCCGCCCCACTTGGTCTCGTACGCACTATGACGCAACTCGCCGGCGCCTCGCGCTACTTGGATGCCCGCATCGCCGCCGCCTCGCAGCCGGAACTGCAATTGATGCTGCTCGACGGCGCCTTGCGGTTTGGCCGCCAGGCAGAGCAGGTTTGGACGCAGACGGACCAGCAAGCCCAGTGCGCTCGGCTGCTCAGTCGTGCGATCGACCTCGTCGAGGCCCTTATCCAGGGGGTGGCCGCCGGCAAAACCCCCATTTCGCAGCGACTCGAGGAGGAATATGCGTATGCGTTCCGCCAGCTCGCCGCGGCGCAACTAAACCGCGACGCGACGGCCCTGACGTCGGCCCTCGAATTACTCGCCATCGAACGCGAGACCTGGAAACTCGTCGTCGAAAAGCTCCGCGAAAACCCCGCCGTCCACACGCCGGCGCCGCATCGCCCGACGCCGATCTTGCGCTCGCTCGGCGGCTTTCCCGCCGCACCCCAAGCGACCCTGTCGCTCGAAGGTTAATCGCCACCGCGGTTCGGCGGTTCTTCTACCATGCACGCCACGGAATGTTCGACGAGGCGCAGGCGCCCCTGCGCCTAGGCCTTCATCGAACGCCGGCGTTCATTTCCGCTCTGCAAGGCGCCTGCGACGCCGATTCCGCCCCATTTCTTTAAATGGCGTTTGAGTCGACGCCAGATATGGTCGTCGGCGATTCCTTCCACATTACGCGCTCTGAAAAGGCCAACCCGCCTCCAGGCGCTGCCCCGCCAGGGCCCCTTTCGCCTGTCGCGCCAGTCCCGGTACGATGGGAGGAACTCGCGCACCTGCGAGGTCTTCGATTGCCGTTTCACCGAGGAATGCCGTGACCGTTACAGAAGCCAAGCGGCTCATCCAGGTCGGACATAGCCCCGACCCGGACGACGCCTTCATGTTCCATGCCCTGGCAAACGACTGCATCGACGTCGGCCCCTATCGGTTCACTCATGAACTGGTCGACATCGAGACGCTCAATCGACGGGCATTCCAGGGCGAACTGGAGCTGACCGCCCTTAGCATCCACGCCTACGCGTTCCTGCACGACAAGTACGCCCTTTGCTCCTGCGGCGCCAGCATGGGCGACGGCTACGGGCCGATGGTCATCGCCCGCGAGGCCGGCCCGCTTGAGTCGCTGGAGGGCAAGACCATTGCCGTGCCCGGCACGCTGACTAGCGCCTTTCTCGCGCTGCGGCTATGTCTCGACCAGCGGCCTTTCGAGCATGTCGTCGTACCGTTCGACGAAATCATCAGCGTCGTGCAGCACGGCCGTTACCAGAATCGCCGCATCGACGCCGGCTTGATCATCCATGAAGGACAGCTTACTTACTCCCAGAGCCAGCTAAAGCTGATCGTCGACCTGGGCGCCTGGTGGAAGGAGTTGACCGGTCTGCCCCTGCCGCTCGGCGCCAACGGCATTCGCACCGACCTCGGAGCGACGACCATGCGCGAAGTCGAGCGAATTCTGTACGCGAGCATCAAGTACGGACTCGTCCATCGCCAGGAGGCCTTGCAGCACGCCATGCAGTATGGCCGAGACCTCGACCCTCGGCAGGCAGACCAGTTCGTCGGCATGTACGTCAATGAGTGGACGCTCGATTTCGGCCCGCAGGGCCGCCGGGCGGTGGCGCAGTTTTTGCAAATGGGACATGAGCGCGGCATTTTGCCGGAATTGGTGGAGCCTGTATTTATTGGGCCGTAAACTCGAACCCTTTCCCGCCGGAGATGCTGGGCGCAAAAGCGGCGGTCTTACGTTGGCATACGGCGTCTGATAGCGGGGATGACGCCTGTTCGACGGCACGGCCTGCCAGCAAATTGAGGCCCTCGGTTCGCATCAAGCGTTCCCAACGCCGCTAGTTGTTCAACAGAAGCCTGGCTATCGTGAGTCCCGACTGGAAACAGCACCTCGACGCGATTGTGGCCGACTCTGCGGCCGAGCTCGTAGCCCTGCGACGCCATCTCCACGCGCATCCTGAACCGAGCGGCGCTGAGCTTGAAACGAGCCTATTGCTTTATCAGCGGCTGGACGAGGCAGGGCTCACCGTTCGCATGGGACCGGAGGGGTGCGGCGTCATCGCTGATAGCCCCGCGCAGTTGCCCCAAGGCGCCAAGCGCGCCGCTATCCGCGGCGACATCGATGCGCTGCGCATCCACGACGAGAAGCTGGTCCCCTACCGCAGCACCCGCGACGGGGTCATGCACGCCTGCGGGCACGACGCTCACGCTGCCATTGTTACGTTCGCCGCCCTCGCCCTACGGCGGCTGGAGGCGGCCGGAAAGGCGCCCTGGCCGCTGTACTGGCGCGCCATACTGCAGCCTGCCGAGGAAACGGCGGCCGGCGCTCGCGCTATGGCGGCTGCGGGCGCTTTAGAAGACGTCGATTTCATCTTTGCACTCCACGCTGATCCCACCCGCCGCGCCGGCGAAATCGGCGTGCGAACCGGCGCCTTCACCGCACATTGCGACGCGATTCATATAACGGTTCGCGGTCGCGGCGGTCATGGCGCACGGCCGCACGAGTCGCACGACCCCATCGCTGCGGCGGCTCAACTCATCAGCGCACTCTACCAGTTCGTCCCGCGGGCCAACGACAGCCTCGACGCCATCGTGCTCAGCTTCGGCCGCATCGCCGGCGGAGAGAACGCCAACGTCATTCCCGAACAAGTCGACGTCGACGGTACCCTCCGCACGCTCGACGCCGCGGTACGCGCCCGCACGATCGAACAAATGAACCAGGTGGTACGCGGCGTCGAGGGTATTACCCGCACGCAAATCGAAGTCTCCTTTGGCGCGAGCATACCCTCAGTGTTCAACGACGCCGACGCCACGCGACTGGTTAATGAAGCCGCCGTCGACGTCTCAGGCGGCGTCACCGTGCGAAATATTGCGCGCCCCAGCATGGGTAGCGAGGACTTCGCCTGCTTCCTCGAACGTTGCCCCGGCGCCATGTTTCGCTTGGGAGTCGCCAGCGACCTGGCGGCCGTGACGCCCCTGCACACGCCCACCTTCGACATCGACGAACGGGCTCTGCCGCTGGGCGCCAAACTCCTCGCCCGAATCGTAGTACTCGCCTGCCGGCCGACAGAAGGGAACACTGGCGCGTGATTTGCTCCCGCATGGTTTAATAACTCCTTCAGCGCCCACGGCGGGGCCAAATCTCCGCGGCGGCAGGCGCCACTTGCTACTGCCGAACTCGTCCTATATTTCATCCCGAATCAGTTCCAGCCCCGCGCGACGCATCGCCCCGGGTCCCGGCTCAAGCACGAAACTTCGTCTATCGCGCTTCGGTCGCCTCATCAGCAGCGCTGCCGCCAGTAACCTGAAGGACGCCGCATGGCTACCCTGGAATTCCAAGCTAACCGTCTGCCGACCGTCGGCATCGAAATCGAACTGGGGTTGCTCGATGTGCAGACGATGGCCCTGTCGAACTCGTTCGCGCGGCTCGCCGAGCGTTTACCCGATCAGACCGGCAAGCACTTTAAACCCGAGATCATCCAATCGGTGCTGGAGATCAATACCGACGTCTGCGAGAGCATTAAGGAGGCCGACAAGGAACTCCGCGGGCGGCTGGGCGTCGTCGAAGCCGCGGCGGACGAACTAGGCTTGATGCTATGGTGGGGCGGGCTGCACCCTTTTGCCCTCTGCCGCGATCAGTTGATTACCGACGACGAGCGATACCACATGCTCGTCGACCAATTGCAGCTTCTGGCGCGGCGCATGCTCACCTTCGGCCTGCACGTGCATGTCGGCGTCGACTCTGGCGACAAGGCCGTCATGATTTGCGACCGCATCCTGCGCCACCTCCCGACGCTGCTAGCGCTGTCGAGCAACAGCCCGTACTGGGAAGGACAAGCTACGGGACTTCAATCGTATCGATCCAAGGTCATGGAGATGCTCCCCACGGCCGGCCTGCCGCCGCTGATGCGGAATTGGAGCGAATACGTCTGGCTCGTCAATCAGATGACCAGCACCGGCTACATCAAGACGATCCGCGAGATCTGGTGGGACGTACGGCCCCACCACAACTTCGGCACCGTGGAAATCCGCATGTGCGATATGCCCGGAAATCTCGACGATACGTTGGCGCTGGCGGCGCTGATTCACTGCCTTGTCAAAGCGCTGTCCGATGAGATCGACGAGGGCGCTTATCAGCACGATTGCCACCCCATGATGGTCCGTCAGAACAAGTGGCGCGCCGCCCGATACGGCCTCGCGGCGCAATTGGTCGACGCCTTCAATTACGAAGTACGCGCGGTGCCGGAAATCGTCGACCGACTCGTAGATCGCCTTCAGTCAACGGCCGACGATCTGGGTTGCCGCGACTACCTCGACCATTGCCGAAGCCTGGCCGCGGGGCCAAGCTGGGCCGACCGCCAGATGCAGCTCGCCGAGGAAACCGGCAGCCTCCCCGAAACGGTCCGGCGCCTGGCCCGCGAGGCGAGAATCTCGCCTACCGAACCGCCGCAAGCGACCGTGCGACCAGCGGCCGTAGAGTTTGCACCGGGCGCACCGGCGACCTCTACGCCGGCCATCTAATCGCCCGCACCCTGAAACGGCGCGCCCTAGCCGAAATAATCCGGCTCGTTGCCCGGCCGCCATTTGATGTTGCATCCGAGGCTGGCATGCTGACTGGCAGGAGGGTCCTCCCCCGCCAGGACCGCATCGAGCGCCAGCCGCAGGTCTCGGCCGGTCACCGGGATCCCGCTCTGCGGGCGGCTATCGTCCATCTGGCCGCGGTAGAACAACCGCCGGTTCTTGTCGAACAAGAAAAAGTCCGGCGTGCACGCCGCGTGATAGGCGCGTGCCACCTCCTGCGTCTCGTCGTAGAGATACGGGAATTGGTAGCCTCGCGCCTCGGCCTCGGCGACCATTCGCTCGGGCGAATCAGCCGGATATTGGGACGCATCGTTGGCATTGATCCCCACCACGGCGACTCCGCGGGCCATATACTCCGCCGTAAGCCGCGCGAGTTCGTCGGCTACGTGGACGACGAACGGGCAGTGATTGCACATGAAAACCACCAGCAGGGCCGGCGCATCGCGGAAATCGTCCCGGGCTACCTCCCGGCCGTCGACATTCACCAGGCAGAAGTCCGGGGCGTCGATGCCGAGCGGCGACATAGTGCTGGGCGTACGAACCATGGGGCGTTCTCCGTGGTCTGCTGATTCGGAACCTGCAAAAATATTCGCCGCCAATGCCGCGAAACTATAACTCGTGAGCATAATGCTTGCGAACGTGGCCGTCGCCAGGCTCGGCGACTATTTCGCGCGGCAGCGGCACGCAACCTGCCGGGAATTGACAGAAGTATCGCCGAATCACCCACCGCCAATCAACCGCTTTAGAGACGCCGTCCTGAGGGCAGTTCCGCGGTTCGTTGACAGCGTGCCGGCAAACCGCCAATAATCGCGGTGCCGCCTTGCCGTCGAACCTGCCGCGGCTGTCGCTCGTATAGCACCTTGCGTGCCGCCTGCACCCTATGTGCCGCCGCCATGGCCAGCGATCGACATCCCTCGATTGCCCTACTTGGAGAACAGATAGATGGGAGCCGCAGTAGAAGTCAGCCAGGAAAGCTTTGAGAGCGAGGTCCTCCAGTCTGAGCAGCCGGTGCTCGTCGACTTTTGGGCCCCCTGGTGCGGTCCCTGCCGCCAGCTTGCTCCGATGATTGAACAATTGGCCGCTGAAAATGCCGGGTCCGCCAAGGTGGTCAAGATCAACGTCGACAATGCGCAGGCCCTGTCTGAGACCTTCGGAGTCCAGAGCATTCCGACGCTGATGCTGTTTAAAGGCGGGCAGGTGGTCTATCGCACGACGGGCCTGCCGCCCAAGGCCCAAGTACAGCAGGAAATCGACGCTGCCAAGGGCTAACGACCGCCGCTCCCCCACGGGCTAACCGTATGATCCACGTTATTGCCGTCATCGAGGTTACCGCAGGCTCGCGCGACGCCTTCCTGAGGGAATTTCACCGCGTCGTGCCCACCGTGCGGGACGAAGACGGGTGCATTGAGTACGGTCCCGCCGTCGACCTGTCGACGAGCGCCTCACGACCAGCTCGACCGAACGTGGTGACCGTGATTGAAAAGTGGTCAAACGTCGACGCCCTGGAGGCTCATTTGCGCTCCCCGCACATGTCCCGCTATCGCGAACTGGTAAAGGACATGGTGGCGCGAATCGACATTCAAGTCCTTGAGCCTGCCTAGCCAGACCGCGGTTCGTTAACTGAACGCATCCCGATGCGAGTACAAACCGCGCATTTGTCTCGCGGACGAATTTCCGCTGCTCATTCCGCGCTGCGGGCGTTACTTTCTCGCGTCTTGCCGTGCCTGACGGTAGCTGCAATCGGGGCTCGTCGGTCCCGCCGCCGCCGCCCACGCCGCCTACCCTGCACGGAGGCGGCGTCCGCCGAGGCTTTCCGCCACGTCGCGCCCTGGTGCTAGCTAGACGCCAGCGAACCAGCGCTCGGCCCAACTCGACCGCGATCGGTAATAAAGCCCGCAATGCGGCAAATCAGTCAAACTTTTCCATCCACGCATGCCGATTGATCCTGTTAGGCAAACTTTGCGGGCTTGCGCGGCCTTTCGCGCCGCGCCGCTGGCGTTCATGCTGCTTACGGGCGAAATGGCAATCCCAACGGCGGAACATAACCGGGAGCCGCTTGAGCCGCAGCGCGACATACGGGTCGATGCGCCGCACCCGGTTCGTCGTGCCGGCGAGAATCGAAGTCCTGTCTCCGTACTGGCGCCTGTCGGCGAAGTTCAGGCGTCGACCGACAGTGGCCGCGATGAAGACCGAGACGACTTGCTGGCGCTTCCGCCCTGGCCCGGCGACGACCCGGAGGCGCCCCTCACGGCTACGCCCGCAATGCTGGCGCAGCACGCCTCGGAACTGGAAAACCGCCTGCGGCAACGACTCGCCGACGTCGATCGCCGCGAAGCCCGGTTGAACTCCCAGGAGGCGGAGTTCGACGCCCGGATTCGCAACGCCCGCTTATGGATCGAAGAGCGCGAATCAGAGCTGGCAGACCGGCAACAGCGATTGGAATCGCAAGAACAGCTCCTGGCAGAGCGACAAGCGGCGGCTGCCGTGCAGCTCGAACGCGCCGATGAGCTGGAACGGCGGCTGACTGAACTGAACCGCCGTGAACACTCGGTCGCCGCCCTTCAAGTTGAGCTTGAGCTGGGACGGACCGAACAGCAGACCAAGCTCGACGCGTTGGATTTCGAGGCGGCCGCCTGCCGCACGCGCCAATCAGAGCTGGATCAAGCCCGCCAGCGCTGCGAGCAGCGCCAGCGCGAACTCGATCGCCGCGAAGCACAGATTTACGTCGAGCAGGAGCGGGCGACCCACGAACGGCTGGCGCTCGATGCTCGCCAGAAGGAACTCGACGCCCGCCAATCGAGGCTCGTTGCCAAGGAGGCCTCGCTGGCCGAATTAGAACGCCGCTTGGCTGACGACGCCGGCGCCATCGAATTCGAGCGGGCCGAGCTCGATCGCACGACGGCGGAATCCCAGCAGCAAGCGACCCAGTTGGCCGACGCCCAGCGCCGGCTCGAATGTCGCCAGCGCGAAATCGAAACGGCGCTGCAGCGGTTCGAACGGTTGGGCATTGTCGAGGGTCGCCTGGTCGAAGTCGAGCAACTCGCCGAAGAACTGGCGATGCACGCCAACTATCTCGACAACGCCGAGACCATGCTCGCCGAACGGCAGCTCGAATTGGCGCAGCGCGAGCGCGAATTGGAGCACCAGCGCCTCAGCTTCGAGAATCAAGCGGCTCGCGATCGGCGAGCAATCATCGCACAATCCACAGATTGCCAAGCCAAGTCCGACGAGCGTACGGCGGAGCTCAACCGCCGCGAAGCCGGCCTCGATCAGCGGGAACAGGCCTTGGAGCGTGTGGCCGCCCAGTTACGCGACGCCCAGCGCGAAGCGCTCGAGCTCCGCCTGGCCACGGAAGAAACGTGGAGCCAACTGCAGGGCGTCCTGGCGCCGGCCGCGCTGGCGCGTTCAATCGCTCAACTTCGTGGGCGAATCGCCGAACATTACCAGCTCGCTGCAGACGATATCGCCCGCCAGCGGAGCGAGCTGGAGACGGTCCGCCTGGAGTTGGCCGAGCAGCTCGCCGCGCTGCAGCACCACCGAGGGGAACTTACCCGCTGGGCAAACCAGCAGCAGCAGGACATCGAGCAGCGCGCCGCTGGCTTGGCTGCCCGCGAAGTCGAACTGGATGCCCAAGAGCGGCATTTCCAGGCTGAAGAGCGCCGCTGGCACGGCCAGCGCGACCAGTACCAGCAGGAAATCCAGCGGCTGCTGGCCGAGCTCCGCCGTCCACTCAAGGGCGCCGCCTAGCGTCAAGCCGATTCGCCGCTCGCCGAACCGGCGGCGCCAGCCGGCGCGTTGGGTTCTACCTTGTCCGTCGCGGCATCCTCGCTCTGCTTGCGCGTCGAGGCTTCGCCGCTGTCGTCCGGCGACGCCGCGTCTCCAGGCGATGCCGCGTCCCCGGGGGACGCCGATTCTCCCGGCGACGCCGCCTCGGCTGGATCGCCTGTAGCGTCCTTCTCGCCAGGAAGTTTGAACGGCCGCGGCTCGACCTTCTTATCAGCAGTCAACTGGCGTGTGCGAGAGACAATCGCCATCGCCGTCTGAATCTCTTCGCGGCTGAAATAGGACTCGCGCACTACGCTGCGCGCGGTCCCAGTTAGTTTCGACGCCAGATCGTTCCAACTCACTTCGCTGTTGAGATTCCACACCGCCGCCTGCGCCGCGCCGACCGGGACTTCGCCGCTGGCATACGCCGCGACAATCTCGATAACGGCAGGATCGCTGATGTAGTTCTCAATCGGACGGATGGCGTACGGCTTGCTTGCCGAAGGTTCCCTCAGGCCATGATCCAGGCACAGCAGCGGCACGTCGACGCGAACGGTCTTTTCCGGTGGAATGTTGAATCCGCCGCCTCGTCCGCCGCGGCCCCCGCCGAATCCTCCTCCGCCGCCCCCGCGACCGCCGCGGCCGAACCCGCCGCCGCCCCCACCGACCGATTGTTGACCGCCGCCCATTCCCATACCGCCGCCCATGCCCCCTCCCATGCCGCCGCCGAATTGCGCCAGCGGCACGCCGATAAACGCGTCGGGAATCTGCACCTGCAGCGGCTGGTTCGTCTTGTTCTGCATGACAATCCGGCCGCGCTTCGAGTCTTTGGCGATGAATTTGGCATCCACCGCGCCGTCCTGCATGGCGTCAAACAGGTCAGTCGTCTCCACCGCTGCGCCGGCCGAGGGGGACGCCCCCCGAGCCGTCGTCGCAGCGCCGTTCATACCGGCGGCCTGCAGCATCAATACGATAATCGCAATCTGGCGTTTCATAACCGTTTACCAATCGGCGCAGAATTGCCGCAGACGCCCAACGGCAGGACGACCCCGCCTCGGCTCGACGACCCTTCCAGCATAAACACCGTCGGCCGGAAATCCAAGAAAAAGCTCCGCGTCCCCAGGCCCACAGGCAATAAAACCCGCCCTGTAGCGTCCGCTTTACGGCTTGCACGGCGCAGCGGGCCTCCTTAGCGACGGAAGGCGAGGCCCGTCCCGGCAAAGGAAAATCGCCCTGCCGCATGGCGACCCCCGCCCCCCGCGGTGCAATACTTGAGAGATGCCCGGCGGCCATTTGGCTGGTGCGCCCAATGCCGTCCGGCTGCGCCAAAGATCCCGTCGTGTCTACTTCGGCCAATACCGCAACCGCCACGCCCCGCGCCTGGATCGTCTCCCCGGCGTGGGACCTGACGTATCTGCTGTTGACGCCGCTGGCGATCGTGCCCGCGGTGCTGATCGCCGCGCGGCAATGGCTCGCCCCGGAACAAGTCGACCTGGCGGTCATCGCGTTTGCCTCGCTGGGCCATCACCTCCCCGGGTTCATGCGAGCGTACGGAGATCGCGCCCTCTTTGCTCGCTTCCGTTGGCGATTCCTCCTGGCGCCGCCGCTTGTCTTCGCCCTGGCGCTGGCGTTTACGCCGCCGCGCAGGCTCGCCGATGCATTCAGCGTCCCCTGGTCGCATCTTCATGGCCTGGAGCTGATCCTGCTGGCTTGGGGAACCTGGCACGGCCTCATGCAGACCTATGGGTTCATGCGAATCTATGACCTTCGGCGCGGCATGCACGATCGCCGCACGGCAAGGTTGGATCATGCCCTCTGCCTGGCCATGTTCGTCGCCGGCGTCGTCTTCAGCGATACCCGCATGTTTGGAGTCGCCGCGGCCATGTGGCAATCAGGCCTGCCGCTGTTCGGTCCTGACTCGCTTAAGGCGCTGCGCGTAATCTGCGGCGTCTTGGGGGCGGCCGTGCTGCTGGCCTACGGATTGAACCTGCTCGATCTCTGGCGCCGCGGCATTCCCCTCAACGGATTGAAGCTGCTGCTTGCCGCGGCCACCAGCTGGTTCTATTGGTATTGCGGCCGGCTGTCGACCAACGTACTGATCGGCATCGCGATGTTCGAGATCTACCACGCCGTACAGTACAATGCCATCGTCTGGGTCTACAACCGACGCTTGTGCGAGCGGGCCGGCGCCGGGTTCGGCCCGCTGGCCTTCTTGTTTCGCGATCGGCGGAGCATGCTGGGCGCGTACCTGGCTGCGATTGCCGCCTACAGCTCGATCCGATTCTTCACCGCTCAACCTGGCGACCGTTTATTCAGCGGCGACCTCGACAACGCTCGCCAGTGGCTCGTCGCCGCGTTCGCCGCGTCGTCGTTGCTCCACTTCTACTATGACGGCTTCATTTGGAAAGTGAGCGAACCGACCACCCGCGACAACCTGCTGGATCGGACCGGCGGCGCGGCGGCGCTCGAGCATTACGTCCCGGCGCTGGTGCACGCCGGCAAATGGATGCTGCTGCTGGCCATAGCGGCCCTGTTGATCGGCGCCGAGCGCGCCTATTACGCCCACAGCTCCGCGGCGTCGAGTCGCCAGGAGCAAGTCCTGGCCGCCTTGGCAGAATTAACCCCGCGCGTCCCGCAAGCCCAAGAAATCTCCCGCCAGTTGCGAACCGCCGACGCCGACCGCGCCTATCAACGCGGGCTGTCGCTACTGCAGCGCGGCGATGCGCGGTCGGCCATCGATCCGCTGCAACTGGCGGTCCGCCTCGATCCGGCGCACTTCCAAGCGTTTCTTCAGCTTGGCGACGCCCTGATGGCGCTCGCCAAGCCCGCCGCGGCCGCCGGCGCCTACAGCCGGGCCGTTGCCTTGCGCCCCGACCTGCCCGAGGCCCAGGTCGATCTGGCAGCAGCGCAATTACAGCTTGGTCGTCTTGACGCCGCTGAATCGACCCTTCGTACGGGATTGGCCCGGCAGGCAAATTCCCCGGAACTTAATTTCACGCTCGGGGTGTTGCTGGAACAGTCGGGACGCGCCGTTGAGGCGGCAGGCTACCTCCGCCGGGCCGCGGAACTGGGCCTCTCGCGTTAGTCGCACGTTGGCATGCCGCTCGTAGCTCTCGGGGGCGGACCGTATGATCCTAGCGCCGCTTGGCCATCTCCCCTTTCATCAGCGCTAGCGCGTCGGCCGCGAGCTGGTCTTCGCTTTGGTACATGCGCCGCCAGATTTTGGTCGCCGCAACAATCCTCGGCAACATTAGGCCGAATGCCTCGACCGTCATCCAGCCGTCGTACCCGCTTTCGGCCAGGGCGTCGAAGTTCTCCTTCCAGCGTACGTTTCCCTTGCCCGGCGTGCTGCGATCGTTCTCCGAAATATGAACATGGCCCAGATACGGCGCCGTTGCGCGAATCGCCTCGGCGATGTTCTTCTCCTCGATGTGCGAGTGAAACGTGTCATACATGGTCCGGCAACGGGGATGATTCACCTCCGCGACGAACCGCGCGTTGTCGGCGGCACAGTTTACGAAATAGCATTCAAAGCGGTTAAGCGCCTCGACCGCCAGCGTGACGCCGACCTTCTCGGCGTGTTCAGCTACCTGCCGCATACTGTCGACGCCCCGCTGCCACTCGTCCGCGGTCGGCCCCGCCCCGCTGAAACTGCCAATGGCTGAATGGAACGGCCCGCACAGCACCTCGGCCCCCAAGGCAGCGCAGCAGTCGAGCGCCCGTTTGTTTCCTTCCACGCCCGCCCGACGAACTTGGGAGTCGGAGCTGATCGGGTTGTCCGCATCTGTTCGCACCGTAACTGCCGTGCGGGCAAGCCCTTCGTCGTCCAGTCGCTTGCCCCACTGGCCGTAAAACGCCTCGTCGAGTTGAAACATCGGCACTTCCACGCCGTCGTAGCCCATCGCCTTTAGCCGGGCCAGCACCGGCATGATGGATTCATCCAGGTGATCGGTCCACAGCAACAGATTCATGCCGTATTTCATGGTATTCCCTACCGCCGTTGAACGAGTGACCTAAGGACATCGGCGAACCACGCTTCGCCGCAAAAGCAGTCGCTGAATTAGTAGCGCATGCATACCTTACGCGAAACGCCCGCCCGAAGGCAATCGCCCGGGCCACCTCGCGAGGACCGGGCGGGGGCCTTTCACGCCAAGGTCCCCCGCATCCTAGGGCACACGCTCACTTCTCGCGAGGGAGGGCGGGCCATGCCATCCCGTAGCAAGGGGCGCCAAATTCAGCGTTGAGCCGTCACTGGGCCATGGACTCATCAAATGCAGCCCCAGCCTCCGGCCGGGGGGTCGTATGCCGCGGAATCGGCGTTGTCCCACGGAAAGCGACCCCGGCCAAAGGTCGGGGCTGCAAAGGCTCTTTAGCCGCGCAAGGGTCGAGAGCAAGCAAAAGCACATTGACCGCAGGAGCTTAGCCAAGCAGCGTCCGACGACGGCGGTCAATCAGCGGCTAACAACCGCTTCCGCTGCGCACTTTGGCTACAGGACAATTCCCGCCGCAGCCGCCAGTTGCGCGGAAGGCCGCCAATAGGGGAGAGATCGGATCTACTGGCGAGTGTCGCCCCCTCCGCCAATCTCTCCCCGTAAAGCGGCGATGCCCCCAGGCATCAACGCCCATCGCGATCAGCGTCCCCGGGCAAGGCGCGTTCGATGTGGTCCCACGCATCGCGCGCTGGACGCCGGACGCGGTCCCATGTCATCGACTTGCCATGGGACGAACCCTCCCAGTCGCGCCGAACATCGGCCTCGGCCGCTTCCCAGGTTCGGTCATGATACCGGCCGCGGGACTCCCATCCATGCCGATATGCCGGTTGCAGGTCGTCGTAGGTGATCGCCTCGTCGTAGTATTCGCGGTTGCGGTACTCGCTGCGCCAGTACGCGTCTTCGGCCGTAGGATCGATCTTCTCGGCGACGGCTTTGCCGGCATACCCGCCGACCACCCCCCCGACGATTGCTCCGACAACCGACCCCACCGGTCCCACGGCAGCCCCCGCCGCCGCTCCTGCCGCTGCGCCGCCCGCCGCGGCGCCCAATCCTGCCCCTACTGGATGCGAGCCGGGTTCGCCCGTTATTGCGTCTTCATTTCGATCGCGGCTCGTGCCAGCCGCTGATGTGGTTCTTCTATTTCGGTCGTTGGGCGTCGCCATGATATTCTCCCGTTTGCTGGTGCGGATGCGTCCGCGGTGATTTTTACTCGACCGCGCGACGCCGATAGCAGACGTTCACCAACGCAATTGACGTACCGATGTCGCTCAAGCGTGCCCCGCACGAGCTATAACCGAACGGCTTGCTGCCGCGGTTAAATCTACAAAACGCGTCGGTCACAACCGTCTACGCCGATTCGCTTTCCTTACTGGCTGCCATACTCCTCCGATATTGCGATAGCAAATGCATGCGCCGCTGCAGCATGCCGGCAGGTCCGCTTTTTGCTGCCGCGATTAAGCTTTGCGGACGCCTTGGCGCCGTAAACGCTTCTCACCCAACTCGCCGGTCCCCCGCGGGAGACAACTCACATGGCTCACCCAATTTCCTTTATTAAGGGCCTGTACCTTGGCGCGGGCGCCATATACCTGCTGGATCCCCAGCGAGGCCGCCGTCGCCGTTCGCTCCTCCGCGATCAATGTGTTCATTACTGCCATAAGGCGAGCCGCGCGACCGACGTCGTGCGCAGGGATGTCGGCAACCGCATGTACGGAGCGGTGGCCGAATTTCGCGGGGCCCTGCGCCGCGATGAGCCCAGTAGCGAGACCTTAGTGGCTCGGGTCCGCGCTGAAATCGGCCGCCATGTGGCCCATGCATCGTCAATCAGCGTGGAAGCCGTCGACGGCCGAGTCACCCTGTTCGGCTCGGCGCCCGCCCACCAAGCGCAGGACCTCATTGCCGCGGTCCACCGCATCCGGGGCGTTAAGCAGGTGCATTCGGCCCTCCGCCTCCAGGATCAAACCGCAGACAATATGTCGTCCCCATCCGAATCGTTCGCACATCGCAGGCGCTCTCCACATCGCGGCTCGGGTGAGTACTGGTCGCCCGCGCTGCGGGCGGTCGCCGGGGCTGCCGGCCTCGGCCTGATGGCCAACTGCTTGGCTCGGCGGACGCCCGCCGCCATCATGCTGGGGACGCTGGGCTTCGGCCTGGCAACCCGCGCCGCCACGAATTTGGAACTGCAGCGCCTGTTCGGCGCCAGTCGAAGCCGCCGCGGCATCGATTTTCAGACCGGCATCGTCATCGAGGCGCCCATCCAACGGGTGTTCGATCTGCTCAGCACGCCCGAAAACTACTCGCGGCTTACCGACGTCATAACCAGTGTGCAAAACCTCGGCGAGGGGCGTTACCACAAATCGGTCCGCGTGCCCGGCGGAAGCGAGGTCCTGCTCGCCGAGCGTATCATCGCCCGGCGGAGCAACGAAATGGTCGCCTGGCGTAGCGAATCCGAATCGTTCTTACCCTACGCCGGCGCCGCCTGGTTCAAGCGGATCGACGACAACCGTACCGACGTACAGATATGCATGAGTTACAATCCGCCCGGCGGCATGCTGAGCCACGCCGCAGCGACGCTGCTCCAGATGAACCCCAAGGCGCTCATAGACGATCTGTTGATGCGTGCCAAACAATACGCCGAATCGGGACCGCAGCCCCGTGACGCCGCCCAGCGCGCCGCCCCATCCATGGCCGGCGGACCAGAGGTCAACGCGCCCGGCGAGTCGCCAAAGCCTTCGGAGATCCTGCCGCGAATTGAGCGGGCGAGTTCGCCCGCTCAGGCCGGCGAGCCGGTCATTCACAATCTCTGAGCGTCCCTGCGCCCCCCGCGGCGACTCCAGCAAAATACCAGCCGCCGGCGGTTCGCGAGTCACCGGTCCCAAACGCCGCTAGGATACGTTTCGGGCACTTTCTCCATCTGCAACGTCAACGTGGAGCACGGCGAACGTCCCTCGACGCAGTGAAGTGGCGCTCTAGCCAATCGCCGCTAAGGCGGGCAACTTCATCCAGCGCCCCCGGCTCCTCGAAGAGATGAGCAGCGTCGGTCACCAGCGCTAATTCTTTTTCTTGCGCCTGCTCAAGCTGCTCCAATGCCGCGCGGTTCATGGGTATGATCGGAAAATCCAAGTCGCCGACTATCAAAAGGGTTGCCGCCCGCACCGCTCGCAGCGCATGGCGCGCTAAGTCCGGCCGCCCGCCGCGCGAGACGACGGCAACGATCTCCGGCCGCTGGGCGGCGGCTTCCAGCGCCGCCGCCGCCCCGGTGCTTGCGCCGAAGTAGGCGATCGGCAGATCGCGCGTGGCTGGGTTGGCTTGCAGCCAATCTGTCGCCAACAGCAGCCGGATTCGCAGTAGCTCAATATCGAACCGGAACTCCGCAGTCGCAAGGTCCGCCCGCTCCTCGCTGACCGTCAGCAGGTCGATCAGCAGCGTCCCCATGCGGCGACTTTGCAGCGACTGTGCGACAAACTGGTTTCGCGGGCTGTGCCGGCTGCTGCCGCTACCGTGCGCAAATAGCACCACGCCGATCGCATCGGCGGGAATCGCCAGGTCGCCTTCGATCGGCTCCGCCGTGGCGGAAATTTGCACATGCTGTAAATGCGCCAGCGTCGCGGCATGGCCGATCATTGTTTCACCTTGCAGGCAGTAACTCTTGTGTGCAGCGAAGATATTGCCGTGGGTGCAGTTGCGCGCCGCGGTCCGCTGATCTTCTTCCCTCGGGAAGACGTCGCCCGCCGTGGCCGCACGCTCCACCCGGAACGCCGATATTGCAGCATTGCCGCAACCGGCCCAAATCGACCGCAATCCCCTCGTTCCAGCTTATGCCTCGCCTTGCAGCACAGCCGTGCGGCCCCACGAGGCCGCGTCGCCTAGCAGCCGAATCACCGTTTCGTCCGCAGTCGACGTGAAGTCTTTGTACCACATTCCCACCGCTCGAAAGTCGGCTGGACGATGTAAACAGACAACTTCATCTGCCTCACGCTCGAATTCCACACACGTGGCCGCCGCGCCCACTGGAACGGCGATCACCAGTCGCTTTGGGCGCTGCATCTTCAGAGCTTGCACCGCCGCGCGCATCGTCGAGCCGGTCGCCAGGCCGTCATCCACGAGAATGACCGTGCGGCCATTTACGTTCATCTGCGGACGCCCATGTCGAAACATGGCCTCCTGTCGCTGAAGCTCCAAAAACTCCCGCTCGGCCGCCTGGTCAATCAATCGCTGAGAAATATCCAGCGACTCGACGACATCCTCATGAAGCACGAGCACTCCCCCGGCCGCGATAGCCCCCATGGCCAGTTCAGGCTGAGACGGATAACCCAACTTTCGCACGAGCAGAACGTCCAGCGGCGCGGCCAGCGCTTTGGCGACTTCGTAAGCTACCGGCACGCCCCCTCGCGGCAGGCCCAGCACCACTACGTTGTCGTCATGCGCATATCGAGAAAGAAGGCCGGCCAAATGTCGGCCGGCCTCCTCGCGATTGTAAAATACCATCGCCTACCTCCATTGCGGCCAGGCCGCCGTGGAGCGAGCAAAATCAACTTGTCAACGACGACTCCTCGGTCGGCTGCGACACTTCGCGAACGACTTCAGCCGTCTTGTTCTTGGATAAGTGCAAGGCAATGTCCGCCTGCGAGACGATGCCGCACAGCTCTCCGTCGGCGTCAAGCACCAACAGGCGGCGCACTTTGAACCGCTCCATTTGATTGCAGCAGTCCTCGACTGAATCATCCGCGCCGATCGTCGCCAGCGGGCTCGACATGCATTCGCGGACCTGCGTCTCCGGCCCCTTGCCCCGGGCTACTGCACGGCAGGCGATGTCGCGATCGGTAATTATGCCAACCGCTTGCTTCGCGCCGTCGGTCTTCACGACGGGAATCGCGCCGCAATCGCACTGGTCCATGAGTTGCGCCGCCTCCTGAAGGGTTGCATCGGGCGCACACGACCGGGGGCTTGCACACATTATACTGCTTACTTTGGCTTTCATGACGTACTCCTGCGTGGGTTGCCGTGGTCTATTGCCTGCGAGCTCTGGGGACCTCGCAGCGCGCATCAGCAACCCACCATCGGGCAACTCACGTGCCAGGAAGGCGGCTGGGGCGCAAACGGGCGTCACGCCAACCGCCCCCTGCAGCCGTTGAAAAGGGGGCCATAAGAAGGCCTTTGCCGCGCCGTCGGGGAATCAGCCGCAACAGTGCCCCCTGAAGCGCCCAAAGCGCCTATTCATCGTCTGCCGACCCGCCGATTCGGGCTTTGCCCACCCATCGCTGCAGGGCCTCGGGTACGATGATCGACCCGTCTGGCTGTTGGCAGTTCTCCAGAATCGCAATCAGGGCTCGGCTGATCGCCACCGCCGTGCCGTTGAGCGTATGGACGAAATGCGTTCCCTTCTCGCCCTTCACCTTGTAGCGGATGTTGAGCCGGCGGGCCTGGTAGTCGGTGCAGTTGCTGGCACTGGTGACCTCGCCGTACTCGCCGCCGTCGCCGCGGCCCGGCATCCAGGCCTCCAGGTCGAATTTGCGAAAAGCAGGCCCCCCTAAATCCCCCGAGGCGATATCGAGCACGCGGTACGGAAGTCCGAGCCCATCGAAAATCTGGCACTCCAGGTCGCAGAGATAATTGTGAATGTCCTCGCTCTGCTCCGGCAGCGTGAATGCGAACATCTCCACTTTGGTGAACTGGTGAACTCGGTACAGGCCTCGCGACGCCCTCCCGGCAGCTCCCGCTTCTGTCCGGAAGCAGTGGCTGATGCCGCACAGCTTGATCGGCAAATCCTCAGCCTCGATCGTCTGCCCGGCGTACAGTCCGCCGAGGGTGATCTCCGAAGTGGCCACCAGATTCAGGTCGAAATTTTCAATGGAATAGATCTGCGTCTCCGGCCCCCGCGGAATGTAGCCGATGCCCGCCAGAATCTCGCCCCGCGCCAGGTCCGGCGTCACCGCCAGCGTGAAGCCTTCCTTCACTAGCGTCTCGACCGCATACTGCTGCAGCGCCAGCTCCAGCAGCGCCGCTTCATTGCGAAGGAAGTAAAAACCGTGCCCGGCGATCCGCGCCCCCCCTTCAAAGTCGATCAGGTCATGCTGTTCCCCTAGTTGCACATGGTCCAGCACCGGAAACCGCATCGGTACGACCTGCGTGGCGCCGCGGCGAATCTCGCGGCTGGCGTCCTCCCCCCCGCGCGGGGATTCCGGGTGGGTCATATTCGGCAGGCTGCGGTAGATCGCGCCCGCCTCCGCTGAAATGCGGTCAAGCTCAAGCTGTTTAGCTTCCTTAGATTCGCGGAGCTGCCGACCCTCTTCTTTGCGAGCTTCTCGCTCGGCCTCGTCTTTCGCCTGGCCGATCGATTTGCTGATCAGGTTCGCCTGCCGCGACAACTCTTCGATCTCCTGCTGCACCGTGCGGCACTGCGTCTCCAGATGGACGAAGCGCGCGACGTCGGCCCGCATGCCGCGGTCGTCGCAGTTCTTCTGCACCAACTCGGCGTTATCCAGAATAAATCGCTTATCAAGCATATACCGGGTTTATCCGTCGCCCGCCGTCGGTTGTCAGTTGTCAGTTGTGTTGAAATCGCGGTAACCGACCGCGAACAACGAACAACTGACGGCGTCTGAAAGATCTACTTCAATGGTTCTGTAATCGCTGCGAGTTGCTGCCACAGCGCCGCGCTAGCGCGGATGCCGCGATGGTAATCGTCCAGTGAGAACTTTTCGTTGGGACTATGCGGATTGTCGTCGTTTTGCCCCCATCCCAATAACAACACGTCCGCGTCGAGCACCGCGGCGAACGTGTTCACGACCGGGATCGAGCCTCCCTCGCGAATGAACACCGGCCGGCGTCCAAAACCCTTCTCCACCGCCGCTGCCGCCGCCTGCAGGTAGGGGCTCTCCAGCGGCATGATGATGCCCGGCGCCCCATGGTGCTCAACCAGCTCCAGGCGAATCCCCGCGGGTAACAGCTCTTCCAGGCGCCTGCGCAGTGCTGCGGCGACGCGCTGCGGATCCTGGTTCGGAACGAGCCGGCAGCTAAATTTCGCGCTCGCCCGCGCGGGGAGCACCGTTTTCGCCCCTTGCCCTTGGTAGCCGCTGGTCAGCCCGTTGATATCAAGGGTGGGACGGGCCCACCGCCTCTCGATCGTCGTGAAGCCAGCTTCGCCCGCTAGCGAATCGACTCCGAGCTGTCGTCGAAACGCTCCCTCGTCGAACGGCAGAGCCGCGAATTCCGCGCGCTCGCGCTCGCTAAGGGGTAGGACGTCATCGTAAAAGCCCGGTATTGTCACGCGGCCTTGCTCATCGATTAGCGCGCCAAGCATCTTGGCCAAGGCGTTGGCCGGATTAGCGACGCCCCCGCCGAAAACGCCCGAATGCAAATCCTGCTTGGGCCCGCTAAGCCGCAACTCAAAGTACGCAATGCCCCGCAGGCCGTAGGTAATCGCCGGCACGCCGGGGGCGAACTGGCTAGTATCGCTAATCACCACGCAGTCGCAGGCCAGACGGTCGGCATTGGCTCGGAGGAAGTTACCTAGATGTTCGCTGCCGACTTCCTCTTCGCCCTCGATGAGCAGCTTCACCTGCAGCGGCAACCTCCCCGATGTCTCTAGCCAGGAAGCAATGCTTGCCACATGCGTCAGCATCTGCCCCTTATCGTCCGTCGCCCCGCGGGCGAAGATTTTGCCGTCGCGAATCGTCGGCTCGAACGGCGGCGTCACCCATTCATCCAGCGGGTCGGGCGGCTGCACATCGTAGTGACCGTAGACCAGCGCGATCGGCGCCCCCGGCACCGGCGCCGATTCGGCATAGACGATCGGGGGGCCGCCCGTTTCCACCAGCTCCGCCTGTAGCCCAGCCGCGGCGAGGTGCGACCGCACCCACTCGGCCGCCCGCCGTACCTCCCCGGAAAAGGCTGGGTCTGCGCTCACGCTCGCGATGCGCAGCAGTTCCCCGAGGTCGCCAACGAACGCCTGCCGCTGACCATCAATATGGGTTCATACGTCCCGCAAGGGTTACTCCGCTAACGTGATCCAGCCGGTCCCCTCCGCGTGGAAGGGGCGGGGGAGGGAGGGCCGCCGCGAGGTGCACGCGCCCCTAGCTCGCAAACTCAATCCAAGCCATCAACCGCACTCGGCCTCCGCTTCCTCCCCTTCCGAGCCGTTTGGCCCTCCGCTGAGCAACCAATATAATGCCCGGTTCTCGCTGACACTACGCCCCATGGCGCCCTCGGGCCCCTCCCCGGCGCCGCTCCCGCAGAGGCCCGACGCATGTCGATGTTCTCCCCCGACGACGACGACGATACCGTAGTTGTCGTCGCCCCTAAAAAAAGGCGTTCGCCCAGCCGTCAGGGCAAGGGCCTCCCCCGCTACAACGTCGTCCTCTGGGATAGCGACGGGCACACGTTCGATTACGTGGAGAAGATGCTTCGCGAATTGTTCGGCCACGAACAGCAGCAGTGCCATGAACTGGCCAAAACCGTCGACGCCGAAGGCCGAGCCATCGTCCTCACCACCACCAAGGAACATGCTGAGTTGAAGCGCGACCAGGTCCACGCGTACGGCAAAGACCACATCGAAGGTAGCAAGGGCTCGATGTGGAGCACCGTGGAGCACGCCGGATGAAGCTCAAAACAGTCACCCTGGGCTGCAAGGTCAACCAGTACGAGACGCAGTATGTCCGCGAAGGGCTCTTGGGCATCGGCTTTCAGGACGCCGACGAGCATCAGCCGGCCGATCTGTGCATCGTCAACACCTGCACGGTCACGGCTGAAGGCGATTCGAAGAGCCGCCAGATCATTCGACGGCTGGCGCGGGAAAATCCGGCGTCGCGGATCGTCGTCATGGGCTGCTACGCCACGCGCGCCCCGCAGGACGTCGCCAGTCTGCCCAATGTCACGGAAGTCGTCACCGATAAGCGCGAGCTGCCCGACCTGCTCGGCCGCTTCGGCGTGACCGACGTCCCCACCGGCATCAGCGGCTTCGGTCGCCGCCATCGCGCCTACGTCAAGGTCCAGGACGGCTGCCTGCTTCGCTGCAGCTTCTGCATCATCCCCTACGTGCGGCCGCAGCTTGCCAGCCGGCCGATCGAACAAATCGAGAATGAAGTACGCCGGCTGGTCGATAACGGCTTTCGGGAAGTCGTCCTTACCGGCATCCACCTGGGCCACTACGGCGTCGAGTGGAACCGCCGTACGCCCAAAGCCAAGTGGACGCGGCTATCGCACCTCGTTCGCCGGCTGGCCGAGCTGCCCGGCGACTTCCGTATTCGTCTGTCGAGCATCGAGGCGACCGAGGTCACCCGCGAACTGATTGCCGTCATGGCCGACTACCCGGCAAAGGTCTGCCCGCACTTGCACATCTCGATGCAATCGGGCAGCGACGCTGTGCTCCGCCGCATGCGCCGCCGCTGGGGCGCTCGGCGGTTCGTCGATCGTTGCGGCCTGCGCAAGGACCGCCTCGATCGCCCGGCCATCACCACCGACGTGATCGTCGGATTCCCCGGCGAGACCGAAGCGGAGTTCGCTGAGACGGTCGCCGTCTGCCGCGAGGTCGGCTTCTCCAAGATCCACATCTTTCCGTTTAGCCCCCGCCGCGGCACGCCGGCCGCCGACATGCCGGGCCAACTCCCTAAGCGCATCCAGCAGGACCGCGGCCGCGAACTGGCCCAGGCCGAAGCGGAACTGAGGGACGCCTATTTTGCAGAGCTCTGCGGCATGCCGCTGCGAGTGCTGGTTGAATCGCCGCTGGATCAAATCGGCGCAGCCGCTCGAAGCCCCGTTCCCTCGAAGGAAGGAGCCAGGGGAGGGATTCGCGCCCCCGTGTGCGTCGGCGCCTCCTGCCGTTACGCCCCTGTTGAAGTCTCCTGCACCCAATCGCAACTGGGCGACTTAATCGACGTGATCGCCGGTCCCGCACGCGACGGCCGCATCAGCGCCGCCGAGCAGCCGCCCTCTGCCGCTACTCCTGCGAGATGACCCTCGCCGCCTGCTCACAAAGCTGGCGCGCTACTTCGTGCGTCGGCGCCTCGGCAATCGCCCGCACGATCGGCTCGGTATTGCTCGGGCGCACCAGCAGCCAGGCGCCGCCGGGCCAATCGAGCCGCAACCCGTCGAGCCGGTCAGCCGCCGCATCGGCGAAGTGCCGCTGAAGCTTATCGAGCGCCGCCGCCACCCGTTTGGCCGGCAGGGCGATAGCCGACTTGTGAATGGCGTACTGCGGCAACTCATCGGCGAGTTGGCTGACCGGCAGCCCGCGCTTCGCCATCGCATCCAGCACCAGCGCCATTGCCACAAAACTGTCCCGCACCAACACGACCCGCGGGTCGATCACCCCGCCGTTCCCTTCGCCGCCAATCACCGCCCCTTCGCGCAGCATCACGTCGACGACATTGGCCTCCCCCACCTTGGAGCGAAAGAAGGGAACTCCGTAACGCATCGCTAAATCTTCGCTCATCCGGCTGGTCGAACAGTTGATCGCCACCGGCCCTCGCCGCGGCGAACGCAGCACATGGTCGACGCAAAGGGCGAGCGTCTTTTCCTCGCCGATGTACCTGCCGCGCTCGTCGATGATCGCCAGCCGATCCGCATCCGGATCCTGGCAAAAGCCGACCGCCGCTTCCGTCTTTGCGACTTCCGCCAGCACCGGCCCGACGTTCGCTTCGGTCGGCTCGGGCACATGCGCAAACTTCCCGTCCGGTTCGCCCCCGATGATCGTCGCCTCGCACCCCAGCCGCTCCAACAGCGCCCGCCCCAGCACGCTGCCGGCGCCATGGTTGGAGTCGAGCAATACCCGCAAGCGGCGGCTGCCGATTCGCTCCACGTCACAGATCTTTTCGATAAGGCCTAAATGAGCCGCTGTAGCCTCGTGCAGGCTCGCCTGCTCGCTCCCCGGCGCTCCGGCCGAGTGTTGATCGGCCCCTGTACCCCCGCCAAAACGCTCCAGCACGCGCAGCCCCTCGGCGGCGGGAATAACGCGGCCCGCGGCGTTGAACAGCTTGATCCCGTTGTACTGCGGCGGGTTGTGGCTGGCGGAAATCTGAACCCCGCCCGCCGCTCGCTGGTCGCGGATCAGCACCCCCACGGTGGGCGTGGCAGCCACGCCGAGGTCAATCACCCGCCGCCCAACCGCCGCCAGCGCGCCGGCGATCGTCTGCGCGAACATCGCCCCGGACGCCCTCCCATCCCGCCCAATGACAATCGTCCCGGCCGGCACTTCCGCTGCAAACGCAAGCGCATACCGCGCCGCCACCTCCGCCGTGAGCGTCTCGCCCACAATGCCGCGAAGCCCCGAAACGCTGATAATCAATTCTGACGGCATATTGAGAACTCGCGGCAAACGCTTGGGGGAGACTTCCACTGAAACCCGCCTTCTCTATGTCGGTCAGCCAACGCCGTCAGCGTAGCATTTGCCAAATTCGCGAATCGTGCTCGCTGGATCAATCGACCTAACTCAACGGCAGGCAACCTGAAGATCGCGACAGCATGGCGAATCTCAGCAACTCGCCACGTTATAATGCATGCATGCCGGACGATAAACCAAGCTCTCGTCGCGACTTCCTCCGCGGTCGCAGCGCCGGCCGAGCGCTCGTCGAAGCGGCCCGCGCCCTGGCCGACCAGGCCCTGCCGCCGCTGGAACGCCTCGCGCCCACCGTGGGTCCCAGCCGCCCGACCTTGCACCGCCCCAGCGCCGTCGCCCATTTGTACGCCAGCCGCCGCGCGATGGCCTGCGAGTTCGCCGTTCAGTATCACGCCGAGGACGGCGCCGAAGCCAGTGACGCCGCCCTGGCAGCCCTGGACCTGATCGACCAGCTCGAGGACCAACTCTCCATCTATCGCCCTCACACGGAGGCGTCGACCATCAACCGTACGGCCGCTGACCAGGCGGTCGAAGTCGAACCGCGGCTGTTCGTGCTGCTGGAACTGTGCGCCTGGCTGCACGCCGCCACCGGCGGGGCGTTCGACATTACCACGGGACCGCTGTCGCGCGTCTGGGGCTTTCTCAAGCGCGAGGGCCGTTTGCCGTCCGACGACGAAATCGCCGCAGCCCTGGAGCGCGTCGGCTTTCACCACGTCGAACTCGACCGCGATCGCCACACCATTCGCTTTCTCAAGCCGGGCGTAGAAATCAACTTCAATTCCATCGGCAAAGGCTATGCGCTGGACCGCGCGGCCGAGCTTTTCGCGGCCCGCGGCGTCGACGACTATCTCTGCCACGGGGGCCGCAGCAGCGTGCTGGCCCGCGGTCGCGACCGGGCCGGCGATTGCCGCGGCTGGGCGATCGCCGTACCCCACCCGCATCAACTCCAGCGATCGGTGGGCGAGATCATCCTCCGCGACCAGGCCCTGGGAACCAGCGGCGCCGGTACGCAATTCTTCATCGCCGACGGCCGCCGCTACGGCCACCTGCTTGATCCTCGGACGGGTCGACCCACCGACGGCGTATTCACAGCTACCGCCGTGGCCGACACCGCCGCGGAAGCCGACGCGCTTGCCACGGCGTTCTATATCCTGGGCCCCGCCGGCGCGAGCGAGTACTGCGCAGCACATCCCGAAGCCGGCGCGGTGCTCGTCTGTCAGCGCGAAGGCGAGCTAAACGCTTTCGACGTGCACACGTTCAACCTGAACGACGGGCGTTGGCTCCCTGCGCAGGAATAATCGTTAGCGACCGCTGCAGAATTGATCACGCCCCGCTGAAGGACGAACATTACAATGAGAGCGTCGTTCCCTCGTTGGCCGGGGAAGGACCGACCGAATGGCGCGCCTGCCGTATCCACGCGACGCCCGCGCCGGGATTGCTACGACCTGCTGCACCGCTTGCAGTAAGCAATTGCAACGTCAACCTTATCGCTAGCCATGGTGTGCACGCGGTGTTCGCCACTTTGCTCCATCCCGGCAGCTACTTGGGCATCTTCGCGCTGATGGTGCTCACCGGGTGCGGGCTGCCGCTGCCCGAAGAGGTCTTCATCATCGGCGCCGGCGTCCTCAGCGCCAACGGCGACTTACGCCCCGAATTCGCCTTTCCGGCCTGCCTGTTGGGCGCCCTCATTGGCGACGCCGCCATGTACGGCATCGGCTATCGCTTCGGCCACAACCTGCTCCGCGTGCATCCGTTCTTCGCCCGCGTCGTCGGCGCCGAGCGCGAAGCCTATTTTGAGCGGGCCGTCATCCGGCACGGCTTTAAGGTATTGCTCCTGGCCCGCTTCATGGTCGGCGTGCGCGGCCCGGTTTATCTGGCCGCCGGCGTGGTGCGAATGCCCTTCGCCCGCTTTCTGCTCTGGGACGTCGTGTGCGCGACGCTGGTCGTTGGCGCGTTCTTTACGCTGGCCTACGCCTTTGGCGACGACATCGCCCGGCTGCTTAAAGACGCCGAGATCATGCTCACGATGGTCGTCCTGGCGGCAATTGCGCTTGTCGCGTTCGTAGCGCTGCGGCGGCGCCGGCAGCAGTTGCTGGAAAAAGTGATTGAGACGGTCGAATCGATGCCCGCCAACGACGAACCGCCCCGCCCCGCCCCCAGCGAAACCCAGCGCGAAGCCTCCTAGCCGCGCTTAAGTCAATCCCACCACCAGGCGCCCTTGCCGCCGCCCGCCGTGGGCTTAGCGCTCGGCTCGCGCCGTACCGCCCCTAGCTGCGCGGCCCCCGCGCCAGCGGCATTGGTCACCGACAGCTTCTTCCCGCCGTCGACCCATACCCCGCCGCTCACCCCGGCGATAATATGCCGGCCGCCGATAACGCGATGGTTAATCACCGTCTCCACGCTCCGTGGGGCCCTTTCCTGCGGCAGCCGCAGTGCGTCGCCATCGAGAAATACGCTCGGCGACCAGCCGACCTTCTCGGCAAGGCCCTCGCGTTCCATCAGCGCCACGACCAGTGCAAGTTCAAACGCCCGCTCGAGCTCGCCGTACACAGGGTACTTGCCCGCCAGGGACGCAAAGTTAGCGGTAAAAGATTCCGCAAACCGGCGGTTTAGATCCTCCGAGCTCCCCGTATGCACCCGCTGGCCTCGCGCTGCGAGCATTTCGTTCTCGCTGAGCACTTCGACGCACTGTGCAGGAATTAAATACGCGTCGCGATCAGGCGTCGTCTCTATGTCCGCCGGGGGCAACGCAAACCACCACCGTAGGACGCTCATCGCCGGCGGACGGCCGTCAGCGCCCAACTTCACTGTCGCCAGGTAACTCTCTACTCCCGCCGTTCCTTCAGCCAACCCCATGCCGATCAACTTCATGTGATAGTCAGCATAGAACAGCAGCGCCGCGATGCGCGATGCGGAATCGACGTTGTAATACTCGACGTCCTGCACCCCCAGCGAATCCCTCAATCCATCGAGCCATGCCCTGCGCTGGTCCGGCGCCAGCGGCGCGACGCTGGTCGAGGTCAAGTACTGCTGAACGTTCGCCAGCGCTTCTTGCCGCGGCACAATCGAGCAACCGAATGCGGCCTGCTTTTCTTGCTGGTGCCGCCGCCACAGCGCCAGCAGGTCGTCCAACCGCACGACGGGTCGCCCGGTCTGCAGCGAGATCAAACCGCCGCCCGGCGCCGCCCCCCAGTCGCCCGCCGGTCCCGCCAGCACCAGATCGCCTGTTTCAGGATACGCCAGTACGTACTCGATCCGCTGTAATCCGGCGAGCGTCAGCATGGCCGGTTCCAAAGGCTGCTTCAGCCGCTGGCGCTCAACGATCGCCGCCTCGAGCTTCGACAACGACACGTACCGCAGTCGGCTCGACTGCCGTGCATCGCCTCCCTCCAGAGGTCCGCCCCCGCGTCCAGCGCTGCGAACGCCAGCAAGCTGCGACGCGGCCCTGTTTGGGCGAAGCCGCACGGCCCCGGCCGCGTCCACGTACACCCCATTGATCGCAAAGGGCTGGATCTCGCCCTCGCCGGTCCCATTCTCCAGCCATGAATCGTGGGCCACGGTCGAGGTAATCAGATCGATCAGCGAATCGAAATCGGCGTTGGCCCCGCCCCCCTGCCCGCCGGGTCCGAAGGGACCGCCAGCCGGCCCAACCACGCCGGGCCCCACGGCGGCGTTCACCGCCGGCTGTCGAGCGCCCGGCCCATTCTGGGCCAGCGCGTCGGGACTGATGAGCACCGCCAGCGCTGCGGCCCACGCCACTCGAATTCCCCGCCGGCGTACAAGAACTGACCTGTCCATTGCCGCGCCTCTTTCCGAAAGGTTGCCCCGAAACCGCGGGCACTGTTCCACTTCGGATTGTCGCGGACCGCTCCGCCGGCGTCCAGCGCCGCGCCAATATGTCCCCACCTTGCCATATTGAGTGACGATTGTCCGCCGCTGACCGGCCCTGGCTCCAAAAACTCGCAAGTCCTGCGGACGCTTTCGGCAGCTATGAAAAAAGCGGCCCCTCGCCGACCATGCGAGGGACCGCTTGACGTGTTAGATCAGTCTGCAAACCATCCGGCCGACGCTCTTAGCGCGTCGCACCATCGGTTCAGTCGCACCATGGGTTTAATAACAGCCGCAGCTCGGGGCGGCAGCCGCGCAACCGCAGCTCGGCTCGCAGCCGCAGCTCGCTTCACAGCAAGCGTGCTTGGCAGCCCAACGTGCGCGGAGTCGGCTCAGCAGCCCGCACTTGGGGGCGCAGCACGAATCACAGCACGAGTCGCAGCAAGCCGCTTCGCAACCGCAGCTCGGCTCGGCCGCGCAGCCGCAGCTCGGCTCAGCCGCACATCCGCAAGCAGGCTCGGCGGCGCAACCGCAAGCCGGTTCGCAGCAGGCGTCGCAGCAGGAGGCCTTGCGGGCCTTGAGCCGATCGTGCAGCCGGGCGAACAGGCCGCGGCGTCCACACGGATCGCAGCAAGAATCGCAACAAGCAGGGGCGCAACACGCCGGCTCACAGCCGCAGCTTGGCTCAGCGGCGCAACCGCAACCCATGCCGAAAAAGGCATGAGCGCTCGAAGCGTACGCCAGCGCCAGTGCGACGCCCAGCGTCGACACAGCGAAACGTTTCATCGGGAGAGCTCCTGAAAAATTGGGGAGAACACGCTCGATCCGCGGTCCGCCGCCGTCGGCGTCTCGCCCGCGCCCCATAAAGGTGAAATGGCGCCGAATGCGATTGGCACGCTCGTGGCCGCTGATAATACCCGCGGACTAGCCTCGTCGGGCCTGTAAGAGCGTATCGTCGACGCTAGCAGTGCATCTTTACCTGCTTTGCCAAATCCCCTAGCCGGCAGCCTGCCCGGCGCCCGCTTTTTCGGAAATCTCCCAAAATGCCGTAGAAAAGGACTACCAGGAAGCCCCACAAGAAACGGCCCCCACCGCGCCGCTCCGTCCGCCGAAGCATAGCGGCCCCCAAAACGCGCTCGCGGCGGGCCGCTCGGCTTCAGTCGCTGCAGTCCTCGATCGAATGGACGCCGGCATCGTGATGTTGAAGCTGCTGGAACTGGTCGTGAAGTTTTTCGACCTCCTCCTCAGTTTCGTCCTCGATGTTGATCAGCTTCGTGCTCGCACGATCCAGCGCCGCCAACAACTCGTTGAGCTTCAATTGCACCGCACGCGAGTCCTTGCTCTGCGAACGCTGCAGCAAGAACAGCAGCACGAAGCTTACCCCAGTGATGAATCGATCGCCGTAGTCCCAGCCCCCTGCCGTAAACCATCCGGCGGCGACCCAGGCCGTCAGCAGCAACACGGCCGAGGCGAAACCCCACGATCCCGCGACAAAATCGGTGGCCCGCTGCGCCGCCACCTGCAACGGCGAAACCCGCGCCGGCGGCAACCCGCCGAGGCGCGCACGTTCGTTGGGCTTTACGTTTGAAGCCATACCGTTTCGCCGCCGCGCCGTGGCGGGCGACGCCCCCCGACGCTTACTGCCGCGACCCCTCCGTTACAGAGGCCAGTCCCGCAAGATCCGCTCGGTCTCCTCGGCATGGCCTGTTTCGTCATTGATGATGTCTTCCAGTTGTACGACCAGGCCCTTATCGCCCAGTTCCTCCGCCTCCTTGGCCCGCTTCGTGTAGTCGGCGACCGCTCGTCGCTCCGCGGCTAACACGGCTTCCAGCATTTCGCGATTGGTCTTGGCGGGTTGGACTTCTCGAGCCTTCGTCGTCGGTTCGCCGCCCAAGGCCACGATCTTATTGGCCAGAAACTGCGCGTGCGTCTGTTCGTCGGTGACTTCCCCTAAAAAGAACTCCGATAATTGCGGACGGTACGGCCCCGTGCTCTTGGCTGCGTAGGTGATGTACTGGATCATCGCCCCCAGTTCGCCAGCCAGATCTTCGTTAAGCCGGTCGATCATCGTCTTCTTGTCCATGCCTTCACTCCGTGTCAGGTGCCTCAGATTAGTAAACGTATAAAACCGCCGCCTTCAGCCGCCCGACTATCCGCCTGGCGGCGCGGCCTGCACCACGCGGGCTTCAACTTCGCCCCAGCGAAGTTGGCAGCCTGGCTCATGGGCGCCGCGGCGAACCATCGCCCACGCTAGGGGCGATTGATGCCGCGGCGACCAGCAGTTCGATGTGACCCGCCCGGCGGCCTGATCCCCGAACAGCAGCTCGGCCCCGCTCGGCGGAACCGCTTCGCTCGCAAGTCGCACCAGCGCCAGCCGCTTGTTGACATGCCCCAGGGCGTCGATCCGGGCCACCGTTTCCTGGCCCAAGTAGCACCCTTTTCGAAAGTGGATCGCCTCCGAATCGCGGCCCACTTCTTGCGGTAGATTCGACGCATCGAAATCGACGCCATATAACGGCCACCCCGACTCGATGCGAATAGCATGCCAGGCGGCGGCGCTCAAGGCGCCGGCGCCGCTATCCCGCAATGCTTTGACGAATCGCGGCGTCTGTTCCGCGTCGCTGCTCAGCAGAAAACCGCCGCACCACGGCAAGGTACAGCGCACTGCCTGAATGTCGACGCCGGACGCCGATAAGCGTTGATGCGACCACGGCCGCGCTACGCCGCTCGCGTCGCTGCCGAACCGCCGCAGCGCACTCGCTGCCTGCTTACCCGTGAGCAGATGCCAGTCAACCGCCGTTGACATGTCTTCGAGACGTACGTCTTCGCGTACAATGTAGCGGTCCAGATGCTGTAGGAGCCGCATAGCGGCTTCCGGCACGCTCACCACTTCAATCGCCTCGGCGCCGACCAGCACGAAAGCATGGGCCACGATCTTTCCTTTAACGTCCGTGAAAAAGGCCTCGCAGCCCTCTCCGGCTGTTAATCCGCGGATGTCGTTCGTGCACATGTTGTGCAGAAGGCCTGCGCGGTCTTCGCCCGCAACCTTCAACGTCGTCCACTTTTCGAGCCGAAGGGCGGCGGCCTCGCTTACGGCCTGCTCGTACTGCTGTTTCAATTCGTCGCGGTTCACCGCTCGTCTCGCTTCGCTAACCGGGGAACCAATCGCTGCGCCTCCTCGATCACCACGCAGTGACCTCGTCCGACCGCCAGCCGCGATAGCTCAGCGTCGCTTTCCAAAGGCGTCATGCCCAGCGACTCCACCACGTCAGCCGGCAAGCGGCTCTTCAAGTACACGGGGCCGCCGTCCAGGGCCTGCGCAAGCACCCTCGCCGGGCGCGCCTCCGGCGACTCATCGCCCGACAGCCTTTCCAGCACGGCGCCGAAGTCTACTGCGTTCTTCAGCCGATTCAGCGAACCGCGGGGCGGCTGCGCAAGCTCCGAGCAGATGGCGATGGCCCCCCCAGGCACGACCAGCGCGCTGGCCGCCGCCAGGGCGCACGCTACGTTGTGCCACGTCTGTTCACGCTCGCCGCCAGTAACGGCCGCAATTACCACATCGCCGGGCCGATCCGTGGTGCGCAGCCAAATAGCCCGCGCCCGCTCGGCTGCTTCACGCGCCACCGTTTCAGGATCGCCAGCCAGCACTGCGGCGATGCCTCCGGCCGCCCCTGGCACGATGCACACCGTCATCCCCACGCCGGCCAGCCAGCCGGCTTCATCGATCTGTGCCGCCGACTTGCGTCGCTCCTTCGCCGACTCGCTCGCTGCCTGCAACCGCAGCCGGTCGGAATTCTCACGGCTGGAAAACTCCGGAAACAGCCCTTCGTATTTTCCCAGCCATCGGTCATCGCCGCCGGGCATATGTCCTAAGCCAAGGGGAAGGACGAAGTCGGCCTCCGCCATGGTTCGATTGAATCGCAGCGGCACGCCGGCCCGCGTCACGCCGATCATCGCCAACCCTTGTTCATCGTCCGGGTCGTGCTGCTCAAACCGCACGCCCGCGGCGCCGCTGGCTGCCAACTCCCGCTCCAGATCGGCTTGTTCGTCCAGCGCGTCGATCGACACGACCGTCGCCAACTCTGGATTAACGCCGGCGTCCATAAGCGCAGCCAGCGCCCCGCGAACGATCGTGCCCGCCTGCGGCAGCCCCCGGCCCACCAGCACGGCAACGTGATCGCCCGGGGCCGTGGCCGCCGCCAGCGACGGGTAGCCGTTCGGCCGCGCCAGCGCTGTTCGTATCGCCGCGATCGGGTCCGACAGCGGCGGATTCTCCTGCCGCTCGGCGCCCAGCGTGGTGCAATCCTTCAGCGCCAGTTCGCAGCACGTCGACCGGCCGTAGTGAATCGTCGTCATCCGTCGGGGTAGGCCCGCCTGGGGCGATGTGGTACGTTTGCGCGAAACGGGAATTAACCCTAGCATTTTAGGCAATGTTTCGCCCAGGGGCGCCCCCCCGCGGACGACAACCTCAGCCATGGAACCCAACGGCCATCGTACGGCACGGACATTACGTCGCACGTTAATCCTCATCGCCTGCGCTCTGGGAGGCGGATGCAATACGCAATCGACCTCCGTCGATTCAGCCGCCCCCAGCCCGCGAGACGTCGCAAACTCGCCTGCCCCCGGCCAACTCACCGCTGAACAAATTGCCCAGCGCATGCTCACCGCCTATCGGAAGGCCGGCTCCTATGCCGATCGCGCCACCTACGTCCAGCATTCGGTGCATCGCGCTGAAGGCGTCGAGCGCGATCTGCCCTTCTGTTACATGTCTCTGGCCTTTGAACGACCCAACCGATTGCGGCTCGCCTTTGAGGAGGCCGTCGAAGGCTCGGCGGCCAACCAAGGCTTCAATATCGTGAGCAACGGCGCCGTCGTCCGCGCGATGGCCGGCGGTCTGCAGGGGCAGATCCAAGAAACCGCTGCCCCCGCACGGCTGAGTTTGGAAAACTTCCTCCCCGATCCCTACCTCCGCGAGGTCTTTCAAGGCCGCAACGTCGGCGACGTTTTTCCGCAGCTAGCCATGGTCCTTAATCAGACTGAGGAGCAACTCGTCTTTCCGGGCGACCAGTCGCCGCGGCTGCTCGAACCGAAGCTGCTGCGCGGGCGGCGCTGTTATCGCGTCGCTTCGCACAGCCCGGCCGGCAGGCGAACGCTGTGGATCGACAGCCAAACCTATCTGCTCCACCGCATGGAGCTTCCCATCGATGCCCAGCGACGTACGCTCGATCCCGACGGCTCGTATACGCAGCTTGCCGTCTGGATCGATTTTGAAGACGCTAGCTTCAATCCCGTGGTCGACGCGGCGGCGTTCGAGATGGAGCCTCCGCCACAAGCCCGCCGAGTTCGCCGATTCGTGCTGCCGCCGCCTGCCGCCCCTCCGGACGAGCTCGGCAAGCCGCTCGCAAAGGTGCAGTTCGCCGCGGCCGACGGCCAGTCGGTCACGCTCGAGTCGCTCCGCGGCAAAACGGTGCTGCTCGACTTCTGGCAAGCCGATTGCCCTGCCTGCAAGGCCCACACGCCGCAGCTCGACGCCCTCTACCGCGAACTGGCGGATCGCCAGCAGTTCGCATTATATGCTGTGAACGCCGACCCTCCCGCCCGCGCCTCGGGCCAGTCGCCTGCCGACGTCTTGCGTAGCTGGGGCGGCACGATGCCCGTACTGCGCCTCGATTCGTCCGAGACGCTCACCCAACTCCAAGTCGCCGGCACGCCCACGCTGCTACTGATCGACGCCGCGGGCCGCCTCCAATATCGGCTGGAGCGGCAGTTGCAGGACGCCGGTCAGCTCAAACAGACCATTGAGCGAGTCCTCGGCGGCGAGAACATCGCCGCTAGCGCCCGCGCCGAGCGGCGCAGCCTGGTCGAGCAGTATCAGCGGGAGCTCGACGCCGTCACCATTCAGGAAACGCGGATCGACCTGCCGCTTTCCGAAACCAAAATCGCCGATCGCAAGTCGCCCGAACATCTCGTCGCCGAGCAGCTTTGGAAGACCGATAGCACGACCGTTGCGAACCCCGGACACCTATCGGTCGTGAACATCGGCGACGGCACGTCCGGCCGCCAAGAGATTCGCCTGCTCGTACTCGACGGCGCGCAAGCCGTCGTCGAACTGGACGAGCACGGCGCCATCGCTGCACGGCATGAGATTCCCAAGGAGCAACCCGCGGACGCCGCCGCTCCGCTCGCGGCGCTTCGTTCCGGCTTCCTGCGCACGGGCCGAGATGCCGCCGGCAATCGCTACACGGTCGTGGCCGGCGTCGGCAGCCAAAAGCTGCAGGTCTTCGACGCTCAAGGAAAGCCGCAACTTATCTTCCCCAAAGAGCGAAATCCCGGCATCGCGGACGTGCAATTGGCGCCAATTGGCGACGCTGGCCAGTTGCGGCTTTACGTCGGCTATTGGGGCGGCGTCGGCATCCAGGGAGTCGCGCTCGACGGCCAGCGCAAGTGGTCGGAGCGGTCGCTTGATCAGGTCGTCCAAATCGCCGTCGTGCCAATGACGGCCGACCCGTCGCAGGACGCAGCTACGCCGGGCGACGTTAACCAGCCGAATCCCTACGAACTGTGGTGCACCAGCAATCGCGGCTCCATCCACGTCCTCGATTCCCGAGGCAAGCCCCGACGGGAAATAGAGGTCCCTCTCCGTTCAATCATGTACGTTGCCGCCGCCGATATCGACGGCGACCGCCAGCTCGACGGCTGCGGAATTGAACCGACGACCGTCGGCCAGTACGCCGCCGTGGGCTTCAATGCCGACGGCGTCGTCCAGTGGCAATTCGGCCTGCCGCCCGGCGAATACGCGAGCCAGGTCGAGCGAGCTCAGCCAGCTACCCTCCCCGACGGCCGGGAGGCGTGGATGATCGCTGCCCCCGACGGCACGATCTTCTGGCTCGATCGCGAAGGCCGCCAGCTCGATCGCTTCGCCTACGGCCAGCCGCTTTCGGGCCTCGCCCTGACAAACTCGGCCGCCGCCGCCATACTATGGGTGAGCACGCCCGAGCATGTCGCAGCCTACCGGCTGATAAACAATTAGCGGTTGCACGAGGCGTCGCGTGGTCGGCGGCCGCTAAGGCACACGGCGGCGGCTTAGCTCGCCATCGAGCCTTCCCGCTGAAAACACAGGAATTCATCCTCATGTCCGCCGATATAGCGCAAGTCGAACAACTTATCACTACGCTGCTGGCCGGGCGCGCGGCCGCGCCCAGCCTCGAACTGGCCGACTATCTCAAGGCGATCCCGCGGCTCGACTCGCTGGCCGACATACCCGCCGGCACGGCGGTCCTCGTCCGCGGCGACGTCGACGCCAAGCCCGGTAGCACCATTGGCGAAGGCGATATTCGCCTCCGCTCGATGGTCGACACGCTGCAGTACGGCATCGACAAGGGTTGGAAGCAGGTGATCTTCGGCCATATCGGCCGCGAAAAGGAAAATTCGCTCAACAAGGTCGCCGCCCGCCTGGGCGAAATCCTCAAGCGCGACGTGCCGCTGATCAGCGACTGGCTCGACGAAAACACGATCACTGTCAGCCCGCAGGCAACAGAGCGCATCCACTCCGCGCCGACGGGCAGCGTGCTGATGCTCGAAAACACCCGCCGCTACGACATCGAGCGAGTCCTGTGGAAGGCCAAGGCGGCCGACGCCGGCCGGCTCGCCGAACCGCTGGCCCGGCTAGCCAACGAGTTGGCCGCCAACGTCGCCCGCGTGTACGTCAACGAAGCCCTCTCCGCGGGCAGTCTCGACGCCTCGTCTACCATCGTTCCCATCGCCATGGATCGCGTCGCCCTGGGCCGCTACGTCGCCGGCGAGTTCGACGGCCCGATGATGCGCTGCCTCAAGGCCCAGCTCGTGGTGTTTAGCGGGCTGAAGATCGACAAACTCGACGACCTCGAGGCCATGATCGGCCGCGGTACGATCCGCCAGGTCCTTGCCGCCGGCTCGCTCGCGATGGCCCTCAAAAAGGCGGTCGCCGAACTCGACGGCCGCCAGGTGTCGCTCGGGGTCGCCGAAGATCCCGCCCACGCCGACAAGCCCTATTTCATCCCTCGCGAGCGGGTTGAACAGGCCAAGAAGATGGTCGCCGACGGCCGCTCCAAAGGGATCGACTTCGTCGTGCCGGTCGATTCCGTCGTCGAAGACGGCTCCATCGTCGACGATCTCAAACCAGGACAGCAGCAGTTCGATATCGGCCCGAAATCGCAGAAGCTGTTCGAGCAAAAGGTCGGCGCGTTTCTCGCCAACAAGCCGCAAGACGCCGTCGCCTTCCACAACGGCGTCTTCGGGATGTTTGAAGACCGCCGGTTCGAAGCGGGCACCAAGAATTTCATGCCGCAGCTCAAGCGGATGAAAGACGCGGGCGTCGAGGTCTACATCGGCGGCGGCGAAGGCGGCGCCGCCCTCGAGAAATACGGCCAGCTCGACTGGGTCACCCACACCTTCACCGCCGGCGGCACGGTCCTCAACGCCCTTGGCCGCGAGCCGGTGCCTTACCTGGTGACCTTGCGGGCGGCAGTCAAGTAGCGACGACTGTGGCGCCGGCGCGCCGCGCGCCAGCGAGCGCTATAATCGTGCCGACGCCGCGACGTTGAGCCGGTCCCGTGCCCCCAGCCACTCCCTTAGCCGCGAGAGGCCTTTTCCGCCGGCGGGCTCCTCTCCCAGCGCCTCAGCGTTGCCGCCGTCGAGCGCACCAGCCAATGCCTCTAATAACCCCATCGCTGCATCCAGCAGCGACCTTTCCGCGGCCTGGCTCAGCTCTTCCCGCTCGAGTACGACTTCCCCAGCGCTTCGCCGCCGATCAAGAGCGACCAGCCGACGCCGTTCCGCCTTAATCAACCGGCCGCCGACAAAGGCCCGCCGCAACTCGCCCGCCGCGTTGAAGTGATAGACCAGATCCTGGTCGAAGAACAGGCTCAGCGCATCGCCGCGGAAACCGGCGAACACCTCGACGCGCCGACCGCCCAGCTCAACCTGCAGTCCCACGCGCGGCACAAGCGCCCGCGCATCGCGCAGCAAATCCTCGCGATCACGTTCCTCGCGCGCCATGCAACCGGCCTGCACCCTTCTCGACGCGTCGCCGACGAAATTCGTCTGCGCGTAAGCGATTTGGCGTCCCACAGATAGAACCGGTTCAGTTTAGCCACTGAAACGGGTCCAGTGGAATGGCGCCGACCGTTTCATCAGTCGAAGCCCGCTGCATCCGCGCTTGGCAGCCAAAAAAGGCGTCCACCACCTCGGGATCCCACTGCTTACCCGCGCCCGCCCGCAGGATCTGGTCGATTTGCTCCTGCGGCATGCCCGGCCGATACGGCCGGTCGCTCGACATCGCGTCGTACGAGTCCGCTACCGCCAGCACCCGCGCCACCAGCGGCGTCGACTCTCCTTGCAGCCCGTGCGGATAACCGCTGCCGTCCCACGCCTCGTGGTGATGGAGCACGATAGGCAGAATCTTCTGCAGTTGGCGCACGCCTCGCAGGATGTCGTAGCCCAACTGCGGATGCTTCTTGATCTGCTCGAACTCCTCCGGGGTAAGCGGGCCGCACTTGTTCAGCACCTGGTCGTCAATGCCAATCTTGCCAATGTCGTGCAGCAGTCCGCCCAAATAGAGCGTATCGAGCTGCTCTTTGGTCAGCCCGAGCTGTTCAGCCAGGCACACCGAGAGCCGCGCCACTCGCTCGCTATGCCCGCGGGTGTATGTGTCCTTGGCGTCGATCGCCGAGGTCAGCGCCCGCACCGACGCGGCGAACAGGTCTCCCTGGCAGGCGAACAGTCCCGCATTGTGGCGGTGCACCCCCAGCACCGAGCTGACGCTCTCCAGCAGCCGCAGTTCCGCCGAACCAAACTCGCACAACTCGGCGCCTGCCAGCCCGCTGTGGTTCAGCGTCAGAATCCAGCCCTCGAGCTGGGACCCCTGGATAATTGGCGCACTGGCTAGCTCTCGCACAGTGGGAAACGCCCACGTCGGCGACGAGGTGTGCGGCCGATTGATCACCAGCGGTCGTCGGCCGGCCTTCCCCAGCCGTTCCATCATCTCGCTAAGCTCCGGCGGATCGACGGGGCATTCCCCGTGAATGATCTCCGGAGGGCCATGCTCGCCGAACAGCGGCCGCCAACCGCTCAACGAATCGCGGCGGGCCACCACCGCCACGCATTGCGCCGGCACCGCGTCCGCGAGCCATTGCACCGTCGTTCGCCATAGCTCGTCCAGCGGCTGCGATACGTCGAGCCGCCGCGCTAAGCGGTTGAGCAGCCCCAACTCGACGTGCGTGTCGCGCACGTGCCCGACGGCCTCGTTGACCTCGTGCTGCAGGTGCGAAAGCTGCGCTCGCTGGATCAGATTGTCCAGCGTCGCTTCCGCCAGGCGAAGCAGCACTCGCGGCGACCACGTCTCGCTCTGCCGCGACCACTCCAGCGCCCGCCTGGCGTCGACGCCGAACACCCGCGCCGCCGACGCGATCTGCGCCTCCTCCTCGACCCGTTCGTTCAGCAGTACGCTCACGGCCACCAGCGTCGACTCGTGCTCCCACGATTTCAGCGGCACGGCGAGCAATGATAGCGGCGATTCTTGCTCGATGATCTCCGGCCGGCCGCGGCGGGCCGCCTCGGCCAGCACCGCCAGCCGCGGATAGTAATCGCACGTCAGCCCGCTGGAGGCGGCGTAGAAAATCTCGCCCGAATCCGCCTCCAGCAGCGAGAAGGGCTGATTAAACGCCCCTTCCAGGGCCCGCAACGCTGCCCTCAGAAATCCCCGCTCCGCGCGCTGCAGCAACAGCATCCCCGCCGCTTCGTCGGGGGGCCGGGAGAGCTGATCGAGTTCCGGCAAGGCGAGGTTCAACGGGGCGCACGCCAATCAGAGGCGGGGAATCGACGCGGACAGCGCCGCGCGGCGGGGCCGCCAACGCGGCCCGCATCATTCCAAACATACGCCTTACCGGCCCGGGCAATGTACGCTGCCGCGCTGCGGCAAGTCGCTTCCCGTAGAGAGCTGCTGCCGGCTGGGAAGATTATGCCGATTATCCGCCGGCCCTTACGGACCGTCGGCCCGCTGCTGCTGCCGCTGCCGGTAACGGCGGCTCGCCCGCTTCAGAACGGCCCGGTCTTCCTCGCTCAACTGGTCGAATCCGATTTCCTTCATCCGGGCCAGGATGTCGTCCACGCGGGCGTCTTCGCGGTCTTCCCGCTCGCGGCGCTTGCGGTCCAGCGCGTCCTGCTGCTTCTCCTGCAAATGCTCGACGAGCACGGCCGTGCGGTCCTCGTCATGCCAGTCGGAATTCAACCACGGCTCGTCGTCAGAATCCCACTGGTCGATGTCGAGCCCCACGTCGTATTGCCGTTGCCGACTAGCGCGATTGCCGCCGTAGAGCAGCAGCACCGAAAGCACCGCCAGCGGAAACCACGCCGGCAGCACGTCGTTTAACATCTGCTGCTGAACAACCAGCGCCAGTACCGCCGTCACCGCCGAGGCCCCATAGGCGATGTGCGCCGTCGCCGCCGAGGCCGACGCCCGACCAACCAGCGGCCAAAGTATGCTGCGCAGCACCTCGGCCCCGTCGCAGGGCTGAATCGGCAAAAGGTTGATCAGCAATAGCCAG
>JADLBW010000148.1 GCA_020847515.1 Pirellulales bacterium | reverse complement strand
GACCGACGAGTCGGTCGGCATCTTCTGCGACGAGCACGAGACGCGAGGGATCTTTCGCACCTACTCCGACCAGCCGGCCATGACGCTGATCGCCCTCATTGGATCGAACGATTGCCTGGAGCTGGCCATCGTCGACGACAGCGCGGCGATGATGCTGGGGGTGCAGGTCGGGGCGCCGGTGGAAGTGCGGTGGTAGTCGCGGCCCAAAGGGTAGGGAGTCTTTTGCGACTTGAGACTCAGCGTGCCAGGCGGCCGTCGAGCCGCAAAAGACTCCCGACATCGTCCCACGTTCTCTAGTCGCAAGAATCTCCCCATCCCTTCGCTTTGCCGTCAGATTGACATGCCCACGCCTGAGGAACTACTGGACTGGGATCGCCGCCATTTCTGGCATGCGTTCACCCAGATGGCCGAGTATGAGCCGCTGGTCGTAGAGCGGGCCGAAGGGTGCTGGCTGGTCGACGTGCACGGGCGGCGATACCTCGACGGCGTGAGCAGCCTGTGGTGCAATCTGCACGGGCACCGACACCCGCGGATCGAGGCGGCGATCGTCGATCAGTTGGGCAAGGCGGCCCATGCGACGACGCTGGGGATGAGCAATCCGCCGGCGATCGAGCTGGCCCGCCGACTGGCCGAACTGGCGCCGGGCGACCTCAACCACGTCTTCTTTTCGAGCGACGGCTCCTGCGCCGTGGAGGCGGCGCTGAAGATCGCCTTTCAATACTGGCTGCAGTGCGACGCGCCGCAGCCGACGAAGCGGAAGTTCCTCGCGTTCGACAACGCCTATCACGGCGACACGCTGGGGAGCACGGCGGTCGGCGGCATCGAGCGATTCCATGCGCTCTACAAACCGCTGTTGTTCGACGTGGTGCGGTTGCCGCCGCCGGACATGCGGTTGGGCGGCGCGGCGTTTCATCTGGGGGCCTTGGAGGAAGTGCTCGCGGCCCAGCATGAGCAGTTGGCGGCGGTCGTCGTCGAGCCGATGCTGCAAGGGGCGGCCGGCATGGTGCTGCAGCCGCCGGGCTATCTTCGCGGCCTGCGCGAACTGACTGAGCGCTACGGCGTGCTGCTGATCGCCGACGAGATCGTGACCGGCTTCGCCCGCACCGGGCGGATGTTCGCCTGCGAGCACGAGGGGGTGACGCCCGACCTGTTGTGCCTGGGCAAAAGCCTCACGGCCGGCTATTTGCCGATGGCGGCAACGATTGCCACGGAGGAGGTTTATCGCGCGTTTTTAGGGCCGTACGTCTCGGGGCGAACGTTCCACCACGGCCACACGTACGGCGGCAATCCGCTGGCCGCCGCGGCGGCGTGCGCGTCGCTGGACCTCATCATCGAGGAACGAGTGCTGGAGGAGGCGGTCTCGCGGAAGAGCCGGCAGTTGGCGCAATCGCTAGCCCCGCTGGCCCATCATCCCAATGTCCGCGAAGTGCGGCAATTGGGGATGATTGCCGCCGTGGAACTGGCGGCCGATGGGCGGACCCACCAGCCGTTTCCCAGCAGCGACCGCCTGGGCTACCAGGTCTGCAAGCGCACGACTGCCCAAGGCGTGTGGCTGCGGCCGCTCGGCGACGTGGTCGTCGTGATGCCGCCGTTGAGTATTTCCGAGGCGGAACTAGAGCTGTTGGGGCGGGTGCTTTGCGAGAGCGTCGACGCGGTGTGCGGCGTGAAATGAGCGGCCAGGTGCGATGGTACAGGCGCATCGGCGCGCGGCTCAATACGCTACGCCCGGCAGCCGGGGCTTGAAGACGCCCGTCGGTTCGACGCGCCGCGGCAGCGCGCTGGCATCGCGAGGTTCGGCCGGAAAGTCCTGAGAGCGCGAGCCGGCGCCCATGGCCACCGAGCGGTTGTCGAGCCGCCAGCCCATGAGCTTGACGAACTCGTCCAGCGGAATCGTCTCGATGCCCAGGCTGCGGGCCTGCTCGCTGAGGGCGTTCCAGCTTTCACGCAGCGCCCCATCCTGGGGCCGAGCCCCGTCGGGGAACTTGCCCAGAATCAGGTAGCGGGTTTCGACCTGCAGCTCGGCGCCCTCGGGGAGCTTGCCGGTTTCGTCGGGGGCCGCGACGACCTTGCCATTGTTGGCCGCAATAATGTCCTTCAGCTTCTGCAGATCGCTGCGTCCGTCCTTGTCGAGATCGATGAATCCGGCAATGCCGAAGCTGACGACCCGTCCGCGATCCCAGACCTGGCTGTAGATGCGGTCGTCGACCATGAGCGGAGTCTTAGGATCGTCCGAGGTGATTTGGGCTTCGGCCATATGAGCGTCTTCGACGCGGACCACCTCGATCGTACCCTTCTGCTTGGCCGCTTCGGCGTCGGCGGTGTTGGAGTCGATGACGCTGAAGGTGACCTGCGGCCGGAGCCCGTCGGCGGAGCCGAGATTGATCCAGACTTTGCCGTTGCGTTGGTCGACCCAAGTGATTCGGCCGTCGGCCGGCTGGGCGAACTGGTCGGGGCTGGGAACGCCCTCGCGGAGCTTGTCGACGCGCCGTTCAAGCTGGGCAATGGTGTTCTGCAGCGTGGTTTTCTCGGCGTTGAGATCCGCAATCGCCTTATCGTGATCGGCCTGCAACTGCTGCATGTTGGCTGAAATCTTTTCCTTCTCGGCCAGCGTGGCGGCGCGGTCTTCGGCAAACTTGGCCTGCTCGGCGGCGAATTCAGCCTTGGCCTTATTCAGGGCGTCGAGGTGCTGCTTGATCTGCTGCTCTTTCTCGGCTTCGACCGCGGCGAGCTGATCGGAGAGCTGCTTGACCTGGGCCTTGGCGTCGGCCTCGTTCTTCACCAGCGTCTGCCGTTCGGCGTCGATATTCTCGAGCATCGTCTTGTAATTGCGCGACTGCTCTTCCATGTTCTTGCCGAAGCGGTCCTGGTCGGCTTTGTACTGCGGCTCGAGCGAGGCATACACGGCGTCCTCGGGAAAGCCGATCCAGGCCTTGTAGTTGTTGGCCTCTGACTGCGCTTCGGCGGCGGCGCGTTGAGAGTCGGCGCTGGCCTTCTCCGCGCTCTCGGCCCGTGCCACGGCGGTCTTGCGGGCGTTGTTGACCAGCAGCAGTCCCACGCCGGCGAGCAAGAACAATATGGTCAGCACAATGACAATGGCCTGAAGGCCTTGATTCTCTTTCGCAGCCATGCAGCGACCTCGATGGTTCGATACTTCTGACGTTCGGTGAGGGCGGAAAGGGGCGTGAGGGCGAGCGTCGAGCGAGAAAAGCGTTCTGCGTCGGCAGTCCTAGCGCTTCCGCGGCGCGGCCAACGGCGATAGAATCGCCGTAAGTCGAGCTTAATTGCGGAATTACGGCCTGTCAAACAACCCGCCGCCAGCAGCCGCGGCTCAACGAGTCGCCCCAGCGGTCGCCAACACGCGCTTCCAAGAACCTCACGACCACGAGGGTCACGTTGATCGCGCCAGCTTACTGCTATTCTAAGCACCGCCCACGCCCGGCATAGCCGCTGTTTATTCCGAGAATGGCCAAATCCTCACGCCAAACAACGCTGCCGGGGATGGAAGGCGCCGGCGATTCGGCCTGTGCCGAGCGGCAGAATCCGGCCGGCGCTGCCGGCGACGACCTGCCGCCAATGGCGGCTCCGCCGTCGACGTTTGCGAGCCGGGACTGCCAGCAGCGCGCCCTGCCGACTGCCGCGGCCCAGCCGCAGCCGCAGCGGAGCGATTGGACGGTCTATGTGGTGGACGCCCATTCGCTCATTTTCCAGGTGTTCCACGCCATGAGCGGCGGGGGCGAACTGACCAGTCCCCGCGGCGAGCCGGTCAGCGCCGTGTACGGGTTCACCAGGGACCTCATTCAGATCATCGAACGTAAACGGCCGACCGCCCTGGTGTGCGCGTTTGATATGTCAGGGCCGACCTTTCGGCACGAGCTGTACGAACTGTACAAGGCCGATCGCAGCGAAATGCCGGAGGCGCTCTCCGCCCAGATTCCGAAGATTCGAGAAGTCATTGCGGCCATGGCCATCCCGATCCTCGAAAGCCCCGGTTACGAAGCGGACGACGTACTGGCGACGATCGCCCGGCTGTGCGACGAGGCGCAAGCCCGGTGCCTGCTCGTCACGGGCGACAAGGACAGCCGGCAGCTCATCACCAGGCACGTCTCGGTCTACAACATCCGCAAAGACGAGGAGTACGACGCGGCGGCCTTGTACGGCGATTGGGGGGTAGCGCCGCAGCAGGTCGTCGACTTCCAGGCGCTGGTCGGCGACAAGATCGACAACGTACCGGGCGTGCCGCTCATCGGGCCGAAGTTGGCCCAGGAGCTGTTGGAGAAATACGGCACGCTGGAGAATGTGCTCGACCATGCCGACGAGGTCCCCGGCACGAAGCGACGGCAGAACCTGATCGACTATCGCGAGGCGGCGCTATTGTCGAGAAAGCTCGTCGAGCTGGACCGGAACGTGCCAATCGCTTTCGATTGGGACGCAGCGCGGGTGGGCGGGTTCCAAGAAGCGCGGCTGTCGGAATTATTCCGCGACTATGGCTTCCGCGGCCTGGCGGACCGGGTGATGGCGGTCGCCTCGGCAGGCGCCGCCAAGCCGCGAGCGGCGCCGGCGCTGTTTTCTGCCGAGTGGCATGCCGACTACCACCTTGTCGACACGCCGGAAGAGCTGGCGGTGCTCGTTGCTCAGCTAGAGCGGCAGGAGCAGATCTCGATCGATACTGAAACGACCGACGTCTCGCCGCGGCATGCTGAGCTGGTCGGCTATTCCTTCGCCTGGAAGCCGGGACAGGCCTTTTACGTGCCCGTGCGCGGGCCCGCGGGCTCGAAGCTGATCGACCCGCAAATCGCGGCCGACGCCCTGCGACCTGTGCTGGAAAACCCGGCCATCAGCAAGGTAGGACAGAACCTGAAGTACGACATGGTCGTGCTCCGCAGCGTAGGAATCGAGCTGCGGGGCATCGTGTTCGACACGATGATCGCCGACTACCTGATCGACTCGGGCGAGCGGACGCACAACATCGATCACCTGGCCCAAAAGTATCTCTGCCACGAGACCATCAAGATCGGCGAAGTCATTGGCACAGGCAAGCAGCAGCTCCGCATGGACCAGGCGCCGGTGGAGAAGGTCGCCCAATACGCCGCCGAGGACGCCGACGTGCCGCTGCGGCTGCTGCCGATCCTCGAGCAGCGGCTCAGCGACGACGGGCTGGTCGAGCTGAATAAGAACATCGAAATGCCGCTGGTGGAAGTGCTGGCCGACCTGGAGCATCGCGGCGTCAGCGTCGACGTGCTTCGGCTCCAGGAGCTGCGGGCCGAGTACAGCCAGCGGCTGGCGACGCTGAAGATCGAAATCGAGGAGCTGGCCGGCAGGCCGCTGAACATCGACTCGCCCAAGCAGCTCGCCGAGTTGTTGTTCCAGGAGCTGAGGCTGCCGGTGCTCAAGCGGGCGAAGACCGGACCGAGCACCGACGCGAGCGTGCTGGAGGAGCTGGCGTCGCTGCATCCACTGCCGGCGAAGATCGTCGAATACCGCCAGTTCTCGAAACTGCTGGGCACCTACATCGACGCCCTGCCGGCGCTGGTGCATCCTGCGACGAAGCGGGTCCACGCTTCGCTGAATCAGGTGGTCGCATCCACCGGGCGGCTCAGCTCCAGCAATCCGAACCTGCAGAACATTCCCGTCCGCACTCGCGAGGGGCGAGAAATCCGCTCGGCCTTTCGCGCCGGCGAGCCGGGCTGGGTGCTGCTGGCGGCCGACTATTCGCAGATCGAGCTGCGAGTGCTGGCCCACTATTCGAGCGACGCCCGGCTCGTCGAGGCTTTCGCCAACGACGAAGACATCCACCGCCTGGTGGCCAGCCAGGTGAACGGCGTCGCCATGGACGAAGTCACCAGCGACATGCGCCGCGGGGCCAAGGCGGTTAATTTCGGCATCATCTACGGCCAGAGCCCCTTCGGGCTGGCCAAGGGACTGGGCATTTCGAAGGAAGAAGCAGCCGAGTTCATCGAGCGGTACTTCGAGACCTATCCGGGCGTACTGGGCTACCTCGTCGATACGCTCGCCATGGGCCGACAGCAGGGGTACGTGAAAACGTTGTTCGAGCGACGCCGGGCGATTCAGGGTATTCGCCCCGTGCCGCCCGGCCTGCGGGAGCCGAAAACAGGCGCCCTGCGGATGCTCAACGTGCCCGAGCGGACCGCGGTGAACGCCGTCATCCAGGGCACGGCCGCCGACCTGATCAAGCTGGCGATGATTCGCATCCACCGGCGGCTGCGGGAAGAGCGCTGGCCGGCGCGGATGCTGCTGCAGATCCACGACGAGCTGTTATTTGAAACGCCGGCCGACGCGGCGGCCGATCTTGCCCGCTTGGTGCGCGAGGAGATGGCAACCGTGGCGGAGCTGGACGTACCGCTGAAGGTCGACGTCAAGGTCGGGCCGACATGGGCGGAATGCGAGGCGATGTAAGTTGTTTGCCGGCCTGTGCCCGCGAAACACGCGAAAGGGCGCGAAATGGAACGGCCGTCATGCTGCGGATCAAAAGCGGCTGGGAGGAATGGCATCAGGCCGAGAGCTTAGTCTGCGCAGCGACCCGGGTCGCCAGAGGGCCCGACCGCATCGGCTGGAGGCCGATCTCAACGTAGCCTGGCGCAACGCCCCAGGTCGCAAGGCACAACGCACGTTTTGGCCGAAGGCCATAGTCACCCTTCAACGCGAGGCGGATGATGAGCTTGGCCTTCAGCCAAGACGGTATAATGCTCCCCCTATTACCTGGGGCATTACCCCAGGCTACGTTGATGTTGGCCTAGGGCCAACGCCACGCCGGGCGTGGCCTATGCTGCGTTGACGTTGGCCTCGGGCCAACGACGGCCGCGGCGGAATATGTATTGATTTGGCACTGCACTTGTCGCAGGACCCCTCCGGGGGCGATATCGCGGTAATGAAGATCATCGGTTTGGTGGGCGGCATTGCTAGCGGGAAGTCAGCGGTCGCCGCGGCGCTGGCCCGGCGGGGGGCGGCCATCTTCGACGCCGATAAGATCGGCCACGAGGTGATCAACCTGCGGGAAGTTCGCGACGAGCTGGTAGCTCGCTGGGGGGCCGGCGTCTTGGGCGCCGACGGACGCGTCGACCGCGGGGCGGTTGCGGAGCGGGTTTTCGGCGACGCGCCCGAGGCCCTCGCCGAGCGGCGATTTCTGGAAGAGGCCCTCCATGGGCGCATCCGCCAGCAGATCGAGGCCCAGGCCCGCCAGCTACCCGACGACGGCGTCCCGGCGGTCGTGATCGACGCGCCGCTGCTGGTCGAAGCCGGCTGGAACGATATCTGCGACGCCGTCCTCTGCGTCGACGTTCCGCGCGAAATGCGGTTGGCCCGGGCGATGGCCAATCGCGGCTGGACGGCTGAAGAATTCACTCGGCGGGAAGCGGCCCAGTTGCCGATAGAGGAGAAAAGGCCCTGGTGTACGCACGCCGTGGACAACTCCGGCTCGCTGGCGGAGCTCGACGCTCAGCTTGCGCGATTCTGGGCGGAAGTTGTCGACGGTTAGCCGCTATCGCCGGCAAAAGCACCGCCGGTGCGCTTCCCTTTTGATGGTCGGCCTGCAATACTAGAACTTACTTTTGCTGCGGAGTCGTCGCCGAGGTCCCGCCTAGATCGCCTCGGTTTGAACGTTGGCGGGCTCCTTCAGAGCCTGTCCAGCGGAGTCGCCTTCCAAAGTTCCCACTTTAACCTTGCCTAGTTACGCGCGGTAATCGCCGGCGAGCGGCGGTTCGCGCTTCTGCCTGTTTGCCCTTGCATCCCTCCGTCGGCTGCTTTCTGTGCAGCGGACGCCATCCTCTCTTTTCGGAACATCAGGAGTTTAGTCATGCCAGAGAACGGCAGCCGTGGGCCGCGGTTCAACCGGCCCCAACCCGCCTACGCTCGTCAGCGTCGTTCCTACGACGCGCCCGACATGGAGCACATCGATCGCCAGCGCCTGTTCGAGCTCGAACAGGAAGAGCCGCTGTCGTTCGCCGAGGAACTGGATAAGGCGGCCGAGCGGGTCCGCCGCGTCGGCAGCGCGATCGAGCGGACCGACAAGCCCGATCCCAACATGCACATCGCGGCCCTGCAGAAGATGAGCATGCCCGAGCTCATCGCCGTGGCCGAGGAAGAGAACATCGAGGAAGCCAGCGGCCTGAAGAAGCAGGACCTCATCTACCGCATCCTCAAGGCCCGGGTGAAGTTCAACGGCATGATGTCGGGCGAAGGGACGCTCGAGATCTTGCCGGACGGCTTCGGCTTCCTCCGTTCGCCGGACTACCACTACCTCTCCTGCCCGGACGACATCTACGTCTCGCCGAGCCAGATTCGCCGCTTCGGCCTGCACACCGGGGCGACCGTGTCGGGCACCATTCGCCCTCCCAAGGAGAACGAACGGTACTTCGCTCTCTTGCGGGTGGAGTCGATCAACGGCCAGGACCCGAACCTGGTCAACAAGAAGGTGCTGTTCGATAACCTCACGCCGGTCCACCCGGACGAGCGGATCCGCATGGAGACGACGCCCGAGGAGATCGACATGCGGGTGGTCGATATGATCGTGCCGATCGGCTTCGGCCAGCGGGGACTGATCGTCAGCCCGCCGCGGGCCGGCAAGACCGTGCTGATGCAGAAGATGGCCAAGGCCGTGCTGGCCAACTATCCCAACGCCTACGTCATCATGCTGCTGATCGACGAGCGGCCCGAAGAAGTGACCGACATGGAACGGCAGGTCAAAGGGTCGAATTGCGAGGTGATTTCCAGCACGTTCGACGAGACCTCGGCCCGCCACGTACAGGTGTCCGAGATGGTCATCGAGAAGGCCAAGCGGATGGTCGAGTACGGCCGCGACGTGGTGATCTTCCTCGATTCGATCACGCGGCTGGCCCGCGCATGGAACGCCGAGTGCCCCAGCTCCGGAAAGCTGCTCTCCGGCGGCATCGACGCCAACGCGATGCAGCGACCCAAGCGGTTCTTCGGCTCGGCCCGTAAGGTCGAAGAGGGCGGCTCGCTCACCATCATCGCCACCGCGCTTGTCGACACCGGCAGCCGCATGGACGAGGTGATCTTCGAGGAGTTCAAGGGGACCGGCAACCAGGAGATCGTGCTCGATCGCCGGCTGGTCGACCGCCGCCTCTGGCCGTCGATCGACATCGGGCGCAGCGGCACCCGCCGCGAAGAGATGCTGATGGACCCCGAAGAGCATCGCCGGGTATGCCTGCTGCGGCGGGTGCTCAATGAAATGAACGGGCCGGACGCGATGGAACTGTTGGTCAACCGGCTGCGAAAAACCAAGTCGAACGCCGAGTTCTTGCTGAGCATTAAGGAATAACCTGCAGTTTTTCCCGATAGGATCGAACGGGATATCGTGAACTGAACTACTACCGGCTGAAGCCGGTAGTAGTTCAGTTTGGCGAGAAGAGCAGTGGCCGCACCCTGATCGTGGTCTATGAACGTATTGACGCCGACACGGTCTATCCGGTGACCGCTTACGAAGTGCCGAGGAGGCAATAACAATGCAACGGATTGTCCGCGACCGTCGGCTAACTTCCGAGGAAGCGGCGACGTACAACGCCGTCCGCGCGCAACTGGATGCCGAACTGCCCGAGCTGATCGCTCGCCACCAACAGCACATGGCGAGCCTGGGTCAGCTTGAATCGTTGTTTTCGCAACTTAAGGAGACCCGCGAAGCCAAGGGCCTGAGCCTTTCCGAATTGGCCCAACTCACCAGCACGGATCAGTCAGCGCTCCGAACCTCGAGGCGGGGCGGCGCGCCAATCCTACTGTTGAAACCCTCGTACGCTAGGCCGAAGCACTTGGCAAACGCGTGGTCCTGACGCTCGCGGACGCCCAGTGAGGCGAAGGAAAACAGCGGAAAGAGCGCGCAACAGCGAACTCTCCCCCTACTTTCTTATGGCCGAATACGCCGACGCCCCTTGGAAAGAGTTCACGGCCGTCGGCGCTGACAGGATCAAGCGCCATTTGTTTCTCTGCGCCGATCAGACCAAGCCCAAGTGTTCTGGCCGCGAGGAGTCGCTCGCTGCGTGGGAGTATCTCAAGCGGCGGCTGAAGGAGCTGCAGCTTACGGGCGACGGCGGCATTTTTCGGACCAAGGCCAACTGCCTGCAGGTCTGCACGCAGGGGCCGATCGCGGTCGTCTATCCGGAGGCGGCGTGGTATCATTCGTGTCGCGCGGAGGTGCTCGAGCGGATCATCCAAGAGCACCTCATTGGGGGAGTCGTCGTGGAGGAGTTCCAGATTAGAGCCACGTCTTATTGACCGTTGCACCGCTCAACAGCCGCTGCAGCTCCGCCCTCCGGCCGGGGGTCGCTTTCCATCGGGTCAACGTCGATCCCCAGGGCACGCGACCCCCGGCCAAAGGCCGGGGCTGCATCCGCTGAGTCCATGGCTCATCGACGGCGCAATGCTCAATAATCAGCCGTTTTTGCGACGTTCGCCATAAGCGGATGTTTCCTCCCAATTGCGAACAACGGCGAGCGCGTGTCGGATCGCCCCGTTGCCCGTCAATCTACCGGGGGCTCCCCCAAAGCGATTTCCAAGCCGCGGCTCTTGACGCGTATGGCGATGTACATCTTCGCCATCGTGCCGCCGCTGATGCGGTTGTTCCCGTGCGCGTCCTCAACGTAGAAATACTCGTCATTCGCCACGATGAATTTGCCCGCGGGACCGTACATTTCCGCTGAGATCTTCACCGTATCCGCGCCTATTCTTCGGAGCTCGAACAGCGTCTTGCCGGCGAGATCGCAGGCAGTCACTCCGCCCCGAGTTTCGAGCCTGATGCCCGCCTGCCTGCCTTCGGGAGTCGAAATGAGCTGCTCGCCCTCAGCCGTCGCCAGGTACGTTCCGTCCTGATGGTAAGCGCGAACTGACGTGGTGTAGCCGACGGTCGGCTCATACATCACCTTGATGAGCGGCGTCTTATCGTATTGAAGGATGATGAATACTTCCCGGAACGTAATCGAGCCAAACTTTACGACGGGATAATCGTTGAACATCAAGGACTGTCTGGCCATGATTATCCACCTCGTGGGCGGCGCGAAGCACGCAGGTTCTTCCGGGGGCAAATGCGATGCGAACTATCCATTCTCATCGCATCGCCGTTAGAATCAATCCAGCGACCGTTCAAATACCTATCCGTCGACGCTCGGGCCTCCGCAAATGGCTAACGAAATCCAACCCGCGCCCCCCGCGCCCGCCGACCGCTACGGCGTCGTGGTCGCCCAGTGGAACAGCTCGGTGACCCGCAAGCTGCTCGAAGGCGCCCTTGCCACGCTGGCTGACGCCGGCGTGCCGGATGACCGCATCGACGTCGCCTGGGTCCCCGGCTCCTGGGAGATTCCGCTGGTCGCCCAGCGGATGGCCGCCTCGGCCCGCTACGCGGCGGTGATCTGCCTGGGCGCGGTGGTTCGCGGCGAAACGTCGCACGATCAGCACATCAATCGCGGGGTGAGCCTGGCGATGAGCCAGATTGCCCTGCAGTACGATTTGCCGGTGCTCTTTGGCGTGCTGACGTGCGAAAGCATGGAGCAGGCGATCGATCGCGCCGGCGGCGCCCATGGCAACAAGGGGAGCCAGTGCGCCGAGGCCGCCCTCCACATGGTCGGATTGCTCCGCAGTCTCCCGACGGCGTAAAATAGCAGCGTCCGTTGTGACCAGTAGAAATCGAACCACGCAGGCACGGAGCACGCGGAGAAAAGCAAACAACCGCTTTGCTTCCCTCGGCGCCCTCCGTGCCCCCGTGGTGAATCCGCATGGCGGTATCGCCGTTGGCATAGATTGGGCGTAAAGTAGAGCGGGGCGCAACTGCAGCAGTTTTCCGCCCATCGTCGCCCACTACTGCCCAAACGGGCATCGCTGCCTCGAAGCCATCGGAGCAGGCAGTAATCAGCATCAATTGTTTCCTTTCCGGCTAACAGCTAATAGCCGACAGCTTACAGCTTTCCTATGTCCCGCCGCAGTCGCGCCCGCGAGATCGCCTTGCAGGCGCTATTTCAGGAAGATCTCAACCCGCAGAACTCGCTCGAAAACCTGGGCGCGTTTCTGGCGCTGCGCCTGCGCGACGACGAATCGCGCGGGTTCGCCAAAGGGCTGGTGCTGGGGGTGAAGCGGAATCAGGACGAGCTGGACGCGCTCTTGCAGTCCAAGGCCGAGCACTGGTCGGTCCATCGCATGCCGGCCACCGACCGCAATCTGCTGCGGCTGGGCGCTTACGAAATCCGCTACGCTGACACCCCCGACCGCGTGGCGATCAACGAAGCGGTGGAGCTGGCCAAGCGTTACGGCACGGCCCAGTCGTCGCAGTTTGTCAACGGCATTCTCGATAAGCTGATCGAGCGGAAGTAGGCATGGCTGTTGGCCGCCAGCCGCTAGCCACTCCCTTTACCGCGGCCGTCGGGATTCGGCTGTGAGCAGCGGCGCGGTAAGTTGCTGATAGAGATTGAACAGATACTCCACGCGGTTGCGCTCGCTGACGAACGGCTGGGAGCGGTAGCACTTGTCGACGGCGCGGTCGAGCCTGGCGTGGGCGCGGGCGAGATTCGCAGGCATCGACAGGGGGTCGTAGAGGTCAGCCAGCGTCGCTTCGGGATGGGCCTCGCGGGCGTCGAGAACGCCCTGGGCCGCTTCCTCGACGGCTTGCCGCTTGGCGTCGCTCACGTCCTGCGGCCAGGGGTAGTTGTTGTAGACGAGCTTTGCCGAATAGCGAAAGTCGGACTTCAAGCGTCCGGCCACCTGGCGGACCCAGGCCATGTGCATCGCGGAGCTTAGGACGCCGAAGTGAAATAGTCCTGCTCGCGGAACGACTAACGTAAGATTGCTCGCAATCACCGAGGGCGGATTAAAGCCGATCGGGATATACTCACGGCGCTCAGATGAGACGCTCGGCACGAGCAAATAGCGACTCTTTGGTTGTCGGATTTCGCCAAACAAGGCGGGTCTGGCAGCCAGTTCGCGCGTCGTTGCGCGTCGACTTGCTTCGCGATGCCGCTTGACGCCTTCCACCCGTTCCTTTACTGCCGCCAGACGACGCACCTCGCTCGGTGAAGCGTCCTTAAGCCAAAGGCACCATCGTTCAATCCCGTTGATGAATTCTTCCGAACCCACGAAGCGTTTGACGTAACCGTTCACGCCCTGGGATAAGAAACTGCTCTTCGCGCATTGGGCGAAATCGGTCACACCAGGGGCATGTCGTTGCCGCCGCCGATTTCGCCGGAGCAGTTTGCGGCGTTGCCGCCTGAAT
>JADLBW010000147.1 GCA_020847515.1 Pirellulales bacterium | reverse complement strand
TCGGCTTGGCGTCGGGCGCGGCGTTAGGATCGGTTTCTCGCCAGACCCGCACCAGGTATTCGCTGGGGACGATGATCGCCGCGTGGACCCGCGTCGGAACCAGGCCCGCCTGTTCGCGGAGTTCTTCCGTCTTCGGGATGAAGCTTTCCGTCTCGGTGGTCGTACGGCTGTCGGTCGTCTGGTTCTTGGCGACCTGCTGCTGGGCGCCGGTGCGTCCGGGCCCCTGGGCGACAAGGCCCGGTTCGCCGCGATCCTCGGTTTGCGTGCTATTGGACTCAGTGGAATCGGAGCGCTCGCGAATCGCCGCCGGGTCGCCGTCGGTCTTGAGCGTGCGGACCTGGGCGCTGACCGACTCGTCGAGTTCGGCGCTGACCTGCACCTTGACGCCCGGCTTGATGAACGACAGCAGGTCTTCAATCTTCGACTTGAGCTTCTGCTCGTACGCCAGCTTGGTGCGGAAGTAGGGTTCGTCGAAATTGGCCTCGGTCACCTCGACGCCGCCGGCGTAGTGCGAGCCGTCGGCGAGATTCAGGATCGTCACGTCTTTCGGATCCAAGCCGGCGATGGCGCCGGCGACGGCGGCGCGGATATTGCGCTGCCGCAGCGCATCGAGCGGGACGCCGGCCGCCGGTCGGACGCTGACGGTCGCGGTGATCTGATGCCGCTCGAAGCCTTTGGGCTCGCGAATGTCGTAGAGGACCTTCGCAGTTTCGATCCCCTCCATCATGCTGATCATCATCGAGAGGAGTTGCTCGCGGGCGGCTTTGTAGCGGATGCGGGCCTTTTCGCTGTTTTCGAACAGGCCCCCTTCGAGCGACTCCTCCAGCAGGGTGTCGAAGTTCGGCGGAAGGGCCCCGGCGTCGGCGACAGCCGCCAGATAGGCGGTCTTCTCGCCCCGCGGCACGACGATGCGGCCCGCCTTGCGCTCATAAAGTTTCAGGTTCGCCTTGGCGATGGCGGCCTCGACGCGATCGGCTTCGGCCGGCTGCAGAATGGCGCCGCTGAACAGGAAGTCTTCGGTCGTTCCGCCGTAGCCCTGAAATAGATAACCGAGGCTGACGACGATCACCCCTAGTAGCAACGCCGAGGTGATGCGCGCCGCCGGCGTCATCGAGGCGAACAGGTCGCGGACTTGGGCGGTGAAGTGATTGATAAAGTCCATCCGTGGACCTCAAGGGAATTGCTGGCGACTGGCGGTCGCGGTAGTCGGCAGGCGCGTGCCCTTAAATCCGAATGTCCTTGACTTCCTGGTACGCCTGCAGCACCTTGTTCCGCATCTGCATCATCATGCGAAACGCCAGATCGGCCTTCTGCACGGCGGTGAGGACCGCGGCGGGGTCGGCGTCGCCGCCGGTGAGCATGTTTTCCACCGCCTGGTCCGCCTGCTGCTGCATCGTGTTGACTTCGTCGATCGATTTGAGCAGGACGTCCTTAAAACTGCTCGTTTCGCCCGCGGCCACGGCGCTGCGCGCCGGCGGCGACGCAAAGGCCTTGGAAGCGGCTGTGGCGCTACTGATGGAGTACATGGCGGCGCCTTTGCGTTAGGCAATGAGCTGCAGCGTGCGCTGCGCCATCTGTTTGGTAATTTCCAGCACGCCGATGTTGGCCTCGTAGGCTCGCGTCGCCTCCAGGGCGTCGACGAACTGGTGGGTCATGTCGATATTCGGATACGCTACGCGCCCGCTGGCGTCGGCGTCGGGATGGCCCGGTTCGTACTTCATGAGCGGCGCGACCGTCGAGTATTCGACGCTGCCGACCTTGACCCCCATCCCGCCAGAGCCGGTGCGGACGTCGGCGTCGGTCTGGAACGTCACGTAGCGCGGCGTGTAGGGCTCCGGCTCGCCGCGCTCGTTGCGCGTGGTGGAGACGTTGGCGATATTCGACGAGATCGCGTTGAGCCGCGTTCGCTGGGCGACCAAGGCGCTGGTGCTGACGTCGAAGGCGCTGAACATAGGCTCGCCGCTTTGCCGATTGGGAAAGATGCAGGATGCCTTGCAGTAAACGACGCGAATGCAAGCCGTCGGCGTCCGGCGCCGGCGGAGTTTCATCGAGCGGCGCCTTCCCGCTGCGCCGCATTTCTCAGCTACTTACCTACTGACTTGCTCACCCACTCACCCGCCTGCTTCCCCGTCAGGCGCGCTCCGTGATCGCCGCTCGCAACAGGCTGAACTGGGCCCGCATCAGGCTGAGCGCCATATTGTGCTGCGACTGGTTCTTGGCGATTTCCGTGACCTGTTCTTCGAGGCTGGCGTTGTTGTCGTCGTGTCGAAGCATGCCCTTGATCGATTCGCTTGTGGTCTTCAGCGAGTCGGCGGGGCGGGCCGCCGCGGGGGCCGATCCATCACGCGCCCACGCTGGATCCCACGATTCGCCAGGACTCGCCGCCGGCGCTGGCCGGCGCGACTGCAGGGCGCTGCGAAGCTGCTGCTCAAACGCCTCGGGCGATAGATCCTGACAGCGATAGCCGGGCGTATCGAGGTTCGCGATGTTCCCCGCCAACACGCCGTGCCGAGCCTCGGTGAAATTAACCACCTGCTCCAGCAGCGGCAGCGTCGACGATTCAAACAGCGAGCTCAACACGGTCGGGCGTCTCCGCAGGTCTATTCCTCGCGAATTTCCAGCCGCGCCGCGGCCGTGCGTTGCGACCGGCGGCGCGTTGGCTTTGGTTTTGGAAACAAGGAATTAGCAAGCTTTGGGCCGCGCGTCAATGCAACCGTGCGGCCCACGCGCGGCGCTTGTGCGAAAACCGCTGCGGCCGTGGCGGTTACCTCGCGAAGCCGCGTTGCCGCCTAGCGCCTGGTCGGCAGGCTTATCCGCACCGCCGGTCCGCGCTGCCGGCAGAAGTTGCCGCTGGCAGCGGCAGCATTTGCCGGTGGGCGGCGTTTCCGAAGTCGCGGGTCCGCGGCGCAAACCCATATGAACGCAGTTTGCCGCTCAGCGTCCGCACGCCGATGCCCAGCGCAGCGGCGGCCGCGTTACGATTGCCGCTGAAGCGCTGGAGCGTCGCCACGATCAAATCCCGCTCCATTTCGTCTAAACTGGCTCCGGCGGCGGCAGCGGCGCCGGCGCCTGCCGGCTTCGCCAGGTCGTCGGGCTGCTGCAGCCAGGGGCGGATATCGGCCGCGGCGATGGCGCCGTCGACCGCGAGCACGCAGGCTCGCGTCACGATATTCTCCAGCTCGCGCACGTTGCCCGGCCACCGATAAGCCGCCAGCAGCTCGCGGGCGTCGCCGGTCAACTCAAGTCGCGGCCGCTGAAGCCGCCGGGCGGCGCGCTCCAGGAAGAAGTCCGTCAGCAGTTGCACATCGTCACCCCGCTCGCGCAGCGGCGGCAGCTCCAACGGCACGACGGCCAGGCGATAGTACAGGTCCTCGCGGAACCGCCCGGCGGCAATCTCCGTGAGCAGATCACGATTGGTGCTTGCCATCACCCGCACGTCGGCTTTGCGGGTCTCGCTGGAACCGACCGGCTCGAACGTCCGTTCTTGAAGCACCCGCAGCAGCTTCGACTGCAGCGGCAGGTCGATCTCGGTGATTTCATCGAGCAAAATCGCTCCGCCGCTGGCCAGCTCAAACCGACCGACGCGGTTGGCGTCGGCCCCGGTGAACGCGCCGCGGCGATGGCCGAACAGTTCGCTCTCGGCCAACTGGGGCGACAGGGCAGGGCAGTTGAGGCTGACCAACGGGCCCGCCGCGCGGCGGCTGAGGGCGTGAACTGCGCGGGCGACCAGTTCCTTGCCGGTGCCGCTCTCGCCGCAAATCAGCACGGTTTCGTCGGTCGGAGCCACCTGGCGGATCCGCGCTCGCAGCGCCTGCATGGCGGGACTGTCGCCCACCATGCCGCCGTGGCGGTCGTCGTCGCAGAACTCGCCGGCGCCAGTCGCCGCGGGGCCCGGCTCGCCGATGCGCTTCCGCTCGAGCGCCCGCGCGACAAGCTGCTCGAGCTGGGTGACGTTGAAGGGCTTCTCTAAGTAGTCGAACGCTCCACAGCGCATCGCTTCGACCGCCGAGGCGATCGTCGCATGCGCCGTGATCATGATGACCTGGGCCGGCACGCCTCGCCGAGAAAGCTGGCGGATGAACTGCAGCCCGTCCATCGCGGGCATCTGCAGATCGGTGATCACCACGTCGAACGCGTGGTCGTCGAGTCGCGGCAGCGCCTCAACGGCGCTGGCGAGCCCTTCCGCCCGGTACCCAGCCTGCCGGAGGATATCGATGATCGATTCGCGGGCGGCGGCATGGTCGTCGACGACTAGCACGCGGCCCAGGCAGGCTTCGGATTCAGTTCGCCGTGAGGCCGCGGTCATGCTGCCATCCCCCGGGCCCGGCGGGCAGGCAATTCGATGGTGAACGCAGCGCCCCCTTCGGGGCAGTTGGAAACCGTCAATTGGCCGCCGTGGGCCGCCACGATCCGATTGACGATCGACAGGCCCAAGCCCGTCCCCGCCGCTTTGGTCGTGAAGAACGGATCGAACAGCCGCGGCAGATTTTCCGCCGGCACGCCGGGGCCGCTGTCGGCGATCTCCAGCTCCAATCCCCCCTGCCGCTCGTACGACGTAACGACCAGATCTCCGCCCTGCGGCATGGCGTCGACCGCGTTCAGCGCGAGGTTCAAAATCGCCCGTCGCAGCATCTCGCGATCGGCGGTCACCACGGTGTGGGGCGGCACGTCGATCGACAGTTCGATTCCCTGCGCTTCAAGCTGCGGCGCCAGCGATTCGAAGATCTCCTCGATCAGGTCTTGTACGATAAACGACCGCCAATGCGGCTCGCGGTGGGCGGTGAAGTTCAGCAAATCGTTCACGGTAGCATCCAGGGCGGTAAACCCTGCCTCCACCTTGGCCAGGACGTCGAGACTGCCGGCATCGCCCGACAGCCTTCTGCGGAGCAAACTCAGATACAGGTTTACGGGTACGAGGCTGTTGCGGACCTCATGCGCCACGTGCGACGCCATGCGTCCCAGGTCGGCCAGACGGTTCTGCCGGGCCAGCTCCTGATCTTTGGCGGCCAGCTCGTCGGTAAGTCGGGCGACTTCCGACTGCAGCGCCTCGTGGGTTTGCTGCAGTCGTAACGTCGCGTCGTTCCACGCCTCGAGGATGACGGCCAGACTCGGGTCGTCGCCCAGGGCGTTGCTGGCCGCCGCCTCGCCCGAGACGAGCGATTCGTCGCCAGCGTCATGATGAATGCGCAGATGCATCGTAAGCCGCGAAGCAATTAAGAGCGGGTCAGAATCAAGCAACGGCCGCAATCGCCGCTACATAGCAATGACCAAGCACCAAGCACCAATGATCAATTCGCAATTCGCAATTCCCAACTGCCCCTCTCACCGTTGTCCCAAATACGCTTCCCGCACGCGTCCGGCGTGGACCGCCGCGCGCAACTGGCTGGCCGCCGCGTCGCGGCGCTGGGTCATTTGTCGCTCGCCCTGTTGCTCCAGGGCCATGACTTCCTGAACCAATTGCCGGCACGCCTCGGCGTCGTCGGCACACTGCGCTCGCATGGCGGGCGACGCCCAGACGCGGGCCTCGGGCGGCTGGGCGTGGTACGGAGTCAATTGCCTTTCCAAGGCCTGCAGCGCCACGATGAGCTGCTGCTTGGCCGCGATCAATCGCAGCAAGGCCGCCATGTCGCCAGCGGCAATCGCCTGCTCTTGTCGGCGTCCCAAATCCCGCAACTGCGCCAGGCATTTGCGGCGCTTGCTTATCAGGTCGGCCAGCGTTGCAGTGGATAGTTCGGACATAGAGGCTAAGAAACGAGTTTAAGGACCAAGCGTCGGCAATTGCCGGAAACTAACCGCACAGGCGTTAATGACCAAGTACCAAGTACCAATGACCAAGTACTAATGACCAAGTACTAATGACCAAGCACCAATGACCAAGCACCAATGACCAATCCGCAATCCCCAATCCGCAATCCGCAATCCGCAATCCCCAATCCCCAATCCGCAATCCGCAATCACCAATCACTCATCTGCGTCAACAACATGTCCCACTGTTGGCGGTTGAAATTCGTCGTGGCGAGAAAGTCGGCGTCTTCCGGCATTCCTTTGAGCACCATTCTGGCCTGATCGAGCATGACGCGGGCCTTCACCGGCTCGCCCAGGCGTCGCCAGCAATTGGCCACCTGCAGGAAGCTTTCCAGCGACACCGGGTCGTTCTGGTACGAGGTAATGACGCTGCCGAACGCGACGATCGCTTCATCAAAACGCCGCATGTCGACCAGGACGGCGCCTTGCATCAAGTAGCAGTTGCGCAGCAACACGCGATCGATCGGATCGCCGCCGTCTCGCTCGCGCAGCGTGATCTCGCGCTGCACGCGCTGGTAGCACTCGTGCGCCTTGCCGAGCTGGTCGGTAAGCACCACCCGCGCCGCCTGGCGTTCATTCTCGGTCTTCGACTCGGCCAGCCGCGCCGCGGACGCCTCGGCAGCGCAGTGGTGGCAGCGGGCCAGCGTGTACTGGGCCCACAACGACTGACGCCAGTCGGGATACCGCCGGATCGCTTCGTCGAGCTTGCCGATCGCCTCGTCGTAGCGGCCTAGCTGATAGAGCAACCCGCCGAGTTCGAACAGCGAGTCCCGCCATTCCGAGCTGGCCGGCGTGAGTGATTTCCCTACCAGGTTCGTCAGCAGCAACTGCTCGGCCTCAGCGAACTTGTTTTGCAGCTCGTACGCACGGGCGCACTCCAAACGAGCCTGCGAGCTCCACAGATCGTCGGGGTACGTCTCCATGCACTGCTGGAACGAGTCGATCGCCCGCTCGAGCGACTGGCCCGCCAGGTGCGACTGGCCCAGCCGCAACAGCGCCATGGCGTTGCGGCGCTGCGATTCGTGGTGCAGGTACTCTTGCAGCACGCGCGCCGCATGAGTGAAACTGCGGCCCCGGAAATAGCAGTCGGCCGCATTCCACAGATCGTCGCCGAACTTGGCCGATGCAAAGCGGAGCCGCGCTAGTTGCTCGTGGGCCTGGCCAGCCGCCCTCAGGCGAAAGCGTCCTTCTTGCTCAGCGACGTGCTCCTGGGCATCGGCCTGCGCCGCCTCGTCGAGCCGCCGCTCGCCCCACCGCTGGAGGGCCCTGGCGCGTAGCTCGGCGCAACTCGCTCGGCCGAACAGCGGTTCGAACAGATCGACCAGGACGAGCGCTTCGGCGAACATCGCTTCATCGACGCATTGCTGGTACACGTCCGTCAATCGCTGGCGGACCTCGGCCTTAGGCATCAGTGGATTGTCTAAGCCGTCCTCGCCTCCCGCCGCGCGCAGTACGCGCCGAAAGCCGGTTAACGCCCGTTCAAAGTTGCCCTGCCGGCGATAGTAGTCGGCCGCCGCCAGTCCCGCGCCCAGCCCTTCCGACGTGCCAGGGTGTTCCTGGACAATGCGTTCGAATTCAGCCAGTGCGGCGGCGTCTTGCCCCCGCAGGGCGAAGCAGCGCGCGGTCCACAGGGCCGCCTGCCGCGCCAAGACGCCGTCGGACGACTGCATGCCCTTGGCGCGCTCAAGCAATTGCGAGGCCGATTCGAGCTTCGCCGCGCGCTGCGGCGAATCGGCGGGCAATGACTGCGCCTCCTCGATATCCAGGCGCCCCAGCAGCAGCGTCCGCTTGGCGGCGTGCAATCCCTCGGCGGGAATCTGCAGCAGGGCCTCGCGGGCGTCGGCGTATTTGCCCAGCCGCAACAGGATGCCTCCCGACTGCAGGAGCGCCTCCTGGCGCTGCTCGGGCGGCAACTGGGCGTCCGCCAGTACGTGTTCGTTGTAGCTCAAGGCCAGCGGCAGGTCAGACTCTTTCTGAGCCACGATCGCCTCGACCAGCAGTCGGTAGATCTCCGTCGCCGGCAGCGCCGGATCAAGGCGCGCTTGCTCCAATAGCGGGATCGCGTCATGCCACTGGCCGCTGCATACCAGGCTCTTGCCAAGCAGAAAGCACGCCTCGCCGGCCCGCTCGTCGGGCAGTTCAAGCTTGCGGGCCTTTTCGAGATAGCGCGCCGCGACTTCATACATCGCGCTGCGCCGCACGGCGGAAGCCTCGGCCTGCGCGTCGCGGGCCTTGACGGCGCCAAGTACAAACAGGGCCTTGGCCAGGTCGCTCTGCGGCGCCGGCTGGCTCTGCATCTGACCGACGATCGACTTGGCTTCGCTGTAGTTCCCTTGATCATAGGCCGCCAGGGCCAGCTCCGCCGTCTTGGGGTCGAGCGGCTCCAGCGCCACCTGGCCCAGGTAGCTCCAGGCGGCAAAGACAAGCCCCAGCGCCGTCAGGCCGGCGACGCTCGTCAGTATCAAGCGCAGGCGCGTCGCGGTCGCCCAGTTTAGCAGGCGGTTGACGAGCCGATTGATCCGACCCTGCGGTACCGGCTCGTCGGCGGCGTCGGCGGCTTGGGATTGATCGAGCGACATGACAGCCAGGGCGGCGCAGTGGCGGCTGCCAGGCGCCGAAGGTCGTTCGGCGGGCCTGCGGCAGGAGCGATTGCAAACTTGAGAAAAACGCGAGCCGCTTGTACAAGAGCCGCCCTCGGCCTGTCAATCGAAATTGTCGGCCGCGGGGGGACGCCGATGCGAATCAGGCGACGGTTCCGCGTACAGGAGAAGAGCAGAAGCGCGGCGCTACTTGGCCGCCGCGGGAGCGTTAGAAACGATGTCGCGCCGCTGCAGAGAATGAGCCGAGGCGCCCTATCGGACCGCCTCCGCCGGCGCGGGGCAGACGCGCCCCATGATCCAGCGATCCATGTCGGCCAGCATCACGGTGGTCAGGCCGTCGTCGCCAGGGTACTGGCGCAAGGCCAGCGAAAAGCCCCCCGCGTGCAGCAGCCGCAAATCGCGCGCAACGTGCACATCGGGGTAGGCGGCGCTCTGGCGGCAGGCCGCGACCAACAGCGGCACGCGCCGGGCGTCGTTCACCCGGTTGAGCGGGCAGCCGCCTCGCGGCATTGGTCCGCCCAGCGAGATCGCACCGGCGAACCACTCGGGCCGCTGCAGCGCCGCGCGTAGAGCCATCGTGCCGCCGCTTCCCTGGCCGGCGATGCACACCCGCCCGGAATGGATGTTGAATCGGCGTCGGGCCTCGTCCATCGACTCGCGAACGCGATCGATCGCCTCGCTCGCGGCGTGCTGCGCGTCGCCCCAGCTATAACCGCATCCGCTGACCGCCGAGGCCGTGCCGCGAACTGCCGCGGCGACGTAGTTCCGTAAGCTTACGTGCGGCATAAGCTGTCGCAGTTCCCGTTCGCTCCCCCCTTCATCGTGGAGCCACACCAGCAGCGGGTATGCATACCGCCGCTCGTAGTGGATCGGCACGAACAGCGAGTATTGCGCTGCCGCGGCGCGATCGCGATTCGAGAGGCCGATCGCCTTTCGAGAGCGCGTCGGCAAGGGGGGAAAAGTAGGATCAAAGGCACACGCGGGTTCAAACTTCGACGCCTTGACAGCGGGCAGGCGGTTCATAATGCAATCGTCGTCGGGGTCGGGTAGGTCAGGTCGCCAGACAACGTTGGCGCCGCGCGAGCGGGGCACGAATGGGGTTTGTAAACCTTCGAGCCGCGCGTGTCAATTCCGCCGTAGAGCGGCCATCGATCGCGTCGTGCTAGCGTGCGCTATTGCGACCCAGAACTCCAAATAGCTGGCCCGCAGGCAAGGCAGCCCAGGGCGAATAAATATCACGGGAACGCCTGCGCCCGAAGCGCGGTAGCTCGCACCATCGAACTCAGGCGTGCGACGCCGGGGCGCCTCGGTCGCGCCGGAGGCCCCGCCAACCACCGCGGCGGCTAAACCAATGCCGCCATCGCCTTGACGAGCTCCTGGACGGCATCGACGCTCTTCTGGAAGGCGGCCTTCTCTTCCGCGCCGAGCTGGAGCTCAATAATACGCTCGACCCCGCCGGAGCCGAGCACGACCGGGACGCCGACGTAGTAGCCGCCGACGCCGTATTCTTTGTCGCAATAAGCCGCACAAGGAATGAGCCGCTTCTTGTCGCGGACGACCGCTTCGACCATTTGCGCGGTCGCCGCGGCCGGGGCGTAGTAGGCGCTGCCCGTCTTCAACAGAGAGACGATCTCGGCGCCCCCTTTAGCCGTGCGGTCGATGATCTCCTTGAGTCGCTCTGGCTTGATGAGCTGCGCGACCGGAATGCCGCCGACGCTGGTGCAGCTCGGCAGCGGCACCATCGTATCGCCGTGGCCGCCCATGAGCAGCGCGGAAATGTCCTCGACGCTGACGCCGAGTTCCATCGCCAGAAATGTGCGATAGCGGGCCGTATCCAGCACGCCGGCCTGGCCCACCACCCGTTGCGGCGGGAAGCCGGTCACCTGCTGCGCTCGCTGCACCATCGCGTCGAGCGGGTTGCTGACGACGATTACCACGGCGTTAGGGCTGCTCGCCCTGATCTCGTTGCAGACCGCGGTCATGATCTTGGCGTTGGTGCCCAACAGATCGTCGCGGCTCATGCCCGGCTTGCGGGGAATGCCGGCGGTGATGACCACCACGTCGCTGCTTTTCGTATCGTCGTAGCTGGTCGTGCCGAGGATGTTCGAGTCGAAGCCCACGATCGGGCTGGACTGCATCAGATCGAGCCCCTTGCCCTTGGGCATGTTTTCGGTCGCCGGGATGTCCAGCAGAACGATATCGCCCAGTTCAGCCGCCGCGCACCAGTGAGCCGTCGTGGCGCCGACGTTCCCCGCGCCGATGATGCTGATCTTCGCCCGTCGCATGT